>MEND01000230.1:46666-54498 GCA_001768975.1 Bacteroidetes bacterium GWA2_31_9 | reverse complement strand
ACAATCGAGTCGTCAGCAAACAGAATTGCATAAGGCAATGATTCAAATTAATGAGCAAAAGGAAAAAATTACTGATAGTATTGTATATGCTCGAAGAATTCAAAATGCAATTTTTCCTCCCGACGAATTAGTATCATCGTTATTACCAGAGCATTTTATTTTAAATAAACCTCGTGATATTGTTAGTGGCGATTTTTATTGGATAACTAAAAGAGAAAATTATGTAGCAATTGCTGTTGCAGATTGCACAGGACACGGAGTTCCAGGGGCGTTTATGAGTATGCTTGGAATAACTTTATTGAACGAAATTACTATCAGTATGTCGTTTGAAAATAATAAAAATATGTCGTCTGAAATTTTGAATCAGTTAAGAGCAAATATAATAAACTCGCTACATCAAACTGGCAAAGAAGGAGAAGCAAAAGACGGAATGGACATTTCACTCTGTATTTTAGATATTAATAATAAATATGTTCAATATTCGGGAGCAAATAATTCGATTTATATAGTTTGCCCAGTAACACAATCTTCTGGATTGTCAGATGAACAAGATGTTAATTTCACTTCTAATGAAACTCTAACAGGGTTCAAAACCCTCTCAGAGTTCAAGGTTAGTGATGCGTCAGCCAACATCAACCGAGCTTGCGAGCTCAACGAAGTTAAACATCAAACAACAACCGAGCTTGCGAGCTCAACGAAATTAAACAACAAACTGCTTGAGTTGAAACCCGATAAAATGCCAATAGGAATTTATATGGGAGAAGAAAAAGATTTCATATCAACCGAAATGTTTTTGCCATCTAAATCAATGCTATATATGTTTTCTGATGGTTATCCCGACCAGTTTGGTGGCGAAAAGGATAAAAAATTTATGTATAAAAGATTTAAAAATTTGTTTATTGAAGTAAGTGAAATGCCTATGAAAGAGCAACATAATATTCTGAAAAATACAATAGAAAATTGGATGGGTAAATCCGAACAGGTTGATGATATTTTGGTAATTGGAATTAGGTTATAACAATTTAATTAGGGAAATAGGTATAGGTGAATGGGTATAGGTGAATGGGTATAGGTAATTAACAAGCAATAAACATAAGAATATGAAAACATTATATTTTATTTTGACATTGATTTTTCCAATTATCACTTTTGCTCAAACTACAATAACATCTGTGGCAAGTGGAAACTGGAGTAATACTTCAACATGGGATTGTAATTGCGTGCCAACAGGAGGAAGTAATGTAATAATATTAGCAGGAAATAACATTTCTCTTGATCTTAGTACGGTTTTAATTAACAACTTAACAATAAATGGCATATTAAATCTTGGAACAAATGAACTTAGTGTTTCTAGAAATTTAATTGCAAGTGCCTTATCTATAGAATCTACTTCCGGGGGATTTATTTTTAGTAGCGATACTATTCAAGTCATTTCATTTGTTAATACTCAAACAAATACTATAAATAAAATTACAAAAAATGGAACAGGAGAGTTAAGACTGCAAAACGATTTATTTATTCAATCATTGCAACTAAATGGAGGTTTTATAAATTCAAAACTAAATAATGTAACTCTATTTATTTTAGGAACTGTAAATAGAACTGGAGGAAGTATTGTTGGAAGAGTTGCCCGTTATGTAAGTGTTGGTCCAAATTACTTATTTCCTGTTGGAACTTCTACAAACTATAATCCTGCAAATCTTACATTTACATCATTAAGTGGAGGGACAAATTATGTAATTGTTTGTGAATTTGTAAATAGCTCACCGGGTTCGGTCGGAATACCAATTAGTACAGCCACTGGGTTAATAGGAAATGTTTTTACTGATGGTTTTTGGAAAATTAAAGACCAAACAGGAACTGCAACAATCAATTATAATATTACTTTAAATGCTAGTGGTTTCACTTCGCTACCTTTTACGAGTAAAGTGAGGTTATTATCACGCAAAGGTATAACACCATGGGAAAATGTGCCAATTATTTCTAATGATACAATAAATAAAATTGTTGTAGCAAATGGACTATCAGATATTTCCAAAGATTTTTCATTAGGAATAATATGTAATAACACATCTACATTACAAGGAATTATAACTTATAGTGGAGGAAGTTTTGGAGCAAATGATGCTAATGTGAAGCTTTTCAATGTTAATACTCACGATTTGATTTCCGAAGCAAATACAAATAACAGTTCATCTGGTAATTTTTTATTTTCTAACCTAGCTATTGGAAATTACTTTGTGAAAGCAGATATATTAAATTCGGCAACCTACCCTTCTTTACATAGCAGTTATTACGATTCTACTTATAAATGGTCTGATGCTAATATAGTACAAATGATGTGTGGAGCAACAAAAAATATTATTATTAAAATGGTAGAGTTTACACCTCCTGCAATTGGAAATTGTAACATATCAGGAATATTAACCTATCATGCTGTAAATAAATCAGCTAATGGAGAGCCAATTCCGGGAGCCGAAATAACTCTTGAGCAAGAACCCGATGATGAACCAATTATGGTAACTACTTCTGGAAACGATGGAACATATGATTTTCTGGATATTCCGGCAGGATTATATTCGTTAAATATTGAAATACCTGGCTTACCACAGTTTTCGACTCATACATTGAGTTTAACAGCCACTGATACTGTATTTTCGGGCGTTAACTTTTATGTTGACACTAATGGTGTAAATCAAGGAATTTATTCAGATTCAATAATTTATTCGCCAATAATAAATAATGAAACAATTTTATTAAAAATATATCCAAATCCATTTACCGATAAAATTACCGTAAGCTTTGATATTATTAATAAAAGCAGTTTTGCTTTAAGTATTTCTGATTTAAAAGGTAATGAAATAGCTTCTACCGGAAAAGTTTTATATCAGTCAGGACATTATGATATTATAATAAATAAAGATTTTGAGAATATCAGTTCTGGTTTTTATTTATTAAGGGTAAGTGACGATAAGGCAATGAATTGCTTCAAAATTTTAAAGCAGTAGAGTTGCTTTCTTATATTTTTATTCCAATAATTAAAATATCGTCAATCTGGTCGTGATTTGACATCCATGAATTTAGCTCATTGTCTATTTCAGCGTATTGTTCACATATTGGTTTTTTGCTAATCTCAAATATAAATTCTTTAAAATTCTTCAATAAATATTTTTTGCCATCATCACCACCAAATTGGCTTGAGAAGCCATCTGTAAAAAAGTATAATGTATCGCCTTTTTTGAGTTTAAACCGAGTTGTATCGTATTTTTTTTCAACTTGAGTTAATGTCCCTCCTATTGAGTTTATTTCGCCTTTAAAGTTATGTAAACTATTATCTGTAATAATATAAATTGGTCGGTTAGCTCCTGCAAATTCCAAAATATTATCTTTTATTGAGCAAATAGCAATGTCAATACCATCAATATTATCTTCTGGAGTACCGTCTTTTTGATGCAATGCATTAATAATTTCATTATTCAGTTCAACCAAAATTGTTCCTGGATGAGTAATTTTCCTTTCATTTACAATCTGCATTAAGAAACTATTTCCAATTATCGACATAAAAGCTCCGGGAACTCCATGTCCGGTGCAGTCTCCACATGCAATAATTGTTGTGTCAGCTACTTTTGAAATCCAGAAAAAATCACCACTTACTATATCTTTTGGTCGATAGTAAATGTATGATTCTTCAAATATTTCTTGCAATAGTTTATGTTCTGGTAACAAAGCTTCTTGAATTCGTTTGGCGTAAATAATGCTACTTGTAATGTCATTATTTTTTTTAATAAGTTCTTTAGTTCGCTGATTAACACTTTCTTCTAATATTTTCTTTTCGTTTTTAATTGACTGTATTCTTAATCTGAAAAACAAAAAAGTTAATAGTATTATGAATAAAATAACAGCTACAATAAATGGCAATGTTTTCCAAAACGGAGGTTTAATAATAATTTCAATAGAATATTCTTGTTTACTCCATTGATGATTATTATTCATTGTTCTTACTCTAAATATATACTTTCCGGGTTGGATGTTTGGATACGAGGCATATCTTCTGGTTGAAGGATTGCTCCATGCTTCGTCGAGGTTTTCCATCTTATATGAAAATTTGTTTTTAGCTGGAAATACATAGTCTAATCCTACAAACTCAAACGATAAAAAATTCTCTTTGTAAGTAAGCTCAACCTTTTTCTTTAACGAAATATTAGTATCCAGATTCTGCTCTATATCAAATATTTTAAATGAAGTTAAATAAACTGGTGGGTTAAAATACATATCATTTAAATTAACAGGGAAAAAGGAATTAAATCCGTTTGTGCCACCAAAAAAGAATTCTCCAGATCTACTTTGAAAATATGAACATTGATTAAATTCATTTCCTTGTAATCCATCGTTAACATCGTAATTGCAAAAAGATTCGGAGTTAATTACAGAATCATTAGGATTGAATCTGCAAAGCCCCTTATTTGTACTTAACCATAAAAAGCCTTCGCTATCTGGAATTATTGAATAAATATGATCGTTGGGCAAACCATCGTGCTTGAAGTATTTAACGAAATTTTTAGATTGCTTTTCAAACTTATTCAAACCTGATTCGGTAGCCAACCAAAGATTCCCTTTTAAGTCATCGTATATATAAACAACAGTATTTGAACTTATGCAATTATTACACTGCTTGTCTGCCATATATGTGGTAGTAGTTTTTGTTTTTTTATTAAAAAAATTTAACCCACCATATCTGGTTCCAATGAATAATGTATCTGATTTACTTCCAGTTATACAAAAAACTTTATCGCTCCCTAGTCCATTTGCAGTATTAAAGAATTCGATTTCTTCAGTATTTTTATTAAATTTTACCAAACCACCACTGTATGTACCTAGCCATAAACAAGAGTCTTCTTCGTAAATACAAAGTATTGTATTATTTATAGTGTTATTATTTTCGAGTTCAAATGTTTTAATAGTTTTGCTTTTTTCATCAAGCTTTTGAAGTCCGTTTCCCCATGTTCCTAGCCATATAATATCATCATTATCAACATAAACTGAAAGTATTGCATTATGAATTTTATCGTACTCATTTTTTAAATTTATTATTTTGTTTTGCTTTTTATAAAATTTCATCAAACCTCCACCATTAGTTCCAATAATAATGCTTCCGTCTTTCATCTGTGCAAAACCATGAATTAAGTTACTTGTAAATTCTTTTGGGTCGTAATCTTTTTTTCGATAATGATTAAATTTGATTCTTTTAGGATGAAAAACATTTATTCCATTTCCATAAGTCCCAACCCAAATACTTCCCGATTTATCTTTATAAAGTGAATATAAATCGTTAAAATTTAAGCTAAAATTATCTTCAATATCGTTCTGATTTTGGTAATACTGTATAAAATTCAATTTCTCTTCATCGAAATAAGTCAAGCCTGCAGAAGTTGCAAACCATATTTTATGATCAGTGTCTTCAATAATGGCTCTAATTCTATTTTTCTTATTTTCAGTATTATCTGATGATAATAATCCAAAGTTTTGAAATTGCTCTGTTTTTCTGTCAAATAAATTAATGCCTCCTTTATCTGTCCCAATCCAAAAACGTTCTTGAGAATCTTCATAAATACATGTTACCTTATTATTTTTTGTAACCAAAAGAGAGTCGCTAGAGTTTTTGAATTTATAATTTACAAATAATCCTGATATTTTTTTAAATTTTGAAAATCCAATATCTGTTCCAATCCATATATTACCATCAAGTGCTTGAATTATACAATTCACATTATTAGATGGAAGGGTTGATGTTTCATTTGGATTTTGTTTATAAACAGTGAATTTTTTTATTTTTTTATCAAATCCAACAAGTCCACCGTTTTCTGTTCCAATCCAAATTATACCATATTCATCCTCAAATAAACATTGAATAACATTATCGCTGAGTTGATATTCTTTTTTGGGATTTTGCAAATAATGATTAAATTTATTTGTTATTGGGTTGTATGAGTTTAAACCCCAATTAGTTCCAATCCAAATTAATCCATCTTTATCTTGGATAATTGCATTAACATCATTATTTGAAATTGAAAAAGAGTCGATAGGATTATTTTGGAAAACTGTAAAACTATAACCATCAAATTTATTTAAGCCATCATCGGTTCCAAACCACATAAAACCAGAATTATCCTGAATTATAGCTTTTACTGAACCTTGAGATAAACCATCATCAGTTGTATAATGAAAGAATTTAATCGTCTGTGAATTAGTCGTAAAGGCGACTATCGCACATATCGAAACAGTATATAATATTTTAAGAAATATTGACATATTAATATCATAAAAATATTAATAAAAATGTAATATTCAATATTGAAGGTTGAATTTATAATTTTAATTTTAAAAGATTTAATAATTACATCGAAAATTGCTTAAATTATTTTGTATTATCTGTGATTTTTTTAGAAATTTGATATTTCTAAAAATACGCTATTTTAATAATACCTAAAATACAGGCAGAGCCTGTAAAGATAAAAACAACTGAGGCAGAGCCTCAGTTTAACAAAAAGAAAAATGAAAGAACTTACAACACTACCAAACATCGGAAAAACACTTGCCGAAAAGCTTGTAATGATTGGTGTTACAAACGAAATGCAATTAAAAGAAATGGGAAGCGAAAATGCCATTATCAAAATTTCTACTATCGAAAATAATGGTATTTGTATTAATATGCTTTATGCTCTGGAAGGTGCTATTCAGGGAATTCGCTGGCATAATTTAGATAAATCCCGAAAACAAGAATTACTAGAGTTTTTTCATCAATTAGCAAATACGAAAAATAAAAAATGTTAGAAATTAGAAAAGCAATTTCATCAGATGCTGATGAAATTTGGAAAATTCTGCATGCAATTATTTGCAAAGCAGATTCATTTGCATATTCGCCTTCTTCAACTAAAGAGGAAATGTTAAGCTATTGGATGTCTGCAAACAAACATACTTATACTGCATTAATTGAAAACAAAATTGTTGGAACATTGTTTATTCAGGATAATCAACCCGGATTGGGTTCGCATATTGCTAATGCAGCCTATGCAACTTCTCCAACTATCTATGGAAAAGGAATTGGTAAGCAAATGGGATTATTTTCTCTGCTTGAAGCCAAAAAAATGGGTTATTATGCAATACAGTTTAATATTGTTGTAAAATCAAATGAACGTGCAGTAAAATTATGGCAAGATATAGGATTCAATATTATTGGCGAAATTCCCGAAGCTTTCAGACATAAAACTTTAGGCTTTGTTAATGCTTACATTATGTATCAAAAACTATGAAAACTAAACTTAAACTTTCGATTGTGTTTTTAATATTTGGATTAATTTTTTCAAGTATTATTCGTTTGCAATTTAATACTTCTAGTGGTTTTGAGTTTCAAAAAGCACTGATAACATTGCCTTTACCAATATTTGATTTTGCAGCACATAGTTCGAACAATTTAGTTTTAAGTTCATCTTTTATAGGTTATTTTTTCTTTGTTGTGTTTGGTCTTTTATTAATATCCGATTTTAAGTCGTTAATAAGTAAAAATATGTTGCTTGTAATATTTATGCTACTGACATTTGCTGCAATAGTATTTGAAATTAATTCGTTAATACAAGATTTTAATTCAAATTTCACAGGACATCATTTGCGTATTGGACCAACATTGTTTTTATTAGGATTGTTGGTTTATTTAAGAAATTATAGAACAAAAGTAAAATCCTAAATTTTTGATTTTTTTTAGACATCATACCTCAGAAGTAGTACTTTCGCAAAACAAAATTTTATAATAATGTCAGAAGAAATGAAACCCTGCC
>MEND01000230.1:13310-46645 GCA_001768975.1 Bacteroidetes bacterium GWA2_31_9 | reverse complement strand
GCAAGATGGCGATTCGGTTATAGTTATTAAAAACTTACCCGTAAAAGGAGCCGCCGGACCTATAAAAGCTGGCACCAAAGTTAGAAACATTCGTTTAGTCGAAGGCGACCATAATATTGATTGTAAAATTGATGGTTTTGGTGCAATGGCATTAAAATCTGAATTTGTTAGAAAAGCTTAACATTTGTAAACTTTTCAGCTCGGTTGAATCACTGCCTTCGTTTGATTTTTATAATTGCAGGTTCATCTAATCATATGAGACAGAGTGCAATTAGTGAAAATTAGTGTAATTATTGTCTAAATGAAATTTTAGTCAAGTAATACGCTACATTCGTCAATAAAAAAACTAACTTTCATATTAACTTTAAGAGCCATTTTTTTTCAAATTTTGATAAGTTCAATTTGAAATTTTACTAATTATATTATATATCTAACTTATATATATTGGGTTAAAACTCTTTATATATGCCAGACTTCAAAAAATTATATCATTTATTAAAGCGGTGAAACGCTTGCAATTATTTACAAACTGAGGGTACAAAATTAATAAGTATTGTATTGCCTAAATTTACTTACACAGAATGAATTAATTTTGTTTGTTTTAAACTTTGTTATATTTTTATGGTACAAAGTTTTGTTAGTTTTGCAAAATATGAGTGTAAACGTTTGTAAACATTTAAACTCAATTAAAAACGAATAGCAATTGATTGTAAAATAGTAAAATAAATCGGCAGTTACTTTTAGTAACTAGTTACCATTCAGTTCCATGAAATTTGCAATAAAAATCTCAATACTAATTTTTTGAAAAAAACTTAAAACTTGATAAAATGAAAATTTGTAGTAAATGTATTATAAATGACAAATATCCAGGAATTTCTTTCAATGAGGACGGAGCATGTTCCTTGTGTGTAGTACAAAAAAAATATAAACCAATAGGTGAAAATCAATTTTTAAATATATTGCAAAACGCAAAAAATAAAGCAACTAAATATGATGCGTTAGTCCCATTAAGCGGAGGTAAGGACAGTACTTATATCCTTCATTTAGCGGTAAATGTTTATAATCTAAATGTAGTAGCAATGACATATGATAATGGATTATTTAGTCCAATAGCATTAGAAAATATACAAAGAGCCATTGAAATTACAAAAGTAAAACATGTTTTTTGTAAACCAGATAAAGAAGTTCAAAAAAAGATTTATAGAAATACACTTTTATATTCAGGGGACATTTGTGGTGCTTGTGATATAGGGACAAAGGCCAATATCATAAAGGTAGCAAAAAATTATTCTTGTCCAATTATTCTTTATGGTACATCTCCATTAGAAGAAGATTCTTTTGTTCCAGATAATATACAAGATATTGTTAGATTTAAATACATATTAAGAAAATATACAGATTTGACAAAAAAAGAAATAAATGATTTTTTAATTTATCCAAATCTCAATCTTTTTCTATTATCAATTAATAAAAAGTTAGGAAAAATGGCTAAAGAAGTTAAACCATTGTTTTATATCAAGAATCCAACTGACAAAGAAATGGGAGAAATTATTGCAAAGGAATTAGATTGGAAAGAAGATAAAAGTAAAGAATATTCAAAACATTTTGATTGCATTGCAGAACCACTAACAAATTATGTGAGAAATAAAATATATGGTTACGAGAGAAGGCTATGTCAATATAGCAATATGATTAGACGAGACGAAATTTCAAGAGAAAAAGCATTAGAATTATATTCAAATGATGACATTACATCTTTACCAGAAAACTATCAAAATGTTTTAAATTATTTAAATCTTACTGAAAAAGATTTACAAACAATAATAAATAATCAACCATTAAAATTTGAAAAGCATACTTCCCAGATAAATAGGCTTTTTACAAGATTAATGAAAATTAAACAACGAATAAATTAGTATTGGAATAAATAAATAAATAAATAAATGAACAAGTCTGACAACTGTTCTTTCTCTCCTCTCCTCTCCAAATCTACCATTATCACAAGCTCCTTAAACAAAAAAATACTTGCTGGCAGAGGTACTGACTTCTTTCGAAATTATGAATACAGGTTCAACCTGTAAAGATAATATCATCTGAGGCAGAGCCTCAGATGAACAAGCATATTTATACAGTAGAGTTAAATAACCCAATCAACTTACTAACAAATTATTAATAACTGTACCACAAAGTCAGTTAAATTTATATTTTTACATATATTAAATTGCTCAGTATTATTTTTAAAACATATTGAATATGAAAAAGATAGTTAAATTTTTGGTTTGGTTTTTTGTTGTTATTATTTTATTAGTTGCTTTTGTAATCTCTGTTCCTTTTATTTTTAAAGACAAAGTGAGAGATATTGTTGTTGAGCAAATTAATAATAATGTTAATGCCACAGTTGAGTTTCAATCTTACGACCTTACAGTTTTTAGTTCGTTTCCCGATTTAAGGTTTGAGCTTAACAAGCTTACTACCGTTGGGCTCGATACTTTTGTTAACGACACATTGATTAATCTCGAATCGCTTCAATTGAGCATCGATATTATGAGTGTTTTTGGCGATGAAATCAAAATCAATGGTATTTCGTTAATCAGTCCAAATATCAATGCAAAAGTTTTAGCCAATGGCAAAGCAAACTGGGATATAGCAAAAGAATCAGACGAGGCAGCCGACACAAGTACAGCATCTTCGGAGCCAACAAAATTCAAAATGTCGTTAAAAACTTTTGAAATAGTTTCTGCAAATATTGTTTACAACGATAAATCAATGGATTTGAATTCTAAAATTCAAAATTTCAACTTTTCGCTTAGTGGTGATTTTACGCAAGATGTAACTAATATTAAAACAGTTACAACAATGGATGCTATTGATGTTGTGTTTACCGGTATAAAATATTTGAACAAAACAAAAATCGAAATTATTGCCGACCTCGAAGCAAATTTGAAAGATTCGAAATACACATTCACAAACAATAGCTTTAAGTTAAACGAACTTGAACTTGGCTTAGATGGCTTTGTATCAATGCCAACCGACGATATAAGCATGGATTTAAAATTCGATGCAAAAAAAACGGAGTTTAAAAATATTTTATCATTAGTTCCTGCCGTTTACATGACCGATTTTGAGTCGGTAAAAACATCTGGTACGCTTGCACTTAATGGTTTTGCAAAAGGAATTTACAACGAAACGTCATTGCCTGCATTTGGTGTAAAATTGCAAATCGGAAATGCAATGTTTAAATATCCCGACCTTCCAAAATCAGCAGACAATATAAATATCGACATCGACATTAATAACCCTGATGGAGTTACCGACCATACAGTTGTGGATATTAAGAAGTTTCATATCGAATTTGCATCGAATCCAATAGATATAAGCATGTTGATTAAAACTCCAGTAAGCGATGCCGATATCAACGGAAAAATTACAGGAAAAATTGACTTTGCAACTTTAAAAGACATTGTTCCACTTGATAGTATGACAATGGACGGACAAGTAACCGCCGATATTTCGCTTAAAGGAAAAATGTCGTCGATTGAGCAGGAAAAATACGAAGAGTTTAATGCGGTTGGAAACATGCACCTTACTAATTTTAAATACAGTAGCAACGATTTGGCTTACGGGGTTACAATTGTTGATGCGTTATTGAATTTTACTCCACAATACTTGGAATTACAAACCTTTAGTTCTGAAATTGGCAAAAGCAATATCGAACTTACAGGAAAAATCGAAAATTATCTTGCATACACCTTTAAAGATGAATTACTTAAAGGGAATTTTAATTTCAATTCGTCATATCTCGACCTTAACGAATTTATGTCAGACGATGAAACTGCTGCTACACCAACAACTCCAGCCGAAGTAACTCCAATGTCGGTAATTGAAGTTCCAAAAAATCTGGACTTTACATTGCAGTCAAAAATTGCAAAAATCCTTTACGATAAACTTGACATTACCAATACATCAGGTTTAATTCTAATTAAAGATGGAGTTGTTGATTTATCAGGATTAAGCATGAATTTACTCGATGGTCAAATTAATTTGAGCGGAAAATACGACACCAAAGACCTTAGTAAACCAAATATTGATTTCAATATAAAAATGACAGGTTTTGATATTCAAAAAACTTATGCAGCATTTAATACTATACAAAAGATAGCTCCAGTTGGGGAGCATTGTACAGGAATTTTTTCTGCTGAGTTTACTTTAAGTTCATTGCTCAATAAAGAAATGTCGCCTGTTATGAATTCGCTTCAAAGTCAAGGAATTTTGGCTACAAAAAGTATAGTAATTACAAATTCAAAAATGTTTGATAAACTAGCCGAGCAATTAAAAGCAGATCAGTTTAAAAAGCTGGCATTGAATGATATTAATTTGAAATTCAGCATTAAAGACGGGAAAATTTCAGTTGAACCATTCGATACTAAATTTTCAAAAAGTGTTGCAAATATTGGTGGATTTATGGATTTAGATCAAAATCTTGATTTCAAAATAAAATTAAAAATCCCTAGAAGTGAGCTTGGCGGTGCTGCAAATGAAGTAGTTAATGATTTATTTGGTCAGGTAAGCAGTAAAACTGGATTAGCAATAAACCCTTCAGAAGTAATTGATATTAATGCTTTAATTGGCGGAACTTCAAGCAATCCAACCGTTAAACTCGATTTAAAAGATCAGGCAAGCAATGCAGTTGACGATTTAAAAGACAAAGCTAAAGCTGAATTAGATAAGCAAAAAGCTGAACTTGAGCGTAAAGCAAAAGAACAAGCCGATAAGCTAAAAGCAGATGCAGAAGCCAAAGCCAATAAGTTGAAATCCGATGCCGAAGCAAAAGCAAAAGCCGAAGCCGACAGATTGAAGCGAGAAGCAGAAGCAGCTGCTGCAAAAGCCAAAAAAGATGCCGAAGACAAAGCTAAAGAAGAAGCAAAGAAAAAATTGAATGGATTGTTTAAATAATTAAGTTATTTGGAGATTTGAAAATTTGAAAATTAAGTAATTTAAATTAAGAAAGTTAGCTAATAATATTTACTGGTTTTCAATAATCGTTGGTGTGATTTGAAAAAGTTAATTTTAATATTAAACATATTATCCATTCTTACTGTAAGTTCATTTGCAACTAATGGTGGCGACGATTGCAAAACCATAAAAAACAAAAAGGCTTTACGATTATACGATGAGGCAATTGCTAAATTAAAGTCAAATGAGGAAGAGGCAATCCAGATACTTATTGAGGCTACAAAGGTAGAACCTGAATTTGTTGATGCATATTTCACTTTAGGTGGAATTAGTTTCGATAAACTTGATAAAATTCCTGCAAATATTAATGAACTAAGGAAAATTGAAAGAACCACAAATAAGCTAGTCGAATATTATGGAAAAGTTATTGAGTATTGTCCAGCATTTTACGACTATATTTCATATTATTATTTGGGTAAATATTATTATACAAACCATAAAAATGAGTTAGCACTTACTAATTTAAAAGAGTTTGTTGCCCGAAACAATAAAAATAGTGTTGAAATTGCTGAGTCAAAAGAATACATTAAAAACATCGAAAAATATAAATTTTTATTAAGTCATCCTGTTCCTTTTAAGCCAAAAACGTTGGAAGGTGTTTCGTCAGGTAAAGATGAGTTTTTGCCTTTAATATCGCCTGATGGAGAAATGGCGTTTTATACACGAAGGTATTTGAAACAAGATATGAACAGTATTGCAGCCTGCGATGTTGATGAGTTTTCTTTTAGCAAATTATTAAGTCTGCCCGGAACCGAAATAACCATTTTTGATGATGGCATGGCAATGCCTTCGCCTTTTAATGCAGGGAAAGACCAAGGAGGAGTTACTATAACAATTGACAATAAAAATCTGTACATCTCTATGTGTGAGTTTACTAGAGTTGGAGGTCAACCATACAAAAACTGCGATTTATATTCATCAAATTATGAAGATGGCAAATGGACTGTTCCAATAAATATGGGTACAAATATTAACGGAACGTCAACATGGGAGGGGCAACCGTCGATTTCGCCCGATGGCAAAGTTTTGTATTTTGCAAGTGCAAGAGAAGGAGGATTGGGAGGTATTGATATTTACCGAACTTTAAAAGATAACTTAGGAAATTGGGCGAAAGCTGAAAATCTTGGGAATGTAATTAATTCAGCTGGAAATGATAAATCGCCTTATATTCATACAGATAGTCAAACTTTGTATTTCTCTTCTGATGGTCTTTTTGGACTTGGTGGTTACGATATTTATTTTTCAAAAATGGACGATTTTGGGAAGTGGAGCGAGCCCGAAAATATTGGATTCCCTATAAACACAGAAGATGATGATTTGGGATTTGTTGTAAGTACCGATGGACATGAGGCTTACTTTTCGTCGAATAAATTATCAGGAAAAGGAGGATGGGACATTTACTCATTTGATTTGTACGAAAAAGCTCGTCCCGAAAATGTAGTTTTTCTGAAAGGTCAACTCGTTAACGACAAAGGGGATGCCCTAACCGATGCCAAAATTGTTGTAAAAAATATCAAAACTGCAAAAGTTACCGAAGGAATAGTCGATAAAAATACAGGAGAATATGCTCTTGCTGTTGCAGTTAAAAAAGATGAAGATGTTGTTGTTACTGTAAAAAAGGACGGTTATGCATTTGCTTCGCAGTATATCAAACCAATTGTATCAAAAACTCAGACACATCTTGATGTTGTTGCCGATATTAAGCCTATGGAAGTGCGAATTGATATCCCAGCCAAACTGAATTTTGAAGTAAAAAAGATTGAAGTTGGTACAACGATTAAATTGAATAACATTTACTTTGAAACTAACTCTGCAAACCTTAAACCAGAAAGTATTGTTGTGCTTGATAATTTTATAGAGTTTTTGGAAGAAAACCAGACAATTAAGTTTATAATTCAAGGACATACCGATGATGTTGGCGATGATGCACAAAATATGATATTATCTACCGAAAGAGCAAAGTCCGTTTACAATTATTTGGTTTTAATGGATATTGATCCTTCGAGAATAAGCTACAAAGGTTTAGGCGAAACAAAACCAGTTGCAAAAAACGATTCCGATGCACACCGTGCCTTGAATCGTAGAACAGAATTTGTGATAACTTCAAAATAAATTTGCAAGCTGTTTGAGCGATAAAACAAATGTCAAACAAATTCCAATCCTCAAAACAGTTTGTATATTACGCTATTGCGATACATTGAGCTTGTCGAAATGTAATTTGAGATTTATTTGATTTTTGAAGTTTAACTTCGTTGAGCTCGCAAGCTCGGTTAAAATGTGGGATTTCTAAAAACACACTGTTTTCTTAGAGTTACATCCTTTCAGGCATCTCAATTCCAAGCAAACTCATTGCATCTTTTAAAACATTTTTATAAAAAGATATTAGTAAAAGTCTGAATTTTACTATTGTTTCATTTTCTGCATTTAAAATCGAAAAATCGTGATAAAACTGATTGAATTCTTTAGCTAATTCATAAGTATAATTTGCAATAATTGCAGGACTTAAACTTGATGCAGCTTCGTTTATAACTAACTGATATTGATTTAATAACTTTATTAATTCTAATTCCTTTTCATTTAAATCGTAATTGTTGTCAACTTTTTTATATTCAATATTTGAATCGTTAGCTTTTCTTAAAATAGAGTTAATCCTCACATAAGTATATTGAATGAAAGGACCGGTATTGCCATTAAAATCAATAGATTCTTTCGGATTGAAAGTCATATTTTTCTTAGGGTCAACTTTTAAAATGTAGTATTTTAAAGCTGATAAGCCTATTGCTTTGTAAATTTGATTTTTCTCATCATCTGAAAAGCCATCAAGTTTGCCTAATTCTACAGAAATCTGTCGTGCTGTATCAATCATTTCATCAATTAAGTTATCAGCATCAACAACAGTTCCTTCACGAGATTTCATTTTTCCATCGGGCAATTCGACCATTCCATACGATAAATGCTGAATAGAATCTGAAAATTCATTTCCAAGTTTCTTTAAAACTAGCTTTAAAACCTGAAAATGATAATTTTGCTCATTTCCAACGACATAAATCATTTTATTGGGTTTATATTCATTGTATCTCATAATTGCAGTGCCCAAATCCTGAGTAATATAAACCGATGTTCCATCGGCACGTAAAAGTAGTTTTTCGTCTAATCCATCATCTGTTAGATTTACCCAAATTGAATTATCTGTTTTCTTTTCGACTATTCCTTTTTTTAAACCTTCAGCAACAATATTTTTTCCGAGTAAATATGTTTCAGATTCATAATATATTTTATCAAATGATATTCCTAAAGCATTATAAGTCTGTTCGAAGCCTTCGTAAACCCATGAATTCATTTTTTTCCAAAGGCTAATAATTTCAATATCGCCCCTCTCCCATTTTTGAAGCATTTCTTGAGCTTCTTTCATCAATGAGGTATTGTTTTTTGCAAATTCATCAGAATTTCCTTTAGAAACTAAATCGGCAATTTCATTTTTTAATTCAACATCAAATAAAACGTAATATTTCCCAATTAAATGGTCGCCTTTTAAGCTTGAACTTGCAGGCGTTTCTCCATTTCCCCATTTTTGCCATGCCAACATCGACTTACAAATATGAATGCCTCTATCGTTTATTAAGTTAACACGAACTACTTCATTTCCAGCTTTTTTTAATATTTCTGAAACTGAATGCCCAATCAAATTATTTCTAATATGTCCTAAATGCAGAGGTTTATTAGTATTTGGAGAAGAAAATTCAATTAATACTTTATTATTGGCCGAACTTAAATTATCATTTAATGAATTAAATAATTTTAATTTTTCAATCCAAAATTCAGATTTAAGTGATAAATTCAAAAAGCCTTTTACAATATTAAATGATTCTAGTGCAGAATAATTATTTTTTAAATACTCACCAATATCATTCGCTGTCGATTCTGGACTTTTCTTACTAATTGATAATAATGGAAATACAACAAGAGTGTAATCTCCAGAAAATTCCTTTCGGGTTTTTGAAATTTGAACATTCTTTTCGAGAATATCATGCTGATATAAGCCTTTAATTGCCTTTATTACTTGTTGAATTAAATAAGTTTCATTCATATATTAAGGATTGAATTTGTTGCAAATTAACAAATTATAAGTATGATATAAAAAACTTTTAAATATGTAATTTTTCTGTTAGGTTTGTGAAATATTTGAATTAATGCACTTTAAGTATTTCATACATATAATAATTTTAGTATTAATTGCTAATTTTTGCTTTAGTCAGGGGGCTAATTATTTCGATAAATTATTTGTAATAAAGGGTGGAAGAGGTACTGCATATAGTGGATATGGAATTAATGCCGAATATCGAAAAAATCATTTAGCAAATTATTTATGTATAGGCTACAGTCCACACTACACTACCACAAATGGTTTACAAATTAATGAAAGCTATAACTTTGGATTTGGAACAAACTATTATTTTTTTGATATAAGAAGTTCGTTTAAGCCATTTTTAGGAATTCATTTAGGATGGTTAAATAATTATTATAACGAAAAAATTGGCTTTGAACCATACTCTCCCTTTGTTTATGGTAGTGCTTTAAAAGCAGGTGTTGAAATTTCCGAAAATTTATTACATTTTGGATTCAGCTTTACAATTGACCCAGGTTTTGCAATACTTGATAAAAGTAAACATCCTTACTATGATTCAAATTTTCATCTTTCGGCAAACGTTGGTTTTGGAATTAATCTTTATCAATTACAATCATTCATAAAGAAAAAGAAAAAGAAAGATAAAGATACTGTTAATGAGGCAAATTCTGAAAATGCAATAACAGAAATCAAAGAAAATTTATCAAAAGATTATTGTACTGATTTTACACAAAATTCAGAAATTATAAGAGGTTATTGTAACGAACTTTGCGTTTATCAGCAAATCAGTGCAAATAAATTTATTTTCATCAAGCTACATCACGATATTGCTGATTATAAAGATATTATAGCGACATTTAGCATTGATAGCTTTCCAAATAAAATTATTAATGTTTATTTGATAGAAGCAAATAATATTAACTCTGAACAGTGTGAAAATTATTTAAAAGAAATTAATTCTGATAATAATTTTTTTAATCCAATTGAAGGTAAAGTTTATTTAAAAGTAACTGAATCAGAAGCAAATGATATAGAGTCTTCTTATTATATTTCTCTTTTGGTTAAGAACATAAAATTCAGACGTACAGTTTCAAATAAAAATGAAGAGGAATATTTTGATGAAGTTAAAATATGTAAACTTAAAATATAGAAATTCTAAAAGTTTTCTATTTTATGCTTAATTTCTTCTTTATCTGTAACAACTCTAATCTCATATCTACCTGATACTAATTTAGTAACATCAACCTCAAAAAAGCCAAATTTATTTGGGTTAGGATTATTTACGATAATGCTTTTTTCGCCTAAATTATTTACAAATAATATTTGCTTAACATTTTCAAAAGCAGATGCACTTATATTATATTTTTTAACACTTTTAATAACTGAAGGTTGAGTTTCACTTACTTTAGTATTTAAAGCAACATTTGCTTTTTCTGTATTTGAATTATTTGATACAACTTTCTCAACTGGTGCAATATAATCGTTTTTAATAACTGCATCTTCATTTTTAACTTTAACAATCTCTGATTTAATTTCTGGCACTTCTTCTTTATTCTCAGCTTCGACTATTGTATTTGAAGATGATTCGTTTAAAATATTATTAACAGTAGTTTCTTGAGTAGTAACAGCAATATTTTCAGCAATAACATTAGAATTATTACTATTATTTGAATAATAATAAGCTGAAATAGCAATTATTCCAACTATAGCAGAAATAGTATAGTATTGCCAAAACCTAATAAAATGTGGTTTAACAGTGGCTTGAGGTATAGTAATTTCCTTACGAATATTTTCCCAAATATGCTCAGGAGGAGACATTTCGAAATCGTTTGTACGATCGAAAAAATAATCCCCAACATCTTTTCTAATATACTCTTTCATAAAGCTTTATATTAATTTTTTCCAATTTTTCTTTTAATATTTGTTTTGCTTTTGACAGCTGCCCTTTAGAAGTTCCTTCATTTATATTCAACATTTCGCCAATTTCTTTATGGCTATATCCTTCATAAACATAAAGGTTAAACACCATTCTTTTTCCATCAGGTAATTCCTGAACTAACTTCAAAATGTCTTCTTTTGATAAATTTGCAATTGCTTCATCTTCTACAATATCGCAATTGCCAATATTCTCAATGTCAATCTCTTGTTTATACTCGCCATGCTTTTTTATATAAGTTAAAGCGGTATTAACAATTATTCTTCTAATCCAACCTTCTAAAGAACCTTCGTGTCTATATGTATTTAGCTTTGTAAAAACTTTTATAAAACCTTCTTGAAGAATATCATCTGCTTCTGCTCCTACTCTTGCAAACCTCCAGCTTACAGCATACATCTTTCTTGCATAAGTTTTATAAAGCTTATTTTGAGCTTCTACATCATTTTTCAGACACCTATTAACTAATTCTGTTTCTTCTGCTTGATGCATTATTATTAATTTGGGTTATTCTACTATCAAAATTAATAAAATTAAATTAAATTTATTGATTATAGTTATTCATTTTATTAACTATATTAATCAAATAACAACAAATCACAATATTTTAAAGAACCTTAGCTATGAATTTCAAATCTTCTGACTTTTTCTAGAAAACTTGCTTAATAAATAGCCTATTATTTTAATTGTAGTCTTAATAGTTATTAAGCTTCCTAATAGTGTAATTACTACTAAAACAAAAAAATCTACATTCGCCATTAACGTTATCATAATCTTAATTATTTATTTTTTTTATAATTGGAGTAACCATGTTATTGCTGAAATTAACATTAAAGAAATCAATTTCATTAATGCCTGTATTTTTTGCAATTTTGCATAAATCAACATAAGTTGATTCTATATTTAATTCATGTAATGAACCATTTTGCTCAAAAACAGTACATCTGAAAATAGCTTTTTTCTTTCCATTTCCATTTATACTTTCTAATCTGAACGACTTTAAGTCAGGCTTTAAAAGATATTCGTCTTCACAAATATTAAGTAATCCTGTAACATCTGATGCGTCAACCCAAACATTGTTGTTCATTAAGTTGTCAATATCATTTGTTTCTAATGATACTTGCTTTTCGTTTCCGGCAACATCACTAAAAAACACTTGTAATGCTTTAACATCATTATTGACTATCATACTTATAATATCTTGCTGTCCCATAATTTTAATTTTTAGTGTGATAAATAAAATAGATTAACAAAGCTTTTGTCAATTGATATATCTTTTAAAATAAAGCCCATTATTATGATTAATATATTTGCAGCATATAGCATCAATGAGCTATTTCTGTGATTTAATCCTTGATTTAGTAATATATGATGAATATGATTTTTATCTGGTGTAAATGGTGATTTTTTGTGAATTAAACGTAAAAAGAAAACTCTTAAAGTATCTATTACTGGTAAAAACACAATACTCCCAATGATAATATTGATGTTTGTAACATATCGCATATTGCTTACAATCTCATTGTTATTAATAGCATATATGCCTATTGAAATCATCGAAAAACCAACTATTAACGATCCTGCATCGCCCATGAATATTTTTGCAGGTTGAAAATTGAAAGTAAGAAAGCCAAGAATTGACCCAGCAAAAACGAATGATATGATAGCAAATGATAAGTTATTAAGATGTAAAAATATCATTCCTAGTACTACAAAGTTTATTAGTCCAATTCCTCCGGCTAATCCATCAATTCCGTCAATTAAATTATAGGCATTAGTAACACCAACAATTATTAAAGTTGTAAGAATATACTGAACTCCAATAGGTAATTCATATATGCCAAATAATCCATATAATGATTCTAAACGAAATCCTCCATAGGCTACAATGAAAGCGGCTAAAATTTGAACATAAAATTTGTCCATTGCTCTCATTCCTTTAACATCATCTATTATTCCTATTGAAAATAATATTATGATTGCGGTAAATAAATAAAAGAAGCTAAAGCTTCCAAATGAATCCATAAACATTAATACAGAGACAATTAATCCAAAGAATATTGCAAAACCTCCAAAACGTGGAATTAATGCAGTATGAATTTTTCTTTCGTTTGGTATATCAAATAATTTTTTATCTCTGGCAACTTTTATTACATAAGGCAATATTACTAATGTAGAAGTTAGTGCAACCAAAAAAGGCAATATGATTTGCGTAAAACTTATTTGTGATATGTTGCTTAAAGCGTCCATTTTTCCCTTTTTTAAATACTAGACAATCGACTTGCTCTAAAAGTTTCCGTGCTTTAAATTATTTTTTCTCACAATTAATTAAAACAATTCCAATGCATTGTTTTTAAACTACTTAATGCGATATGTTAATTTACGCTAAATTTCAAAAATTGCTAATAACTTACATTAAAGTTATTGTCATGTGAAAAAAATCCTTTAGGTTTGCTAAGTTTTTAATTATTAAAAAATATATTGATTCTTAAATATTCAATTAAACAAAAACATCTGGACTATAACTGTCTAAATCAGATGCTTAATAATTAATCTAATCTTAAATCATAAATATGGCTGACAAATTCATTCACATAGTTTCGTTTAATATCCCATTACCTGCTAATTACGGTGGCATTATTGATGTTTTTTATAAACTCAAAGCACTCAAGGATGAGGGAATCAAAGTAATTCTTCACTGTTTTGAATATGGTAGAGCTCATAATGATGAATTATTGAACTATTGCGAACAGGTTTATTATTATAAGCGTCCAAAAAAAATATCAAAAGCGTTTTCTAACTTACCTTTTATTGTAAATACTCGATCAAATAAAGAATTACTTGATAATCTAATCAAAGATGATTACCCTATTTTATTTGAAGGGATACATACAACATATTTCATCGGAGATAAATTATTGAAAAACAGAATGAAAATAATAAGATCTCATAATATTGAACATCATTACTATTATGAATTATATTTAAATGAAACTAATATTTTAAAGAAAATATTTTTTAAAAAAGAATCTGAGAAACTAAATAACTATGAAAAAAATGTTCTGTATGCTAACAACATAGCTGCAATTTCAAAAAACGACAATGATTATCTTTTCTCAAAATACAATAAATCGTTTTATTTGCCTGCTTTTCATCCAAATGAAAAAGTTACTACAAAAAAGGGAATTGGTGATTATATCTTATATCATGGCAACTTATCTGTAAATGAAAATATTCAAGCATTACAATATTTAGCTGATAATGTTCTTGATAATATAGATTATAAAATTAAAATTGCAGGTAATAATCCTTCAAAATCTTTCACAAAGCTACTTTTAAAGCATAAAAATGTTGAAATAATTAAAAATCCTGACGATGCAGAAATGAAAAACCTGATCGAAAATGCTCAAATAAATCTACTTATTACATTTCAGGACACAGGAATTAAACTAAAACTATTATCATCGTTATATTTAGGACGACATTGTTTAGTTAATAAAACAATGGTTAATAATACTGAACTTGATGACTTATGCTACATTAAAGATACTCCTGAAGATATAATTGAATCGATTAATCAATTAATGCATGTTGAAATTACTGATGAGCTTATAGAAAATCGCAAAACCATTTTGAATAAATATTATTCTAACAAAAAAAACATTAAAATCCTTATTAATCAGATATTTCAGTAAGATTTGAAATGAAACTTTTTCTAGCAGTTTTTTTAATATTTATATCATCAACAATATTATATAGCCAAGAAACAGGGCATAATATTAAGATTTCAATTAAAAACCTAAGTAATAATCCCGTTTATTTGGGATATCATTATGGTATTAGAAAATATGTCATTGATACTATTTTATTGAACGAAAATGGAGAAGGTAATTTTATTGGTAATGAAAAATTATTACAAGGTGTTTATTTAATTATTACTCCTACAAAAAAATTTGTTGAAATATTAATCTCAGAAAATCAACACTTTTCAATTTTTACTGATACTTTAAATTTAGTTGAAAATCTAGATTTCAAAAATTCACCTGAAAATTCTAAATTCAATGACTATCAGAAATATGTGAGAAAACAACAAATTGAAATCTATAATTTGGTTAGTGAAAAAAAAGGAATTACTGATTCATTACAAATTAGTGTTATTGACTCTAAAATTGAAAAGACTCAAGATATAATTTACGATTATTGGAAAGAAACTGCAATTAAGAACAAAGGCTCTCTTCTTGGATTAATTCTTAATTCAATGCTTGAGCCTGAAATTCCAAAATCAATAAAAAAGAAAAAAAATAAAGTTTTAGAAACCTTTTATTATAAAGAACATTTTTTCGACAATTTTGATTTTAGCGATTCCAGAATCCTACGTTCGCCTGTACTTCACAATAAATTAGATATTTTTTTTAAAAACGTAGTTTTTCAAAGTCAGGATTCAATACATTTTGAATCAGAAAAGCTACTTTCAAATCCAAATATTAATATAGATATTTACAAATATGCACTTGTTTATTTGATAAATATGGCAGAAACTACTTATAACTTTAATACAGATGAACTATTTGTAAACATTGCTGATAAGTATTTTATAAGCAAACAAGACCTATGGGGCGATATTAATTTTTTATTAAACTTAAAAAAAAGAACCGATAAACTCAGACCAACTTTATTAGGAGAAAAAGCTCCTGAAATTGTAATGCAAAGTTATGCCGGAAACAATATTTCAATGCTTGAAATTAGTGCAGATTTTACAATTTTATTTTTTTGGGATCCAGATTGCGACCATTGCAGAGATGAAATTCCTGAGCTGAAGGAAATGTATCAAAAATTTGATAATGATAAATTGAAGGTTTTAGCTGTCTATATCGGTGAAAATTATCCTTTATGGTCGGAGTTTATAAAAGAAAATGATTTAAACTCATTTTTGAATGTTTACGACCCATTTAATACTTCCAATTATAAGAATTACTACGATTTAACAGTTACTCCTTCTATTTTTATACTTGATAAAGACAAACGAATTATTGCTAAAAAAATAGGGGTAGAATATTTATCTGTTATTCTTAATAAATTGATTAACAATTAGAAATTTGTTACTTCAAAAATCGAATCAACAACATTTCAACAATAAGGAATAATAATGCGAGTGCTAAAGCAAACTTCCAAAGCTTTAATCCTGAATTGATTTCGTTAATTTGCTTTGAAATTTGAATGTTTTTATTTTCAAAAAGATAAAAACAATTATTTGCTTTTGTATTTATCCAATTCTGAATATCATCAAAACTATAACTAGCTAAATCGGATTCAGATCGCTTGTAATTGAAAGATAATGGAAACAGGGCAGATTTATCGTCAAACACTATATAATTGCCAGACGAGCTTATTTCGTTGCTTATATTGATGTTTAATCCTGAGCTTTGTAATTTAAAAAATGGAATAAATTCAAAATCGCTTGATTCATTTTTAATTTTAAAAACTGTATTTGCATTTTCACTATTGTAGCTATAATCAACATTAACATTATCGCCCAAAGAATAATAAATAGGCATTAGTGTCGAGCTATTATTGATAATGTTAATCATAGTTGGAATAAAAATCGGATGAGTTGCAAAATTGCCAGATGCCTTTGTCAGGTTAATGCTAAACAAATAGATTTTCCCTTTACTAAATGGATAATAAGCCAATACGGGCATATTATTTTTTGTTTCCAATATCACTTCGCTCAACGAATTCGACTTTTGATACAATAATTGCGAATTCACAATTGGCAAATCAGAGTTTTCTTTTAGCTTTTTAAATACGTTTTTAAATATATTATTTTCAGTATTAACAAATCGAATTTGAGTTTTTACAGTATCAACTCCCGAAGCCTGAGGCAAATTAAGTTTTTCAAAAAATAAATTGTACGAACTTAAATTGCTTTTATTTGAAGGAAAAAACACCAAAGTTCCGCCGTTTGCAACATATTGTTCAATTTCGTGAGTCAAACCTGTAGAAAACTCATCAATCTGGTCTAAAATAATTACATCATAAGTTTTAAACTCCGAATAATTCAGATTCTTAACATTTTCAGATGAAACCTTATAAAGTGTATCGTCTAGCAGGCTATTTATAAACAAATTTGGTTCTTTACTGAAAATTGAAAGTACAGATATTTGTTCTGGAATTAAATAACTAAAATACAAGACATTGTCATAAACAATAGGATAATCAGTAATTTCTACCTTTCCTTTGATAATTTTATTTGTTGTATTGGTGTACGAAAGGCTTATCGTTTTTTCGCTGGCTTTATCAATATTGAAGCTATTAACGGCTTTTAATGTGTCGTTTATAAACAGTTTTAGTGAAATATTCTGATAGGTTTCTTCCGATTTATTTACAATTTTGATATTAAAGTTTTCTGTTTGCAAAAGCTTATGCTCTGGAGTCTCGAACCAACTGGAATCAATATATAAATTGTTGTAATTTGTATTTTCAAAAGGCATTAAATAATAATCCATTGAAGTATCTGGTGATACATTTGAAAAATCGGTACTCGACTTTTGAAAATCAGACAAATAATAATTCATCTGTTTAATTCCAAAATCCTTAAAAGAATTGAATTTTGAAATAATTTCAGAAGTATTTCTAACTATTGGAGACGATTGAATATCAGAAACATTCAATTGGAATTGGTCTCTGCTCACAGGATGCTGATTCTTAGAATAAAAATCGTTTGTTACCAAAATAAACTTTGTCGATGCTGGATATGCTTCAGCAATTTCGCTTGCTTTGCTCTTGGCTGCTTCCAGAATTTTTCCAGTTTCGCCATCGGCTTCCATACTAAATGAATTATCAACATAAACCGAAACCAAACCTGCATTTGATTCGTGCTGCGTGCTAACAGGAATAAAGGGTTGTGCAAAAGCGAGAACCAAAAATATAATTGCTAAAATTCTTGAAAATAAAATTAATAAATGCTTTAACTGCGATTTAGCTTTAGTTTCTTGTTTTATATTTTTCAGAAAAGATATATTGCTGAAGTAAACAGTTTTATATTTTCGGAAGTTAAATAAATGAACAATTATTGGAATCGAAACTGCCAATAATCCAAAAAGCATTGATGGGTATAAAAAACTCATTTTTTAAGATTATTTTAACGTATATTAGTAGAATAACGAAAACATTTTATTTTGTTAAATCAATTGTTTTTAGCGAATTAATAAACTTTTTAAATCCCTCATTATGTTTAGATGATTCAATTATATCTTGTTTTCTTTTCCAAATTTTTAATATTGTCTCATAAGTTCTAATTGCATTATGATTGTTTTTATTTCCATTTGGAATTATATGAATATTTTTTTTTATTAATTCAGTGTTAAGTGTATCAATGCAACCATGTGTTTTTGACTTAAGATTGTTTGTATATAATAAAGGTAGTAACCAACATTCAATAGAATGTACGCAAATTGCAAAGAAAATCTTATTACCGTGTTCTTTAATAATTTCAAGGCTAATAATACTTTTTAACTTCACAATAACTTCATTGCATAATTCATCAACTGATTTTAATGTATTATCTATCTTTGAATGACTAATGCTAAATGGTTTTGTTTGTGATTTGTCGGTGTCAATTTGAATTATTAAATAATCATTATTGTTAAAAATTTCTTTTAAATCATCTGTTCTTCCACAATACTTCAATACTTCATTCCAACTACCAATTGAAATTTGTTTTTCATTAAATATTTGTGGTTGAATTTGTCTAATAAATGGGACTTTATCTTTGAAAAATTTCTCAAGAATATGTCTAATAATTCTATGCTCAGATATTCCTTCTGTGATTAGTGCAAATTTCATTTACAATTATATAATTAGAAATTTTCGGGTAGTCCTCCAATGAAACCTTTTGTCCAAACCTCAGATAATCTCATCGTTCGTTTTTCATTATAATTTATTCTTTCTGCTCTTGTATGTCCATCACTATTTCTACTTATTACAAATAAACGTTGATTGTCGTCTTTTAAATTCAAACCATCTAAGATAGCAGGGTTTTGCGTTGTAACAATTACTTGCTTTTTATGTTTTTTTGCTAAAGTTGCAAGATTCATTGTCAACTGCATACATAATTTTGGATTAAATGATGCATCAATATTGTCAATAGCAAAAAAAGAAGGAGTTATCTTAGAAATAAATAATGTAGAATAAAAAAGCAAAAACAAAAAACCTTCGTTAGTGCTACGTTGGTCGAAGTATTTAAGATTTTCGTAAAGATATTTGTCTTTTATTTTCAGAGAAAATTCATTAGTCATTAAATTTTCAGGTAAGTCAAAGTCTTCATACCAATCAAGAAGATTTAAATTATTTTTAATATTACTTAATGTTATCTTGTTCTTCTTGTCATAAGCAAGTTCCTTAATGAATTGAAAAAGTCCTTCTCCCTTATTTCCAAGTGGATAAATAGGTGTTGTTTCGTCAGTTTTTCTTAAATGACTTTGTTCGGGAGAATAAATCATGTATTCAGAAATCTCATTATTAGAAAATGCTTTCTCTAATAATGTTGGATAAAGTTTGCCAAAAAATTCTTTTAAATCATTTTCACTTCTATAGGGTTTTAATAATTCAGAAATCAAAAGTATTTCATCTTTGCCTTCGCTAATTTCAGCTAAAACTTTTGCTCTTTTTTCTTCATCATTTTCAAGATATAACGTTTTAAAAATCTTTTCAATTTCTTTCAACGCAACTTCTTTATTTTTGTTTACCCATCTTTTAGTATTGTTTTGTTCATGCTCTAAATTATACGGATATTGTCTTTCATCAGTAGTAATGTTAACTTCAATTGACTTCTTTTTTTTACCATTCGTAAATGCTGAATACATAAATTCAGGATTTGTAGCTCTAATGCCTCTGTTTCCAAAATACTCATAATCAAGCTTGTCATTGCTAGCTGCTGCTCCAAAGGCAATTGCTTCTAAAACATTTGACTTACCACAACCATTTTCTCCTATCAAAACATTGAATACACCCAAATCAAGAGAAAGGTCAACTACAGATTTAAAGTTTTTTATTTGAATTGATTTTATCATTAATTTCTATATAGTTATTGACAAATTTAATATTTTTTTTCAATTAAAAATTTGAATCTAGTTTTGAAAAATCCAAAAAAATTTACTTCTAATTAGAAATAGCATAGAAACATCTATTTCATATAGATTATTCCTTTATTCCATCTTTCCACTTTCAACTACTTTGACAGCCTCAGAAGCTGCATCAATCATAGGTTGTGCAGAAATTTCACTTCCAACTGCATTTTTCATCCAAATTTGAGGAATTAATCTTCCGGTTTTATAAATTCGTTGTACTTCTGTTGCAAAATCGTGAGTTTCAAAATGTTTCTCAAGCTGGAATTGAATTAACAATCCAATTGGATAAGCCGAAAGATAAAGTGGAGCATCAATCATGTGAGAATAAATTGCCAAAATTGGCTGGTCTTTAATGCCAAAAACATCTGCATAATATGTATTCCAAACCTCAATTGAAATTGAATTTACAGCAACTTTTAATTCTTCAGCATTTGCTTTTGGATGCTCGTAAAGCCATTTCCAAACTTTCTGGTCAACAAGCGAAACGCCCATTATTTCATAAGTTGACCAAAAATTGTCAAGTGCCATTAAATGTTTTTTATTTTCGTCAGTGCTTTTAATATTTAATAATTCTAAATCTCTTTCCTGAAAAACAAAAGCCAAAGCTTCGGTAAAAGCAGTATTCGGAACACCTCTAAGGCTATAAAAATCAACATCATGCAACGATATGGTTTGTTCCACATTGTGTCCAAATTCGTGAACTGCAATATTATAACCTTTATAATCCATGCCCTTATCTCCTACCCTTGTTCTTAATCGAGATTTATCGTCTTTCATTTCTGCACCCCAAGCATGTCCTGCTCCACGTGATGCGTCAACAACAATTTTAGAAGTTATAAAGTTTGCCTTTTCCTGTTGGAATCCCAATTTAACTAAAATTGAAGGCAAATCCTTTTCAAACGCATCTTTGCTAGGATATTTAGCAGAAACTATTTTGTTTAACTCTTCTTCGTTTATGCTGCTTCTCGACTTAAATCCATCGTACCAAATATCAAATGGTTCAAGATTTCGACCTAATCGCTTTTTAATTAATTCTGCAACTTCTTTAATTGTTGGCGAAGAAATATAATCAATAAATAATTTTTCAACTTCGTCCTGAAGTAGCTCCATTTCGCCGTCAAATTTTCGTTGAATATAAGATGGCTCTAACGGATTATATTTATCAATTTCTGTTTGTGCATTAAAAACTTCAATTATATGCTGGTAACGAACATTAGGCTCAGGTTTGAACTTAATTTCAGTTCCATCATTTTTAAATAACTTATTTTCAAAAGGATTCCACAAATTTTCGTTTGAATTGATAACACTTTCAGGAATTTCTTGAGAAATAATATTTTTCATAACAGCATAAATCATTTTTTGCTTATCGAAACCATTTTCGACATTATAATTCGATTTAAGTTCGTCTCTTAAACCCCAGTGTGTAATTAGTTTTAATTCAGCAGGAAAAAGTGTTTTTTTGTCTAAATTAATCAGATTTCCCATATAAATATTATACTCTGAAATATAAGTATCTGCCGATGTAGTTTTATTTGAATAATTTTGTAATAAATCAGCAGGGACTCGTGATGTGTACATATCTCCAACTCTTGCATAAGCCCATTGTTTGCTCGTCCAGCTTTTTCCGTTTTCGGCTTTTTCAGAAAGGCTATAATGTGGAAAATTCAGCATTACAATAAACGCCAATTTATTTACAAAAAAATCTTCGGTTAAATGTGAACTTGGCTCATAACTTCCAAAAAGTTCGTCAATGGCATTTATATCGCCCATATCAAGATGTAAAGGCTTTTTAAGTTCAATACTTATTTTATTGAAATAACCATTTAAAACTTCATAATTTCTTGATATTTTGTTGAATAATAAGTCTAATTCCTTATCATCGTTATAAAAATTCGACAAACAGAATTGTTTAAATTCGTCTGAATTACCATCACTTTCTTTCCATAACTCAGCAACTTGGCTAACAGCTTTTTTAATTCGTTCTTGATTATCAGTTCCAAATTTAGCTATCATACTGTCTATTATAGCACTCACAGCGTTTTTATCAATTCCTTCATTTTTATTCATCAAATCAGGAGCTTTAAAATTATTATTGCATGAAAACATTATCATAACAATTGAAATTACAGTTAAAATTCTCATAATTATATATTTAATTAATTACTAAATTCATTATAAAGCTCAAAGATATAAAACACAATCGTACCAGAAACAACAAACTACAAACATATTTATATATTTATCTTGTTCTTCTCATAATGTTTAAAAACAAAAAACAAAGCGTAAATCAAGCCTAGTATGCAAATGGCAGAACTCAATAAAAATGTATTTGATAAAGAAATTTTATCGGCTAAAAATCCTGTTAGAATCATACCTGAACCAATTCCTAAATCGAAAGCTAAAAATAATGTAGAATTTGCCACTCCTCTACGATTTATTAATACCATATTGTTAATCATAGCCTGACTTACAGGAAAAATTATTCCATTGCCAATTCCTAAAATAGCTGCTGATATAAAAAAACCATAAGGATTTTTAAACAATGCCAGAATTGGTAAGCCAATAATTAACAATACAATACCTGATAAAAATAAATTTTTAGGTCCGAATTTATCAAATATTTTTCCTGCAAATATTCTTGAAATAGCTATTCCGCCTGCAAAAATCAGAAAAAACAAACCTGCATTTTGAACTCCTGCTTCTGCTGCATAAAGTGCAACAAAAGAAACCAATCCTCCATAAGGCAATGATGTAAATAATACATTAATTGAAAGAGGCAAACTTTTTACTTCAATTAAAGAATGAAATCCTAAACCTCTTGTTTTTTTTGGCTTTTCATAATGTGGATATTTTATAAATAGTGTTAGAATCAGACCTATTAAGCAAAGTACAAAGCCCGAAATAAATAATATATTGTAATTCGAAACATGCAAAATATAAAATCCTAATAATGGTCCAATCGACATTGCAATTGGCATAGATAAACCATAAATCCCAAGCCCTTCGCCCCTCTTTTCGCATGGCAAAATATCAACTGCCAGAGTAGCTCCAGATGTTGAAGTAACTCCCCAAGCCAAACCGTGAATAAATCTGAAAGCAGCCATTAATACAACTGTTGATGCAACAAGGTATAAATTGAAAAAAATTGCCATAAAAACGAATGAAATAATAAAAATAATTTTTCTTCCCATTCTATCTAAAAAATATCCACCAAATGGTCGAATAATAAGTGCCGAGATTGTAAACATAGCAATAACAAAACCAACGGTACTGTTATCGGCATGTAATACCTGACTTATGTATAAAGGCAATGTTGGAATCAGAAAATAAAACGAAATTGCCATAAAAAGCACTGACAATGTCAGTAATATAAAGCTTTTTGACCAGATTGTAATTTTCGGATTATTCATAAATAAAATTTAGCAAATGTATTGGTTATTTCAAATAAGTAAAATAAATTAATAAATTAGTCAGATACTACTGATAAAAAGTATAAATTTGTATTAAATAACTTAATAAGTGATTTCAAGAGCCGAAATATTGAAATATTTAAAAGATAATAAAACTTATTTTAAAACTAAATTTAATGTAATTAAAATTGGAATTTTTGGTTCGTATGCACGAGAAGAACAGACTCTGAAAAGTGATATAGACATTATAGTCGAATTTGAGGAAAATACTGAGAATCTTTACGATAAAAAATTTGAGCTTCGTGAATATCTAATTTCGCAGTTTAAAATGAATATAGATTTATGTCGTGAGGGTGCGATTAAACCAATTTTTAAATCAATAATTCTTAAAGACGCTATTTATGTATAGCAAAGATGACTTATTATGTTTTAATATTCTTGATTCTGTCAAGAAGATTGAAGAAATTTCAAGTAAATTTTCCACAATTGATGAGTTAAAAAAGGATTATATTCCTTATGATGCTGTAATGCTGAACTTTATTGTAATTGGGGAAATGACTGTAAAATTAAGTCAAGAATTTAAAAACAAATATCCCGAAATAGATTGGTTTAAGATTCAAGGATTTAGAAACATTATAGTTCACGATTATTTCGGTGTTGATGATAAAGTTGTTTGGCAAGTTATCCAGACTAAAATTCCTGAGTTAAAAAAATTTCTTAACAAAAATCTAAATTTATAGATTTAAGACCTCGGATGAAATCGAATAATCGCATCTCGCAAGTATTCTCTATCCAAATGTGTGTAAATTTCGGTTGTGATAATTGATTCGTGTCCAAGCATTTCTTGAACTGCACGTAAATCGGCTCCACCTTCAACCAAATGTGTTGCAAACGAATGGCGAAATGTATGTGGACTTATTGTTTTTTGAAGTCCGATTTTGGTTGCAAGTCCTTTTATTATTGTAAAAATCATCACACGAGTAAGTTTTTTGCCACGACGATTTAAAAACAAAAAGTCCTCATGCCCTTTTGCAATTGCTATATGATTGCGATACGAAATTTTATAATTATTAATTTCCTTTATTGCTTTTGGACTAATTGGCACAAGTCGCTCCTTGCTCCCTTTGCCCATTACTTTTATAAATCCATCGTCGAAATAAATATGCGAAATTTTCAGATTTACTAACTCCGAAACCCTTAATCCACAGCTATAAAGTGTTTCCAAAATTGCTCGATTACGATGTCCTTCGGCTTTGCTTAAATCTATTGCTGCAATTAAATTATCAATTTCAGTAATTGAAAGAAATTCAGGAAGTTTTCGACCAATTCGGGGAAATTCGAGTAGTTCGGCTGGACTTGAATCAATCAAATCTTCCATAATCAGATATTTGTAAAAAGCCCGAATACCAGATAAAACCCTTGCTTGTGAGCGTGCCGACATTCCAAGTTCGTTAATCCATAAAATGAACTCCTGCAAAATTTTAAGTGTAACTTTTTCAGGATTCAATTCAGGATATTTAAACTGAATAAACTGATATAATTTATACATATCGTCCTCATAAGCCTCTACAGAGTTGACCGATAGCGAGCGTTCAATTTTCAGATACGATTCAAATTCTTTTATTGTTGTAAGCCAATTCATATATTCAAATCAAATTCTTAACTTTGTGAAGATAAATTAAACCAATGATATATCCATGCAAATTTAAGTTAACAACATTGGAAAATAATTAAAATAATATTTTGACAAACTCAATAAAAGAATATGCCACAGATTGCACAGATTCCCACAGATTAAAAAACTACCTCTGGTATTTTTAAATCTGCGAAAGAAATCTGTGTAAATTAGTGTAATCTGTGGCAAAAAATAAATTGTAATACTTAAAATTTTACTCATGAAACTACAAATTATAAACGGTCCAAATCTGAACCTATTGGGTGTTCGTGAAAAAAGCATTTACGGAGATGAAACTTTTGAGGTATATTTTGAAAAATTGAAACTGAAATTTCCTAATTTTCAATTAGAATATTTTCAATCGAACGTTGAAGGTGAAATAATTAACAAAATTCATGAGGTTGGTTTTAGTTTCGATGGAATTATCATAAATGCAGGTGGTTATACTCATACTTCGGTGGCGATTATGGATGCAATTTCTGCTGTAAAATGCCCTTCGATAGAGGTTCACATTAGCAATATCTATTCTCGTGAAGAATTCCGACACAAATCGTTAATAGCCGGAAAATGCAAAGGCTCTATTTGTGGCTTTGGCTTGGATTCGTATAGATTAGCAGTGGAGAGTTTTAGAAATATTTAAAATTTTAAAAAACTCAAAGTTGAATATGAAATCCAATACCAATTGTTAATTTTGGAGGATAATTATAAACGATAATAGTTTTATTATTCAATATTTTATTATAATCTTTAACAAAATCATTTGACCGCAAAGGAACACTAAAATCAATATCGAACCCAACATCTTTAAATCTACCAAATCTAAACTCAAATCCTCCTCCATAAGTGTATCCATAATAAACTTTGTTATATTGCGAAGCACCATTAATATGTATTGAAGAATTTGCTCCATACATAAATTTTATGTGTGGACGAAGATTAAATTCAGTTCCATAAGGTAAAATATTAAGCTGTAAACCAACGTTATATCCAGCATCAACATTCATATAACCTACAGAAATAAAAACTGCTGCATATTTAATTGGAAAAAAAGTATATTTCACTCCAAAAATTCCACTATAATCAAGACCTAAACCAATTCCAAAATCAGTTTTAAATCCATCTTTCAAATTTTCGTTAGTACTTTCAATTGATTTTACAGAACTAACAACATCATTTAATTCATCAGGTTTATCAACATAATAATCATAGTCATTTTGCTTAATTTCATAAATTGTTGTATCGTTTGAATTATTCAATTTATATCTCAAAGAAGTAATCTTATCTTCAATAATTCTACATTTTATTGAATCACTATTATTTTTTTTAAAAATAATATCTTGAGAAAATGAATCAAGTACTATAAAAATAAGCAATACTAATACGTATAATAATTTCATTGATTAGTTATTTTAAATTAGATAAATGAATGATGTTTATATAACTATTTATTATCAATATAAAGATATAACACATTATTAAATAAACAATAAAAAAAATAGAATTTAAAAGCTATGATGAACTTTAAAAATTATCACTATTTTTATATTTCATTAATCTCATAAAAAATGAAATCATTATTAATATTTTCACTTTTATTTCTGACATTTTATAAAAACAGCAATTGTCAGGTTACAGTAAGCCCATCGTTACCATCAACCGACAATAATATTACAGTAATTTTTGATGCTTCAAAAGGGAATTCTGCATTATCAGGTTTTTCTGGAACAGTTTACATGCACACAGGCGTAATTACAACAACCAGCATTAATAACAGCGACTGGAAATACACAGTTGGAAACTGGGGAACAGCCGATGCCAATGTTGCAATGGAAAGTCTGGGAAATAATTTATACCGAAAAACCTTCAACATCCGCACATTTTACTCTATTCCACAAGGAATTGATGTACTGAAACTTGCTTTTGTATTTAGAAATGCCGATGGTTCTATTGTTGGTCGTACTTCTGCCAACACCGATATTCTGATTACTGCAAATGCTTATAAACTTCAAGACTACATTTCAAACACATTCACCAACAACAAACTCACAATAACAGCTCAAAATGGAAAAATGACAATTGAACCATTTGCTTCCAACATGGCAAAAATTGCAATTTATCCAGTTGGAATCGTCAGTCCTGACACAACTTACAGCGTAGTTTTATCAACTTCTGCAACAACTGCAACATTATCAGATAGCACAAATTATCTTGAATTAAATTGTGGAAATCTCAAAGTTCATATCGAAAAAAATCCTATAAGACTATCGTACAAAAGCAATGGAACTACTGTATTAAATGAAGAATCAGGCTATTTCAGCACAAGCGACTCAAAAGGACTTCGATTTAAAATGTCTCCTTCTGAAAGTTTCTATGGAACTGGCTCACGGGCAACTCCAATCAATAAAAAAGGTCAATCGCTTTATTCATATAACGAAGCACATTACTCATACTCAAATGGTTCATCTACTCTTAATATCAATATTCCATTTATAATGTCGTCGGGTTTGTATGGAATTTATATCGAAAATCGAACTGCAGGAAATTTCAACATTGGGAACTCCGAAGATTCTGTTTTTCAATACACAGTTGAAGATGGCAAATTGTCTTACTATGTAATTACAGGAGATTCATTTGACGAAATATTGAATTCTTATACAAACTTAACTGGAAAACAACCCTTGCCCCCACGCTGGTCTTTGGGATATTTGCAATCAAGATTTGGCTATCAAACCGAAACTGAAACCCGAAATATGGTAAATTCTATCATGCAAGAAGATTTTCCAATTGATGCAATTATTTTAGATTTATACTGGTTCGGACAACTTGGCGATATGGGAAATTTTTCGTGGAATTCTGACAATTGGGCAAATCCAACTGGAATGATTAGCGATTTAAAAAACTTGGGAGTTAATACAGTTTTGATTTCGGAGCCTTACGTAACACAAAGCTCGTCAAGTTACAGTTATTGCGATTCTCAATTACTTTTCGGAACTGATGCTTCGGGCAATTACACTTATATTGTTCCTGATTTTTATGCTGGATCGTCAGGTTTATTAGATATTTTTAAAACCGAAACCAAAAACTGGATGTGGAGCAAATATAAAGCTCGCACCGACGAAGGTATAGCAGGCTGGTGGTGCGATGTGGGCGAACCAGAAAATCATCCATCTGGAATAAAACATGTTGCAGGAACTGCTCGTCAGGTTCACAATGTTTATGCACTAGAATGGGCTTCGTTGTTATACAATAAATATAAACAAGAATATCCAAATCAGCGACTTTTCGATTTAATGCGTTCGGGATATGCCGGAATGCAACGTTATTCAACTTTTCCGTGGTCGGGCGATGTGAACAGAAGTTTTGAAGGTTTTCAGGCACAAATTCCAATAATGCTCGGAATGGGAATGAGCGGAGTTGGTTATATGCACTCCGATTTGGGAGGATTTACTGGTGGAAGCTATAATCCTGAACTTTATACACGCTGGTTACAATTCGGTGCATTTTGTCCAATCATGCGTCCACATGGCGAAGGTGTTGCTCCAGAACCCATTTATTATCCAGCAAATGAAAAAGATATAGTTCGTAATTATGTAAAATTGAGGTATCAATTAATGCCTTATAATTACACACTTGCATGGAAAAACACTGCAACTGGTCGTCCTTTGGCTTTACCGATTAACTATTTTGAACCAACAAATTCTTCAATTGCAAATGTAAACGACGAATTTTTATGGGGCGAAAATATGTTGGTAGCTCCAGTCATGAGTGCTGGACAAACAAGCCGTACAGTTCTTTTTCCATCGGGAAACTGGATAAACTATTGGACAAATCAATCTTACACAGGCAATTCATCTTCTACAGTAAGTGCTCCGCTTGATAAAATGCCATTATTTGTAAAAGCTGGAAGTTTTATTCCAATGGTTCCTGTTTATTATCACACAAGTAATTATAAAACAGATACTTTATCGGTAAAATATTATCCAGATAACTCCACTCCTAACTCAAATTTTACAATGTATGAAGACGATGGAAAAACTCCTTCAACAAACATTTCTGGCGATTATGATTTGCTTACTTTTTCGGGCGAAGTTCTTACACATCAGACAAATATTCGACTTTCAAAATCTGGAAACGGTTACAGTGCTGCTCCATTAACTCGAAGTACAACTTTTGAAGTTCAACGCCAGACTACAACACCTTTTGCGGTACTTTTAAATAGTATTAATGTTACCATTTATACAAGCCTTCAAGATTTCGCACAAGCCGATACAGGAGCATATTTCGACAGTCCAAATCAGGTTTTATTTGTTAAGTATTTATGGAACGGAAGCAATGATATTCTAGTTATTGCTAATGATAATCAGTATAATGGAATAGAAAATACTCAATCTTTTGCTTATTATTTACAATATCCTTATCCAAATCCATTTGCAGAAACAACAACAATTAATTATAATATTCTTGAAAAAGGAAATTATAGTTTGAATTTTTATAATGCAGAAGGATCGCTTATTAAAAGCCTGAATAGTAATCTAACTCCAGGAAATTATACTTACGAATGGAACGGAAAAGAATTAAGTTCCGGCTTGTATTTCATAAGCCTTGATGGCAAAAACGGCAAACAGTGGATGAAGGTTGTTAAGGATTAGTTTGAATATCTAAATTTAAAAAGGGCTAAAGCCCTAAATTTATTTCTCTTAATATTCCCCGACCTAAAGTTCGGGGCTAAAAAAATTGCCACGTCCTTTAGGTCGTGGACAAATAAAACTTCAAACATGGCTTTAGCCGAATGATTTCTTTATATTTATGTGAATGTATATTTTAGAAAGATAAATTCTTTTTAAAACGTTGATTATTAAGTAAAATATTTTTACTTTTGTAAAAGTAATTTAATCATTAGTGTTATGAATAATAAAACCAAACATATTAATGCTATAGCTCTTGTTGTTACTTTTTTTTTAGCTATCACTTCCAGTAGCTTTTCTCAAAATTGGAAACCTATTAATAAAGGTGATATTTACAATTTTAAAATTGATACTAATACAATCATTACAAATACAATTTGGGTTGATTCTGTTTCTACAAATGGAAATGACAGTATTTATCACTTAAACAGAATTGCTCACGAGTGTGATACTTGTAATATACCGTACTACTCTCCAATTTTGAATATAAATTATCCTCAATTTCTTCAAAAAAAAGTCAGGTTTAGAGATAATGGAATTTTTATATTTTCTGACACTTCAACTTTCGTATTAAAATCATTAGCGAATATAAATGACACATGGATTTTCGATACTATAAATAATATTAATGCTACTATTTCTTCACAATATTCTGCTTCATATTTTGGGATAACAGATTCGTTTAAAACAATATTATTATCAACTGGAGATACAATTGTTCTTTCAAAGTCGTTTGGAATTATTCAATTTCCATATCATTATAATTCTGATATTTACTACAAATTATTTGGAATTGAAAACAGAAATTTAGGAATTAAAGTTCCAAATTTCTGGGATATTTTCAATTTTAATGTTGGCGATGTTTTTCAATATAAAGGTTCATCTGGGAATCCTGGTGGTAATGATTTTTGGACATATAAATTTATTATTAACTCTAAATCAACAACTGATTCCAGCTATATTTATAATATTTCTTATTATACTAACTATTTTGGATTTTGGGATCCTTCTACATATCATTATGAACATGCTGGAGATAGCACGATAATTTTCACTGATTCTCTAAATCATAGTGCAAATAAGTTTAATAATGAACCTACAAAACCATGTTGGATATTTAATTGTAAATACTCAATTTATTATGATTTTAATTGTTTTGAAATGTGGGAACATGAAAATATTTACTTTTCAAAAACCGAATATATTTCTTGTAATACAAATGAAATTATTAAAAGCAGAAATGAAAATGTTTATATTACAAATTATGATTCGACTTTAAATTATAATGGATATCAAACTACCTTAACAAATTATAGTTTAGGATTGGGAGCAATTTATAGTAGTTTTATGTTTTTTGAAAATGGCGGTTCTGAAACCCTAGAAGGCTACATTAAAAATGGAGATACAAAAGGCACTGTTTCAACTGATGGAATAATACTTTCTAGAAATTTAAAAGAACAAAAAAATTATACAGTAAATATTTTTCCTAATCCTGCAAAAGATTTTATTGAAATTGAATTTTTAGATAATTATAAAATTGCTTCAGGGACTATAATTTTAACAAATATCAATGGTTCTGAAATAAAGAAGCAACAATTTGATTCAATGAAAACTAAGGTTAATATTTCTGAATTAAATGATGGTATTTATATCATTAAAATCATTTCAGAACAAGGTATTACACTTAAGAAACTGATAATTCAAAAGTAAATTTCATTTACTCCGTCAACTCAATAATTGGTTGACTCATACATCCATTCGGAAAAGGAATATTCAATAATGTAGAAATAGTTGGTGCAATTTCGGTAACAGAAACTCTTCTGGTAATTGTTTTACGTGTAACTTTCCAACCGTACCAAATTAAAGGAATATGAGTATCATACGTATAAGCAGAATTATGATTTGTAGCTTCTGAAGTTTCTTCGAGCCAGCCCGGTTCAAGGTTAATTATTACATCTCCCGAACGATTCTGATTATAATTATTTTTCATTTTTTCGTTAATGCCATTAGTGAAGTTGTTGTTTTGCAAAGCTGTAGCAGTTGTAGCATTTGCAACTCCTGTAAACTGAACAAAAAATTGTGCAACTTTATTCTGAACATCAACAAGGTCGAGCTTTGAATCTTCAATCAGAATATGATTCAAATAAATTTGCTTAGTCATGTATGTTTTAACCCAATCGCCATAACCATAAACTGCATTCAAATATGATTTCAGAAGCGTAATAGCATAATTATAGTTGAAATATCCGGCAGGAATATCTTGCTCCATTAAATATTTTGGAACTTCAGCAACACCGTGGTCAGAAGTTAGAAAAACCAAAACATTTTCTTTCCCAAAATTGCTGTCAATAAATTCAAGAAAATGAGCAATTTCTTTATCCAAACGAAGGTATGTATCTTCTGTTTCTATTGATGATGGGCCAAAAGCATGACCAATATAATCAGTTGCTGAAAAACTTACATTAAGAAAATCAGGATATGCATCCATTCCAAGATTTTCGTTTACAATTGCAGCTAAAGCAAAGTCTTTTGTAAGAGTATTTCCATAAGGCGTACTCAACAATAACTCATAACTTTTGCTTTCTCCACGCATTAGTTTTAAATCGTATGGGAAAGTGGTTTTATTCCCAACAAAACCAACTTCAAAATTATTTTTATCCTCTAGGCTTTCTGTGTATTGTTCAATTGGCAACATTGGTGTCCATTGACGCTCAATATATAAATCAGGGTATTTCTTTTGGTTAAACTCCTTTACCCATTTTGGCAAAGTATCCATGTAATATGAGCTTGTAATCCATGTTCCCGATTCAGTATCAAACCAAAATACTCCATTTGCTGTATGACCTCCTGGAAGTATCGCAGCTCTGTCTTTTAGTGAAATCGAAATAACTTTGGATTTTCCGGCATTTGAAAGTTTTATTTCGTCTCCAATAGTTGTTGTGAGTAATTTTCGTGGCGACTTTTTACCAAAATCTCCTTTAATTCCAACAGACTTAACTTTATCATCGTCAACACAATAAACTTTTAAACTTTTAGTACTATTATACCAATAATTACTTATAATGCCATGATAAGATGGCATAGCTCCGGTAAAAATCGTAGCGTGACCAACAGCAGTTTGTGTGAAAATATAATCAAGATTAGTATTTCTGCAATAAGCTCCCTCTCCTATTAATCGTTTGAATCCGTTATCTTCAAACTTATTCCAATACTTGCTTATGTATTCGTTTTTCATTTGGTCAACAACCAAAGCAACAATTAACTTAGGTTTTTCTGGTGGAATTTTTTTTGAATTCTGTGAAATTACAGAACTTGAAACGCTAAAAACTAAAATTAAAAAAAAGACTATTTTCATTAGAATATTT
>MEND01000230.1:8960-13294 GCA_001768975.1 Bacteroidetes bacterium GWA2_31_9 | reverse complement strand
CTAAATCCGCCACAAAAACCAATAACTACAAACGCTTTTAGAAAATCATTGTTTTGGATACGACTAAATAGGAAATAAACAGTTATAGCTAAAATTAAACTACTTAAAAAATTTGATATAATAGTCGCTTCAGGATTTATTTTTTCAAATCTAGAACTAACAAGCTTTGAAATTCCAAACCTAGATATACTACCAAGTCCTCCGCCCAAAAATACTGCTATAAATGAGTACATTAACAAATTATTTATTACAAATATAATTCTTAATTGTTAAAATATTTTTACAGGACTATTTAGTTATCATCAAATTGATGTTAGTATTCTTTTAAAAGCACAAAGTTCAAAATTCCAAGCTCAAAGTCTAAAGAAATAGTATGATTTACTATACTTATAAAAGATGCTGAAACGAGTTCAGCATAATCTGAGAGGGTATTCATAGTCATTCTGAACTTGTTTCAGAATCTAAGTTTTATTATTAACATTAAAATCCATTGTGCTTAAACCAGATCACTCCTTATAAAAAAACCTCAGAAAAATTCTGAGGTTTCAATTATATTTCAATTTGCAAGATTAAATCGAAGCAATAATCTTGTTAAAAGTACTGCTTGGACGTAAAGCCTGATTTGCTTTTGCTTCATCTGGCAAATAATATCCGCCAATATCAGCAGGTTTGCCAACTGTTGCTGCAATTTCGCTTATAATTCTTCCTTCGTTTTCAGCTAATTGCATTGCAATTGGAGCAAATATTTCTTTCAGATTGGCATTTTCGTTTTGTTCTGCAAGTGCCTGAGCCCAATACATTGCTAAATAAAAATGACTTCCTCGGTTATCAAGTTCACCTGCTTTTTTAGATGGTTCTTTTTGATTTTCAAGATATTTACCAACTGCATTATCAAGTGCATTTGCCAAATCTAAAGCTTCTTTATTATTGAAATTGTATCCTAAATGCTCTAATGAGCAAGTCAATGCAAGAAATTCGCCTAAAGAATCCCATCTCAAATGACTTTCTTCAAGAAACTGCTGAACGTGCTTTGGTGCTGAACCACCTGCTCCTGTCTCGAACAATCCACCTCCTGCTAATAATGGAACAATTGACAACATTCTGGCACTTGTTCCAAGCTCAAGTATTGGAAATAAGTCGGTTAAATAATCTCTCAAAACATTTCCGGTAACTGAAATTGTGTCTTTTCCGGCTCTGGTTCTTTCTAGTGTATATCTGATTGCATCGTCGGGACACATAATTTTGATTTCCAAATTTGTTAAATCATGCTCTTTTAAATACAATTCTACTTTTTTAATAACTTGTGCATCGTGAGCGCGATTTTTATCTAACCAAAAAATGGCTGGAGTATTCGATAATTTTGCTCTTGTAACAGCAAGTTTTACCCAATCTTTTATTGGAATATCTTTAACTCTCGACATTCTCCAGATATCGCCTTTTTCTACTTTTTGCTCCATTAAAATAGAACCATCTTCGGCTACAACATTCACTGTACCATTTTCTTTAATAATAAAAGTTGTTGGATGCGAACCATATTCTTCAGCTTTTTGAGCCATAAGGCCAACGTTTGCAACTCCACCCATAGTCGAAGGATCGTACTGACCATTTTTAATACAATCTTCGATTACAACCTGATATAGTGTAGAATAACATCTATCTGGCACAACACATTTTGTATCTTGAAGTTTATTTGCGGTATTCCACATTTTGCCACCATCGCGGATAACAACTGGCATTGAAGCATCAATAATTATATTATTCGGAACATGAAGATTTGTAATTCCTTTGTCGGAATCGACCATTGCAAGTGCTGGTTGTTTAGAATATAATGCCTGAATATCTGCTTCAATTTCTTTTTGTTTTTCGGCAGGAAGTTTCTCTAAACGTGCATACAAATCGGCAATTCCATTATTTTGATTAAATCCAATTGTTTTTAATGAATCGGCATGTTTATCAAGCACTTCTTTATAAAATACTTCTACTGCATAACCAAACATAACAGGGTCAGAAACCTTCATCATGGTAGCTTTCAAATGCAATGAAAGTAAAATACCTTTTTCTTTTGCATCTTTAAATTGCTGTGCATAAAATTCCTTTAATGCTTTGGCAGATATAAAAGTGCCATCAATAACTTCATTTGCAGTGAATTTCAAACCATCTTTTAAAATCGATTTTGTTCCGTTTTCGCTTGTAAATTCTATTTTGAATCCACCATTATTTTGAGCTACAAAAGATTTTTCGTTTCCAAAAAAATCGTTTGCTTTCATAAATGCAACATGCGATTTTGAATCAGAACTCCAAGGCTTCATCATACGATGAGGATTTTTCTGTGCAAATTTCTTAACAGAAGCAGCCGAACGACGGTCGGAGTTTCCTTCACGTAAAACAGGATTTACAGCACTTCCCAAGATTTTGGCAAATCTTTCAAAAAGTTTGTGTTCTTCTTCTGTTTTAGGCTCTTCGGGATAATTTGGGATATTATAACCTTTTGATTGTAACTCCTGAATAGCAGCTATTAACTGAGGGACTGATGCACTAATATTTGGCAACTTTATAATATTTGCCTCTTTTGTAAGTGTAAGTTTTCCCAACTCATTAAGATAGTCAGGGATTCGCTGTTCTTCTTTTAAAAACTCAGGAAAATTCGCAATTATACGTCCTGCAAGTGAAATGTCGCTTGTTTCGACTTCAACACCTGCAGCTTTTGTAAAGGCATTAACAATTGGTAATAACGAATATGAAGCTAATGCTGGTGCTTCATCAATTTTTGTCCAGATAATTTTTGGTGATTTATCGTTCATAGTATTTTATAATTTGATATTGTAGTTTAAGGTTGATTATTAGATAAGTTCGTTAAGTTTTTATTTTTTCTAAAATTAAATTATGAAATTTTTCAGCAATTTCAATTGCATTAATAATTTCCTCATCAGAAGGAAAAACAGCAACATCAGGATATCTTATTTCAACAGCATAATTTTCTAATTTTGATGCCATTTCATACCACTCATCTGAAAATTCATCTTTTAATCCAATCAGATTTAAAAGATATTCCAAACTATGTGATTTTTTAAAGTCAATTTCTAAATAAATAAGATAAGCCTTTAATGCTTTTTCTACTGCTTGCTGACAATGATAACATATAGTTTCTGTATAATCTTTTAAGTGCAAATTAATTATTTTAGCAGTATCCAAGTCATGCAAAGCATACAACATCCATTTTTTTATTAACTCAAAATCACTTTTTTTCATATACGATTTTACAGGTAGATAATACATCGTTAGCAAACGAAAATGATGAAGTGCTTTGATTAACAAGCTCTTCATTTGTAAAAACTAACAAATCAATTGGAAATAAAAACTTAAATGGTCTTAAATATCTTCTAAGTTCCAAAGCTCTTTTATATCTTGGTAAATCTGAATTTTTAACCACCAATAAATCTAAATCGCTATCTTCGGTAGCTGTTCCATTTGCATAAGAACCAAATAATAGTATTTTTTCTGGCTTATAATAAGTAACTATCTTACTAATTACATCGTTTATTTGGCTTTGGGAAATCATTTTTTTTCTTTTTACAAAAATATAATTTTTATGTTATTAAAAATTATGAATCAAATTTTTATTCCAAATATATCATAATCAAAAAAAGCTTTGCTTCTACAATCCAGAGGATTGTGTTACTGTATCACGAACCTCTGGTTCGTTTGACTTACAATCCAGAGGATTGTGTTACTTACAATTCCTAAATCCTAAATTCCTAAATCATAAATAAAAAAATGTAGAATGTAGAATTATGAATATAAAATGTAGAAATCCTACAAGAGGATTGTGTTACACTATTTCAAAATATTCTTTCTAATAATATTTAATGCTCCACCTGCTTTGAACCATTCAATCTGACCATCGCCATAAGAGTGATTTACATTAAATTCATCTTTTGAACCGTCAGCATGAGTAAGAACAACTTTTAATTGTTTTCCAGGAGCAAATGAAGTCAAGCCAATAACATCAATTTTATCGTCTTCCTGTATTTTGTTATAATCGTTTTTATCTGCAAAAGTCAGAGCCAACATACCTTGTTTTTTAAGGTTAGTTTCGTGAATTCTAGCAAACGATTTTACTAAAACAACCTTAACATTCAAATGTCGTGGTTCCATTGCAGCATGTTCGCGTGATGAGCCTTCGCCATAATTTTCGTCGCCAACTACTATTGAGCCAAATCCTTTTGCTTTGTATTGTCGCTGTACTTTTGGGACACTTTCGTAAGTACCAGTTAATTGATTTTTAACCGAATCTGTTTTTTCATTAAAGAAATTAACAGCACCAATCAACATGT
>MEND01000230.1:8648-8897 GCA_001768975.1 Bacteroidetes bacterium GWA2_31_9 | reverse complement strand
TGGAGAAACTGCAATTTGAACTTTGCTTCCATCGGTAGCAGGAGCTTGATAACCAGCATCTTCAACCGCAAAACCTTTTGGAGGCAATTCATCGCCATGAGGTGCATCTAATTTTACTTTTTCACCTTTTTCGTTTGTTAGATAATCTGTCAACGGATTAAATGTCAAATCACCTGCAATTGCCATTGCTGTAACTATTTCAGGTGATGCAACAAAAGCAAAAGTATTTGGATTTCCGTCGGCACGTTT
>MEND01000230.1:0-8536 GCA_001768975.1 Bacteroidetes bacterium GWA2_31_9 | reverse complement strand
CCTATTTGCGCAAAAACATCTAAGAATCCATCACGTTTAATAGTGAAACGTATTTGCTCTGAGCCCGGATTTATTAAATATTCGGCTTTTGCTTTTAAATTTTTCGAAGCAACTTGTTTTGCCAAACTTACTGCGTGAGAAATATCTTCATAAGAAGAATTTGTACAAGAACCCAACAATCCTACTGAAATTTTAAGGGGCCAGCCATTTTTAATTGCTGTTTCTTTTAATTGAGAAATTGGAGTTGCCAAATCAGGTGAAAAAGGACCATTTACATGTGGTTCTAATTCTGATAAATTAATTTCAAAAACTTGGTCGAAATATTTTTCAGGATTTGCATAAACTTCAGCATCGCCAGTTAAATGTTCTTTTACATTATTTGCAGCATCGGCAACTTCGTTACGTCCTGTGGCTCTTAAATAACGCTCCATTGAGGCATCGTAACCAAATGTTGATGTTGTTGCACCAATTTCAGCACCCATATTGCAAATAGTTCCTTTACCTGTACAGCTTAACGAAGTTGCTCCTTCGCCAAAATATTCAACAATTGCATCTGTTCCGCCTTTTACAGTTAAAATTCCGGCAACTTTCAAAATAATATCTTTAGGAGCAGTCCAGCCATTTAGCTTTCCGGTTAATTTTATTCCGATTAATTTTGGCATTTTAAGTTCCCAAGCTAATCCTGCCATAACATCGCAAGCATCGGCACCGCCAACACCAATTGCAATCATTCCAAGTCCACCGGCATTTACTGTGTGAGAATCTGTCCCAATCATCATTCCGCCCGGAAAAGCATAATTTTCTAACACAACCTGATGAATAATTCCTGCTCCGGGTTTCCAGAAACCTATTCCATATTTATTTGAAACTGATCCCAGAAAATCATAGACTTCTTTACTTTCTTTATTTGCAAATGCTAAATCTGTTGCTGCTCCTTCTTTTGCTGTAATTAAATGATCGCAATGAACTGTTGACGGAACTGCCACTTTTGGACGACCCGATTGCATAAATTGTAAAAGAGCCATTTGAGCCGTAGCATCTTGCATTGCAACTCTATCGGGCGAAAAATTCACATAATCTTTAGCTCTTACAAAAGCTTGATTTGGATGTGCTTCAAATAAATGAGCATATAAAATTTTTTCACTAAGTGTTAAAGGACGATTTAATAACTTTCTTGTTTTTTCAATTTTTGAGGGTAAGTTTTCGTAAACTTTCTTGATTAATTCTAAATCAAATAACATATATTTTTAGTTTGAGGTTTAAGGTTTGACACTTCGACTTCGCTCAGTGCAGGAGTTTGAGGTTTGAGGTTTTGGCAATTCTGCTTTTGAAAGCATTTCATTAGCCATTGCTAATTTTTTAGGAAATAATATTTTCCCTCTGAATTTTTCTAATCGTTTATCAAATTTAATCACTTTGTAAAATTACAAAATAATAATAGATGAGAAAAATTCTTTTTAATAAAATTTCAGGGCAAACGCATTATAATTATTTATAAAAAAAAAATATTCTGATTTTTTTTTAAAATATTGGGATAAGAATTAAGAATTAAGAATATGTGGGTTTGGGGTTGTCGGAAGGAGGTTTGGGGTCTTGTTCCTGTTTACACAATCTTCTTTACAGTCTCTGCAAGTTCAGGTTGCCTTGTTGCGTTTATCGGATGCCTTGTTGCAACTTCGGGGTGCTTTGTTGCATTTGGAAGTTGGCTTTTTGCTGAAAATTTGTCATTTATTTATGTCAAACTGACAAATTTATTATTAAGCTACTTTCTTTTGATATAAGTGTTTTTGAAATTCTATAAACAACGAACTTATATTTGCAACATCACCTAAAATGTCTTTCGCATCTTCTAACGATTGATATTTATTTGTAAGCAATATTGGTAATTTTTCTTGGTCGAGTTCTTCAACTCCTGTTTCAATATATTTACTCAAAACAAATTCTATAAATTCTTTTTGTTTATCGTTGAGCAATGCAAAAATTGTCGCTTGGGCTGCTGCAACTCTTGCTTCTCTTGTCATTGGCTTAATGTCGCTATTAAATACATATTCTAATACGTCAAACAGGTCGCTTTTTTCAGCGTCTATGAGTTTTTGTAAAGTCGTCAATTCTTCTTTTCCAAAACCTGCTTCGGCTAATTTTTCTAACAAGGTTCGTCTTGTCATTGGATTGCTCCAAAGTATCCGCAATTCTTCTTCACTTTTGAAAAGGTTAGGTAATTCGCCAAACAGATTATTTAAAAATTCCTCTGCTGATATTGGTTTTCCATCAACACTCCAAAACGAAGTTGCAATTATATGTTGTATTTCACGTTCTTTACCGTCTTTCAACTTTATTTTAATGAGTTGACGAGGTGGATTCGTCTCTTCAACAATTGATAAAACTTCATCTGTTTGAATATATGGTTTTGGTTCTCTTGGTGTAGATGGTTCTTCTTTAACTGGATCGCCGTCCCATTCAGGGTCAGAGAATCGCTGATAAGCATCAACAAAATCGTAAATAGTAAAAAATTCTTTGCCATCAAATAAGCGTGTGCCTCGTCCGATTATTTGTTTAAATTCTATAATTTGTTTTATAGGACGAAGCAACACAATATTTCTGATATTTCTTGCATCTACACCAGTTGAGAGTTTTTGTGAAGTTGTTAGAACTGTAGGAATTGTTTTTTCATTGTCTTGAAATTCTCGCAAAAATTGTTCTCCTATTTCTCCATCATTGGCTGTAACTCTTACACAATAATTCGGGTCTTTTGATTTTTTAAATTGATTTACCAAATCTCTTATTAAAGCTGCATGAGGTTGATTTGCACAAAAAATAATTGCTTTGTCATTTTGATTAACTTCGTCCAAATATATCTGAACTCGTTTAGCTTCTCTTGATTTTATTTCTATGATTTTATTGAAGTCGGATTCAGTGTAAAGCTTTTCTTCCTCAATTTCTCCTTCGATAATTTGGTCGTCGTTGGTGTAAATATAATCATCAAGAGTTGTTTTGATGCGTTTTACCTTGAATGGTGTAAGGAAACCATCATTAATACCTTCTTTTAGTGAATAAATATATACAGGTTCACCAAAATATTTATACGTGTCAACATTATTTTTTCGTTTCGGAGTAGCTGTTAAACCTAATTGAACTGCCGGAGCAAAATATTCTAATATCCCTCTCCAATTTCCTTCATCATTTGCACCGCCACGGTGGCACTCGTCAATAACAATAAAATCAAAATAATCTGCCGGATATTCGCCAAAATATGGTTCGGCAAGCTCACCAACCTTTGGTTCTCGTTCAGATTTGCTTTTTGAAAGTTTCTTTAGTAATTCAATATCTCCTTTTATTAACGCAATTTTCTTGGCTCTACTCCATTTTTGAATTTGTTTCTCTCTTTCAAAAGCAAAATCAATTCTATCAAATGTTTCATAGTAAACCAATTTGACTGGTGAATTTAATTCTGTGTATTCAGCACCTTCACCATTTTTATGTTGTTCAATTCTTCTTTCTAAATCCTTTGTGCTACCTGTATAAAAACTTCCATCATTACATTGAAGTATATACATAAAACCATTTGCAACATTGCTTATTTTAATCTCAGTAAAGTTGATATTTTCTTCAATCTGAGTGGTGGGTGAGCCTGTCGAACCCCCACTCATAAAGGTTTGAAAAATGGTAAAGAAAATACTACCATTGGTCGGCACAGTTCCTTTTTTACTTATTTCTTTTGGACTAATTCTTATCAAAGCATCTTCTGGAAACGCTGAAAAAGCATTGTATGCCTGATCTGCTAAAATATTACGGTCTGCTAAAAATAAAATTCGTGGTCGTCTGCTTCCATCATGTTTTAAATTCCAACGTGTTTGAAATAATTTCCACGCAATTTGAAAAGCAATAAATGTTTTTCCTGTGCCTGTTGCTAAAGTTAATAAGATGCGAGGTTCATTATTCGCAATTGCCTCTAATGTATTATTTACAGCAATTTCCTGATAATATCTTGGATCATTTTTCCCTTTAACATATTCAAAAGGAACTGCACTGAAATTTTCTCTCCACTGATTTTGAACGGCAAATGTTTTGTTCCAAAGTTCCTCAGGTGTAAGATAATTTGCAACCAAACCTTCTGTACCTGTTTTCATACAGATACTATAAATTTCTTTTCCGTTACTTGAATAAGTTGTTTCTAATTTTAATTTTTCGGCATATTGTTTTGCTTGTGCTACACCTTCGCCAACTTCTAATTCATCGCTCTTTGCTTCTATAACTGCAAGTTTAATTCCTTTGTAAACTAACACATAATCGGCAGTAAGTTTTTTTGCTCTTACACCGCCCGTTTGTATTTTCCCTGCGGTGATGTTGTATTCACGAAGAATTTTTGAATCTTCTACAATTCCCCAACCACAAGCTTTTAACTTTGGGTCTATGAGTTCGGCTCTTGTTTCAGCTTCATTCATAAATTAAATTTTTACTGATTCCGTTAAATCAATTTTTTCTAAAAGAAAGGCTATATTATAGTTATATAATTCATTATTAAAATCATTAAGTATATTTTGTAAAAAACGAATAAAATCCCTATTGTCATCCGTTCTATCTATACATGATTTGAATGGAATATTAGAATTATCAGTTGAGTTATTTTCAATTATTATTTTTATTCCATTTGGTAATGAATTATTATACATTAAACTCAATAATGCTTCAATATGTATGAAGTATCTTATTTTATCATTAGGAATATTAATAGGTATTATTTTCGCAAATTCAATAAGTAATTCATTTGCAGAAAGTTTTTTCTGTTTTAATTTTATATAAAATTCAGGGACGCAAACTCTACAATAGACCAATATTATTAAAAAATCAGGAAAAATCAAATTATGCTTTTGAAATAAAATCAAAGCTAAACGAGTATGTGCAAATATCTTTTCCTGCTGCCTAAGTGTAGCTTCTGATTTCTCAAAAAGAATTGAAGAAACAGTGATGAAAGATTCTTTATTACCAATGTATTTATTTTTTAACATTATTGGGGTATTAAAGAATGAATCTATTTGAAAATAATCATATAAGTAATTACAAAAATCTTTAGTATTTGGAGCAGGTAAGTTATATTCAATATCAATAAATCTTCTCAGATAATCATCTGCATTTATATTTTCGCTACCATAAAAACCTCTAATGGCATGACTCAACTGCACTTTATCAATAGAAAGAACAAAAACAATTCCTGAAACAGAAAAAAAGTGTTTTACATTTTCTAAAATATGTACGGCATAATCGGGTCTGCATCTGTCTAATTCATCAATGAAAAATATTATGGGTTTCTTCTTCTCTGATGATGCAATAAACTTTGTTAATTCTTCACGAAATTCCTGAAAGCTTTCTTTCTTTGATGTGTAATTTTTTACTTCTGCTTCAAAAATTTCAGTAGCACCTTTCGCAGTATTTTCAATTGAATCGAGTAAAACCCCTGTATCAACATATTTTGAGACAATAGCTTTTACTAATTGAGGGAGAATATTTTTAGTCAGTACCGCACCTTTTTCAATTACTGATTTAAATATTTTTGCTGAATTTTTGTCTTTTAATACACTCAATTCAGACACTAATGCAGCCATAGGGTTTTGTTCAAAATCATTTTCCCATGCGTTAAAATACATTGTTGTAAAACCTTCATTTATCAATTGCTGTTGCCACATTTTCACAAAGGTTGTTTTCCCTGTTCCCCATTCGTTATTTACTGCTAAAACAAAACCATCTGCATAATTACTTACAATGTTGGTAAGAATATCAGCATATTGTTTTCTGCCCAGCTTGCAGTTTACAAATGGATTGGTAACATCAATTACAATATCATTGGCATCATGTTTTATTTTCATACGCTAATTTCTTTAAGACTTTTTACTAACTCCCCACAAAACGCCTTCTGCAAAATACTCTTTTTTAGTTCTTCTAAATCTGCAATCTTTTTTAAATAAATGGCTTCTGATTTTTTGGTTTCTATATGAAACCCTTTTATCTTATTTACAACTATTTTCTGTTCGGCTAATTCAGGAAATGGAATTGTTAAACTTCTGAAAAAACCTAAACTTAAATTTGCCCTCGCATTGTTTACTTCGTTTTCGTGCAAGTGTTGTTTTGTAAAAGGAGAGTTTAATAAATACATCAAGTATTCATTGAACAATAAATGTTTATTACATCTGATAAGACAAACTGCTTGGTTGATATTTGCAACATCATCTAAATTATAGATTGCAGTTCTACCAATTGAGGCACCAACGATGTTTGTCAATACATCGCCATTCATCAAGATTGATTTCTTCTCTTTTATGTTGAATTTTTTTTCAACATATTTTCTTTCATTTAGCAGCAATGTGTTTTCCCCAACATTTTCACTTGTAACAAATAAAACTTCAGGTTCATCAACATATTTAATACCCTGCCATTTTGGTGATGACCCTTTTGAAATTAAATCACAAATTTCCTCTAATGACTTCACTTCCCAATTTCCATTTTCAAATACGCTTTGCAAATAACTTTCAAAAAGTTCTTTTGCATTTTTAAGATTTCGTTCTGCATTATTTTTTGCTTTCGTTATGGTCGCAAAGGTTTTATCTAAAATGGCTACGATGCGTTGTTGTTCGGGGAGTGGTGGGAGTGGAATTTCAATTTCATCAAGCATATATCTTGTTACTTGATTTATCATTGTATTTTCTCCTCCACTAATTTGCTTTTTAAATTCGTCTGTTTTGAAATACCATAATAAGTAAGAACTAAATTCACTCCGAATTATCATCATAAATGTTCCGAAAGTCATAGGCTCTTTTAAATTCAAAATTGGTGCTGTTTTCCCAACAAGACGTTGACTACCATTTCGGCTACACATTAAAATATCACTATCTCTGACAAATAATTTTTCTTTTACGCTCACACTTACACGAACAATATCAGAAAAATCTAATTTGTCATTTTGAATATTAGAGGAACGTAATACAATTGTTCCCTTATCGCTAACATCTTTCGGTGAGTATGTTAGGCCATTAAAGTATTCTGCAACTTCATGCAACTTTTTTATTTCCCAACCTTTCTTCATTTATTTTTCTTTTTTGTAGTTGGAAGTTTTTTTATAGTATGACTATTAAGTTGCTCAATAGTTTTACTTATTGGCAAATAATTTTCTGGAGAAACAACACTTTGACCCAACTCTTTTTCTGTTTCTTTTCTTGCTTTACCAGCTACTGAGCCACCTCTTTTTGCTACACTTTTATTTGCGGGCATTCCTTTTGGTTCTTCTTTTTTTGAGATTTCAGTTGTTACTTTTTCACCAAGCATTGTAAAAATCAACTCCAAATCGGACATGTTATCTCTCAAATTGGTTTTTGATTTTTCCGGAATATTTTTAAATTTTCTATATTCACTCGGAGTCATTCCAAAAGTTGCTTTTGATATTTCAGCTGTTAAAATGGCATAGTCTTTTTGGCTCATAATGCCTCTGTCCTGCCATTCATCGGTCAGATTTTGGCGAATAGCAATTCCTCTAAGTCGTTTGTCAATCCAATCTTTCGGATACCCTTTTTGTTCATAAAGTTCTTTCATTCGCTCTTGAGCAAGTTCAGGATTTTCAATTTCTTGTATTCTTTCATATCCAACTTTTGCCAACCATCTTTTAAAATGTTCGGCTTTTTGACTTGGAATCGCCTGAATAATTCGGAAAACGCTTTCAGTATTGGCACAATCTGTATTATATTTTTTGCCATCGGCACTTTCAAGTTTCAGTTGTAACCAAATTGGCGACAACTGAAGTTCTATAAATTCCCGTTGCTTTACTTTTTCCCAATACTGCCTTGGATAAGCACTTTCAGTTAAAATTTCGATTATATCTACAACAGAAAAAAACCATTCGTCATTTTGCCAAATACGTCTAATTTTTTTGTCTTGAAATAAAACTATCTTATCTGCTATTTTCATAAAATTAACATTTGTAAATTCTCAATTAACTCTGTGCTTTCTGCATCAAGGGCTTTCATTTCTTCTAAAATTTCTTTCGGTTGGCGTAAAGCCGTTTCTTCTTTTTTGTTTGGATTTTTAGCAGATAGGTCAAAAGTAGTTTGGTCAATATCTTTCACATTTATACTCCAAGAATTTTCACTTTCTGCCTTTGTTTTTTGAAGTTCTACAAAATCTGCTAAATCATTTTCATTTAGTGCATTTGTTTTGCCAAGATTTCTGTCTAAATTTAACTGATAAAACCAAACCTTTTTTGTTGCAGAACCTTTTTCAAAAAACAATACAACTGTTTTTACTCCTGCACCTGTAAATACACCGCCCGGCAAATCTAAAACCGTATGCAAATTGCAGTTTTCAAGTAAAAGTTTTCGTAAGCTCACAGAGGCATTATCTGTATTACTCAAAAAAGTATTTTTAATTACAATACCTGCTTTACCTCCTGCTTTGAGAATTTTAATAAAATGTTGTAAGAACAAAAAAGCAGTTTCACCTGTTTTAATAGGGAAATTCTGTTGTACTTCTGCACGTTCTTTTCCTCCAAAAGGTG
>MEND01000229.1:22823-27276 GCA_001768975.1 Bacteroidetes bacterium GWA2_31_9 | reverse complement strand
CAGGACCAAACACTTCTAGTAGTTCAAATATGAGTATTGTTAATGGGCAAGTTACACAAAGTGTTACATATTCATATACTTATTTCATACAAGCAACAAAAGAAGGAAAATACAAAATTGATGCCGCCACAATTGCTACTGGAGGCAAAGATTATCAGTCAAATACATTAACAATTGAAGTTGTAAAAGGGCAGGGTGGACAAACGCAAGCAAATTCTCAAAATAATAACAATCAGCAAACACAAAGTAGTTCAATTCCTGATGTCGATGGTGACGATTTATTTGTCAGAGTTTCTGTTGATAAAAGTACACTTTATCAAGGTGAACACCTTGTTGCAACACTAAAAGTTTACACAAAACTTGATTTGGCAGGTTTTGATAATTTTAAATTTCCATCGTTTAATGGCTTTTGGAGTCAGGATATTGAAACTCCCAGCCAGATTTCTTTGCAAAGAGAAAACGTTAATGGCGTGATTTACAATATGGGAGTAATTAAAAAAGAACTCCTTTACCCACAACAGAGTGGCGAAATTACTATCGACCCATTTGAACTAACTTGTATTGTCCGTCAGAAAGTTAACAATCGTCAACGAAGCATTTTCGATGATTTTTTTGGAAATTATCAAAACGTAAAGAAAAAAGTTGTAAGTCCAAAGGTTAAAATTAACGTCAAGCCACTGCCCGATGGTAAACCTACATCATTTAACGGAGCAGTTGGAAAATTTACATTTCAGGCAACAATCGACAAAAACAATGTAAAAACAAACGATGCTATTACCTTAAAAATTAAAATATCAGGAAATGGAAATTTAAAATTAGCTGATGTCCCAAAAGTTAACTTCCCTCCTGATTTTGAGACTTATGACCCAAAAGTTAGCGATAATATTACAAGCACTGCTGCTGGTACATCTGGAAGTAAAACTTATGAATATTTATTAATTCCTCGTCATGCCGGAAATTTCAGAATTGCCCCTGTTGAGTTTAGTTATTTTGAAGTTGAAACTAAACAATACAAACAAGTTTCATCTGAAGAATTTAATATTACGGTTGAGAAAGGTGCCGACGATAATAATGGAACTGTTATGTCGAATTTTTCAAAAGAAGATGTAAAATATATTGGAACTGATATTCGATTTATTAAAACCAAAAATATTGAATTAAAGCCAACTGGACATTTCGTATTAGGTTCATTATGGCATAATTCAGCTTATCCTTTAACTTTAGCATTATTTATTGTAATTGTTGTTATTCGTCGAAAGCAAATTAAAGAAAATGCAAATGCAATGCTTGTTAAAAATCGTAAAGCAAATAAAATGGCAAAAAAAAGACTTAATTCAGCATCTAAATATTTAAAAGAAAACAAGCGAGAACAGTTTTACGACGAAACACTTAAAGCAATGTGGGGCTATTTAAGCGATAAATTAAGTATTCCGGTTTCAGACTTAAATCGTGAAAAAGCATTTGAAATACTTAACTCTAACAATATTGAAACAGAAACAATTAGTAACTTATCTAATTTATTAGACACCTGCGAATATGCACGATTTGCTCCTAATTCAGATGCTGGCGAAATGGATAAAATTTATAATTCAACAATTAATATAATTGGATTACTTGACAATAAAATCAAAAGAAATGCAAAAACTTAATAAAAATAAGTTAAAAGTGGAAAGTTGCAAGTTGAAAGTTGAAAGAAAAACATCCAACTTGTTTCTTCTGTATTCTATATTCTATCTTCTTTTATTTTCCACAACTTTTTCAAAAGCATCTAATAACAATGCTCTTCTCGACTCTGCAAATAGCTACTACTCATCAGCATATTACGAAAAAGCAATAAATGCCTATGATAGTATTATTAAATCAGGATACCAATCATCAGAAATATATTTTAACTTAGGAAATGCTTACTTCAAATCAAATAAAATTACTTCTGCAATTTTAAATTATGAAAAAGCAAAACTTCTCGCTCCCGAAGACGAAGACATTCAATTCAATCTTGATTTAGCTAATAAATATATAACCGATAAAATTGAAATATTACCTGAATTTTTCTTAACACAATGGCTTAATAAAATAATTTCAATATTTAGCTCTGACACATGGGCATACATAAGCTTAATTTCATTTATCACTGTCCTTATTTTAGTTTTGTTATTTCTATTTTCACGGATTATGTTTTTGAAAAAACTGACATTTGGTTTAGCAATTTTATTTCTCATATTATCTATAAAATCTTATGTATTTGCTTCGATACAAAAATCTGACATAACTGATTGTAATTCAGCTTTAATTTTAACACCAACTGTAAATATTAAAAGCTCACCAGATGAAAAAGGTACAGATATTTTTGTACTTCACGAAGGTACAAAACTTAGCATTGAAGATAGCCTATCAAACTGGTATAATATTAAATTGAAAAATGGCAACGAAGGCTGGCTTCATAAAGACGATATTGTAAGAATTGCTTTATAAGTTCGAATCCGCCGACTAAACTTTAATTCAATTGATTTGATTTTTTTAACTTAATTTAAAACTATTAAATGGGCTTAAGTTTTCATTATAATGGAAAAATTTCTAAACTGGAGTTATTACCTGAATTAATCGATGAAATTCAAGATATTGCTAAAGCTTATAACTGGAAATATTTTGTTTTCGACAGACAATTTCCTAACAACACATGTGAAAAAGAAAAGTACAACCAGAACATCTATGGAATTAATTTCACTCCCACTGGTTGCGAAACAATTTCGATATGTTTTCTCTCAAATGGTCGAATGAGTGATGTTTTAAACCTTAGGCTATATGGTAAGACAGATATTCAAAATGAACATGAATATTTATACATGCTTTCAGTAAAAACACAATATGCTGGCATTGAAACTCATCAATTTATTATCCAACTATTTCGTCATCTTGATAAAAAATATTTTGCAGATTTTAATCTGCAAGATGAGGGGCAATACTGGGAAACTAACGACTTAGAAATTCTAAAATCAAATTTCAAAAAATATACAGACTTAATTAATGGATTTACTTCTGCATTAGAGTATATTCCAATTAAACAAGGTGAAAGTATTGAATTGTATCTTGAAAGAATTCTAAAACAACTACATGGCAAAAAGAAACCAGAATAGAATCTAAATAAGTAGCCTACTTAATTATCCCATCCAAAATATCCTTAGCAGCATCTTTATGAACCATAATGTTCATCATTTTTAGCTTAATATAATCTTCATGAAAAAAACGATAACCAGAAACTGGACTATCAAACGAACTACTTCCCGAATCTTTAACTACAAACCAATATTTTCCTTCAATTTTTTTACAAGCAATCAAATGAATGCAATGATCATCAGTTGTTGTATTATTGCTTAATCTAAACTGTCGAGAATCTTCGTTGATATATTCAGAAGGAATGTCAAAATCAGGAATCACTGCCACTCCTTCATCTCTAAAATTAGCAACTTCGCTTACATCTCCACAAAGACTAATCGAAAAATTATGTTCAAGTGCATTAACAATTAAATTAAAATATTCATTCAACGAAATATTATAATAATTATTGGAATGCCACCAATTATCAGCCTCAATGAGTTCATGCTTCTCGTTATAATTAAACTCTTTAGTTGACATAAAACTAAAATAATCATTCGTTTTAAGTTTTAGAAAATCGTTAAAAAATTGATTTGGAGTATAACTAACTTTTTTATAGTTAAATTTTTCAGGAGGGACACCGATATATTTATTTAAAATTTCTTTTATTGAACCTGAAACCAAATCAGAATTCCAATTATTATTTAATTTCACCGACTTTAAATATTCGTTCATTTCATCAAACATTTTACTGTGATTGTAAAATTTTGAATCGCCTGTTTTTCCAGTATAAACCTCAAAAGGAACAATTCCATATTTTTTACAAATTTTAGGCACAGCATTAGCTTCCGAACCCTCTGCAAAATAAGTAGTTCCACGTGTATTAACAAAATCAATAGCTCTTTCTACATATTCCCAATAAACAATGTACATTTCAGAAAGTTTAATTTTCTCTCCCGATATTCTTTTAACTTCAGATTCTAAAAAAGAAGTAGTTGCAAAACACCAGCAAGTGCCAGTATTTCCTTGTGATATAGGTTTGTTATGCCAGATTAATTTATATAAGGAAGTATCGTTTGGGAAACTTCTACTATTAATATCACAGCTAATATACTTTTTTACTTTTGTTGTATTCTCTACTTCTGTTTTAGCATTATCTTTTAAAATAAAATTTTCATAAAACCCTGATTTATATTCTTCAAATAATATTTTATCCTTATTAATTTGTGACTTTAGAGAAATTGAAAACAAAAAGATAAAAGACAATAAAAGTACTTTCATCATAGAAAAAGAGTATTTGGTCATTTTATATTTAAATTTAGATGATTATAAGTACAAATAAACTAATTTTAAAATTATA
>MEND01000229.1:14987-22765 GCA_001768975.1 Bacteroidetes bacterium GWA2_31_9 | reverse complement strand
TTATTAGTTCCTCGATTAACAACTGCTCAAAGAACTACAATTTCAGTCCCGGCAACTGGATTATTGGTATTTGACACAAATTTAAATAGTTTTTACTATTGGAATGGTAGTTCATGGACAAATTTAACTTCAGGTAGTGCGAGTGGAATTTGGGGCTATAATTCACCTTATGTATATTTAAACAGTACAACAAATAAGCTTGGTATTGGAACTACAACTCCATTTGGAAAAATGGAAGTAAAATCAGACAATACATTGGGAGCAAACGACCCAATATTCCAAGTAGTTAATAATAATGGAGATACTGTATTTGCAGTTTATCAGCAAGGAGTTAGAGTTAATGTTGAAGATTCTCCGGGTAAAGCAACAAGTAGCAAAGGAGGTTTTGCAGTTGGAGGATTCAGTCCTTCAAAAGGTACTTTTACTAATGAGTTTTTAAGAGTAACTCCAGATAGTGTTAGAGTTTACATAGAAGATAACCCTGCAAAAGCAACAGCTAGCAAAGGAGGATTTGCTGTTGGCGGATTTAGTCCTTCAAAAACCACAGTAACCAATTATTTAGATTTAACCCCAAATAATTATTTTATCGGACATGGTTCAGGAAGTGCAAATACTACTGGGTTATATAATTCATTTATTGGATTTAATAGTGGTTTAAGTAATACAACTGCTAGTAACAATACCTTTATGGGCTATAAGTCAGGAAATCAAACTACTACTGGCGAAGGAAATGTCGCAATTGGAACAAATTCCGGACTAAATAATATTGACGGTTGGTATAATGTATTTATTGGATACGATGCAGGAAATAAAAATCTTGCTAGTAACAATACTTTTGTTGGGACAGGATCTGGTCAGGAAAATACTACAGGATTAAATAATACTTTTTATGGAAATTCATCAGGTTTTGGGAATTCTACAGGTATTGAAAATACATATATTGGAAATTCAGCTGGTGCTTATAATTTTACAGGAAATTACAATACACATTTAGGTTTTGATGCAGGAAGTGGAGCTGATGATTATCAAGCCTTTGTTGGAAATCATAATGTTTTCATAGGATATAAATGTGGGGATAAAATAATCAATAATTCTAAAAATACTTTTTTAGGTAATTTCAGTGGATATAATTGTGAGTATGGAAACAGAAATGTTTTTTTGGGTTACAGAGCAGGATTCAATGAAACAACATCAGACAAATTATATATTGCAAATGGAGCTACTTCTGATAGCACTTTAATCTATGGAAATTTTAGTTCAAAATTCCTTTTAGTAAATGGGAGCTTAAAAGTAAATGGAATTTTATATGATTTAGATTCAGATGCTGGAACTAATGGACAAATTTTATCTAGTACAGGAAGTGGAACAAATTGGATAAATGCTCCAACATCTCCTTGGTCAACTTCAGGTTTAAACACTTATTATAATAGTGGAAACGTTGGAATAGGCACATCATCACCTGCTCAAAAACTTGATGTTGCTGGTGATATAAAATTAAATAATTCTCTTTATTTTACAACAGGTAATTTTTCAATATTCAATGGAAATTCAAGAAAAGTAATGGATAGCTGGTGGTCAAGTAGCCTTGGAGCTACAGGACTAAACGTTGGTGATTATACTGCAATAAATTCAGCCTATGACTGGTCTGTAAATGAACCGTCTTCAATTATTACATCTAACTCATATCCTCTTTTGGTTACTACAGGGATATCATCAAATCCTGGAGTTGCATACCAGAATACACTTATGGTAATGAATAGCTCTGGTTACTTAGGCATTGGTACTACAGCACCAACATCTAAAGTACACGCAGTAGATATACAAACAACTAATGACAACCCTGCCGTATATGGCTCTCATTCTGTAACAGATAATTACGGCATTGGTGTAAAAGGTGAAGGAAAATGGAAAGGTGTTTATGGTGTTTCATCATCAGCTATAGGTTCTGCAACAGCTGTAAGAGGTGATGCATCAGGAAGTGCCGCAAGTAAGTATGGAGTTTATGGTTATGCCTCAGGAACAAACACTAACTATGGAATTTATGGTTCTGCAAGTGGTGGAACTACTAACTATGCTGGCTATTTTGATGGCAATGTCCATGTAAATGGAACTCTCTCAAAATCAGCAGGAACATTTAAAATCGACCATCCTCAAGACCCTGAAAACAAATATTTAATTCATTCATTTGTTGAAAGCCCTGATATGAAAAATATTTATGATGGTGTTGCAACTCTTGATAATCAAGGAAAAGCAACTATTACTTTACCAAGTTACTTTGGTTCGTTAAATAAAGATTTTCGTTATCAATTAACAGCAATTGGGGTTGCTGCACCAAATTTACATATAGAACAAAAGGTTCAAAATAATACATTTATAATTGCTGGCGGTTCAGCCGGAATGGAAATTTCTTGGCAAGTTACAGGTATTAGAAAAGACCCTTACGCAATTCAAAATCCAATAGTTGTTGAAGAAGAAAAATTACAACAAGATAAAGGGAAGTATTTAAATCCAGAATTATATAATCAACCTGCCGAAAAATCAATGTATAAAGTTTCTGAAAAATAATAAAAAATAATTTCAAAAGTATTGAAAATTTAATTTGTTTATTTATCTTTGCAATCCGAAACAAAAGAGTAATATTAAGATAATTAAAGAAATGAGAAAAGATATTCACCCAAAAGGTTATAGATTAGTTGCTTTTAAAGATATGTCAAACGAACATGTTTTTATCACAAAATCGACTACACAAACTAAAGACACTATTGATATTGAAGGCGTTACATATCCTTTAATTAAAATTGAAATCTCTAATACTTCTCACCCATTTTATACTGGTAAGATGAAGTTAGTTGACACAGCTGGTCGTGTTGACAAATTCAAAACACGTTACCAAAAACATTACGAAAAGAAAGAAGCATAACATTCTACAGATATATATAAAAGCTCCAATTCGGAGCTTTTTTTATTAAATATAATTTGTAATTTTACTCGAACTATTTATAAATTAAACAATCATGAATTATTTATTATTTGATGATAATAGTTGGGATAATTTACTTCCGTTAACTTTCACAAGACCAGTTTCAGAATTAAGAATTGGAATTCTTACAATAAAAGAAAAATGGGAAAAATATTTAAACACAGAATGCTCGTATATAACAAAAGATTATTTATCAGAAAAATATAAATCCGAAATTAAAAACGATAACATTCTAATAAATAGCTCTTTTCTCCCAAACATTGAAATAGCCAACGTAATTAAGCTCTTAAATAATTCTGAGGCAATAGTACATCAAGATGTATTATTAGCTATAAGACTCGACAAAGATTCGACAAACGATTTCGATTTTAATAACTCTAATTTTCAGAAAAAAGAAACAACTTTAAAAATAAATAAAATAAACTATCCTTGGGATTTATTCACATTAAATGGACAGGAATTAGAATCAGACTTTGACCTTATTATAAAAAATAAAATCTCTCAAGATATTTCAAAAAACAATAATTTACTTTTCCCTGAAAGGATTTTTGTTGAAGAAGGAGCCTCTGTACTATTTTCAAACTTAAATGCAACAAATGGACCTATCTATATTGGAAAAGATACTGAAGTTATGGAAGGTTCAAATGTTCGTGGACCTTTTGCATTATGCGAGCATTCTGCATTAAAAATTGGTTCGAAAATATATGGACCAACCACAATTGGACCTCATTCTAAAGTAGGTGGCGAAATAAATAACTCTATAATAATAGGTTATTCAAATAAAGCTCATGACGGTTTTCTCGGACAAGCAGTAATTGGAGAATGGTGCAATATTGGAGCTGATTCAAATAACTCTAATTTAAAAAATAACTATACTGATGTCAGAATGTGGAATTACCCTAAACAATCATTCATTAAAACTGGCTTAACTTTCTGTGGATTAATAATGGGCGACCACTCTAAGTGTGGAATCAACACAATGTTTAACACAGGAACAGTTATTGGAGTAAATTCAAATATTTTCGGAGGAGGTTACCCACGAAATTTCATACCATCTTATTCTTGGGGAGGCTCAAATCAAATGATAAACTACGAATTTAATAAAGCAATTGAAGTAGCTCAAAAAGTAATGTCAAGAAGAAATATTGAACTTTCTGAAATTGATATTAAAATCCTGAAGCACATTTACGGTATTACAGAAGCATTTAGAGATAAGCAATAAAACTTGTGGGTGGGAATACGTTACAAAAAACCAGTTCCCATTTGGCATAACTATTGACAATAGCCATATCCATTAATAATAATATTGTAAAAATGACATTTTGTCAAATATTATTATTTTATACTAACTAAAATAACTAAAATAACGACATAATGATTACTGAATTTTTCCTAACTGATGATGGAAACGAAAATACAGAGCTAATTCCTATAATTGACGAAGACAACAAAGATATTTCAAAAGGCGACATTCTGCCTGATAGTTTGCCAATTTTACCTTTACGAAATACAGTTATGTTTCCAGGAGTAATATTACCGATTACAATAGGTCGTGATAAATCTGTAAAACTTATAAAAGAAGCAAATAAGAAAAATAAATTAATTGGTACTGTTGCTCAAATTGACGATAACATTGAAGATCCAGAAGAAAAGGACTTAAATAGAGTTGGTACTGTCGCACAAATTATCAAAATTCTTCAAATGCCAGATGGTAGTACTTCAGTAATTATTCAAGGCAAATCAAGATTTAAGATGGATGAAATTACTACTACTGAGCCATATTTTAACGCTAAAATTACAAAACTTGATGATATTATACCTTCAGCAAAAGATGATGAATATTCTGCAATTGTTACTTCTTTAAAAGAGTTATCTATTAAAATTATTCATTTATCTAGCAACATTCCTCCAGAAGCTTCATTTGCAGTAAAAAACATAGAAAATTCTCAATTTCTTATAAATTTTATTTCTTCAAATGCAGATATTAAGTTAGACGAAAAACAAGCTTTGCTTGCAGAGAATAATTTAAAAATCAGAGGTATAAACTTATTGGAGCATTTAACAAAACAACTTCAAATGCTTGAATTAAAAAATCAAATTCAGCATAAAGTAAAAACCGATTTAGACCAACAACAACGAGAATTTTTGCTTCATCAACAAATGAAACAAATCCAAGTAGAACTTGGTGGAAGTACAATCGACAAAGAAATCGAAGAAATGAAAAAGAAGGCCAAAAAGAAAAAATGGTCGAAAAATATCGAAAGTACTTTCAATAAAGAAGTTGAAAAATTGCAACGACTAAATCCTGCTGCAGGCGAATATTCAGTTCAATTAAATTATGTACAGACAATCTTGGATATTCCTTGGCAAGATTATACAAAAGACAGATTAGATCTTAAAATTGCCCAAAAAATATTAAATGAAGACCACTACGGACTTGAGTTAATTAAAGAACGAATACTTGAATATTTAGCAGTTTTAAAACTAAAAGGCGATTTAAAATCCCCAATTCTTTGCTTATATGGCCCTCCGGGAGTTGGAAAAACTTCGCTAGGAAAATCTATTGCAAGAGCATTAAAACGCAATTATGTCAGAATGTCATTAGGTGGATTACATGATGAAGCTGAAATAAGAGGGCATCGAAAAACGTATATTGGTGCAATGCCTGGTCGAATAATACAAAATATTAAAAAGGCAAAATCATCAAATCCTGTATTTATTCTTGACGAAATTGATAAAGTTGGCAACGATTTCAGAGGCGACCCAAGTTCTGCACTTCTTGAGGTTTTAGACCCAGAGCAAAACAATGCTTTTTACGATAATTACCTTGAGCTTGAATACGATTTATCGAACGTAATGTTTATTGCAACTGCAAATATGGTAACGTCTATTCATCCTGCATTAAGAGATCGAATGGAAATGATAAACGTATCAGGATATATTGTAGAAGAGAAAATTGAAATAGCAAAAAGGCATTTAATTCCAAAGCAACTTGAGCTACATGGTGTCAAAAAAATACAAGTCAAGTTTTCAAACGAAATAATTGAACATATTGTAGAAAACTTTACTCGTGAATCGGGAGTGAGGGAGTTAGATAAAAAAATTGCAAAAGTAATCAGACAAATAGCTAAACGTATTGCACTTAATGAAGAATATGCTATAAATATATCACAAAAAGATTTAAGAACTTATCTTGGAGTTTCTGAATATAATAAGGACTTTTATCAAGGTAACGAATATGCAGGAGTTGTTACGGGCTTAGCATGGACAGCTCATGGTGGCGAAATCCTATATATCGAAACAAGTTTAAGCCAAGGTAATGGCAAACTTACACTAACTGGAAATTTAGGCGAGGTAATGAAAGAGTCTGCCATTATAGCTCTGGAATATTTGAAAGCAAATTCAAAACATCTTAACTTAAAACCCGATGATTTTGAAAAATGGAATGTACATGTACATGTTCCTGAAGGTGCTATACCAAAAGATGGTCCTTCTGCAGGAATAACTATGATAACATCCTTAGCATCAGCATTTACTCAACGAAAAGTAAAAAAAGGACTTGCAATGACAGGAGAAATTACACTTAGAGGAAAAGTGTTACCTGTAGGAGGAATTAAAGAAAAAATTTTAGCCGCAAAACGAGCCAATATTACAGAAATTATTCTTTCAGCAGACAATAAAAAAGACATTGATCAAATAAATGAAATGTACATAAAAGGCTTAAAATTTCATTTCGTTGAAAACATCTTAGACGTACTGAAAATTGCACTTTTAAAAGAACAAATTAAAAATCCTTTACAAATATCAATAACAAAAAATGAAAACTGATTTTGCAGGAAAAATGGCAATTCAAATTGCCAAACTTATTGGATTAAACCCTCCAGACTTAACAAATATTTCTGTTGATATAATAAAAAAAGCAATTATTGAATCAATGAATGAGCAAAAATTTGCTGACATCAGAATAATTAATGAAACACCTAAAGATAAAAGTGGAAAAGTTGATGCAAATTTATTAATTGAAAATATTAATCAATCTAAGTTATATCAACCTGAATAAAAAACGTTTTATTCCCATTCAATTGTTGCTGGAGGCTTAGAGCTAATATCATATACAACTCTATTTACACCTTTAACTTGGTTTATTATTTTATTAGAAACCATTGCCAAAAACTCGTATGGCAAATGAACCCAATCAGCAGTCATTCCGTCAGTTGACGAAACTGCCCTTAGAGCAACTACATTTTCATAAGTTCGCTCATCACCCATTACACCAACTGATTGAACTGGAAGTAAAATAACTCCTGCTTGCCAAACCTTATCATATAAATTATTTTTTTTCAGCTCATTAATAAATATGAAATCAGCATCTTGTAATAATGTAACTTTAGCTTCTGTAATATCGCCAAGAATTCTAATTCCTAATCCAGGACCTGGGAAGGGATGACGATTAAGTATTATTGAAGGTAATTCTAACGCTTTGCCTACTCTTCTCACCTCATCTTTAAATAATAACCTTAATGGCTCAATTATTTTCAGATTCATTTTTTCTGGCAAACCACCAACATTATGATGAGATTTTATGGTCGCTGATGGTCCATTAACTGAAACAGATTCAATAACATCAGGATAAATTGTGCCTTGAGCAAGCCATTTCACATTAGTAATCGCTTTTGCCTCTATATCAAATACTTCAATAAAATTCCTTCCAATAACTTTTCTTTTATGTTCTGGCTCTGAAATTCCAGACAATTCTTTTAGAAAAAGAGCTTTAGCATCAACACCTTTTACATTTAAT
>MEND01000229.1:0-14925 GCA_001768975.1 Bacteroidetes bacterium GWA2_31_9 | reverse complement strand
TTCGCTAATTGTAGTTTCGATAAACAAATCAGGAGTCCAGTTTTGCTTTGAACCACAAATATTTACAATAAAATTTTTCAAAATTGTAAGCCCATCAGTTGAATGATAAACCTCAGGATGAAATTGAATACCATATAATAATTTCTCTTCACATGAATATGCTCCAACCTTAACATCAGTAGTACTTGCAATTATTTTATAATCATCTGGAATTTTTGCTATTGTATCACCATGTGACATCCAAACCTGACTATCAACCTTAACGTTATTAAATAAAATACTTTCAGAATCTATAAATTTTAAATTTGCACGACCATATTCTCTTGTTTTTGAAGGCAAAACTTCCCCTCCATAAAAATGAGATAAATATTGTGCACCATAACAAACTCCAAGTATTGGCTTTTTATAAAGAATATTTGATAAGTCAGGTTTTAAACAATTAATCTCCCTCACAGAAAATGGACTTCCCGAAAGAATTATTCCTTTAATTTCGTCACTGTCGGCAATAACTTTATTGAAAGGATGAATTTCACAATAAACATTTAACTCTCTGACTCTTCTGGCTATTAACTGTGTGTATTGCGAACCAAAATCAAGGATTATTATTTTTTCCTGCATAAACTTTAGGACATTAAGATATTTAATATTTCATGAAAATCCTGAACTTTATCAGGATACCCAAGTTTTTCGTAAGATATTATTAATGAATTAACTAACTCAATAATAAAACTTTTATTATTGCATGCTACAAAATATGACTCACTATAAACTAAATTTTGCTGTTTAATAAAAAGGTCTATTTCTCTACGACCAAAAACAGCTCCCTTGTTAAATGGATTTATATAAAACAAAACATTGTCAGAATCATTTTCCTGGAAAGTAGAAAAAGTTCTAATTTCATCTTTGTAAGCTAATACAAAATTTTTAGGAAGATTTACACCATAAATAGGCAAGTCTAGTTGCTGAGAAATAATTGCATAAAGTAATGAAAGCGAAACTGCATTTCCTTTTTTTTCATCTAACAAATAATTAATATATGAATTTTGAGGAGCATAAAAGTTTGATGAATTTCTTGAAAAACCATGTACATCATATATAATATGATTTAGTATTTTTACTTTTTCCAGAGCTGTTAAATTATTATTTAACTCAAGCCAAATATCCTTCTTTATAACTTCAATCTTTTGTGAAATTTTCTCAAAATCTAAGTCTGGATACTGGTATCTTGAAATCCAATATGCTCCTTTTAGCAAATCAAAATCATCAGAAGCTACTAATTCTTTCAAACTATCCTTAACAAGCTGAAATTGTATGCTTTGAATAATATTTTCTACTTTTTCCTGAAAACCTTCGTTAATAGACTGCTCCCAAGCAATTTCCAGTTCTGGAATTACTTCGTTTCCAAGTTCTAATAATTTCTTATTAACTACTTCAAAAACACTTTCGTCATTATCGTCAAGCAAGCTTATTAAAGCTTTCAGTTCTTTCTTATCCATCTACAACTCAACCTCTATGCAGTTAATCTATCCAAAACCATTTGAACTAATTTTTTTACAAAAATCTTATAATCTTTGCTATATTCTTTTCTCATTCTGTTTGCAATTATAGCACATAAAGTTACAGCATCATGACCAAGTAATGCAGATAGCCCATAAATTGCTGAACTTTCCATTTCGTAGTTAATAATTTTATCTCCTTTGAATTCAAATTGTTCAATCTTGCTATTTATTTCTGAATCAATAATTGGCAATCTTAAAACTCTTCCTTGTGGCCCATAAAAACCTCCAGTTGCAATTGTAGCACCTGTTCTTATTCCTTCTGATAATTTACCAAATAATCCACCTTTTGTATGAACTACATAAGGAGCTGGTAATATTTTATTCCAACCTGTATGCTTAACAAAAGCGTTTTCAAATTCTAAATCACAAACAGAATTTCGTCCGGCATAAAAATTAATTAAACCATCAAAACCAATAGTAATTTTTGAAATCACTGGAGTATCAACAGGAATATCTGCTTGTAATGCACCAGATGTGCCAATTCTTACTAAATTTAATGAATGATGAGTATCTTTTGGGATTCTTTTCTCTAAATCAATATTAACCAAAGCATCTAGCTCATTTACAACTATATCAATATTGTCGCAACCAATACCTGTAGAAATAACACTTACTCTTTTGCCATTATAAGTTCCGGTATGAGTTACAAACTCTCTGTTTTGAACTTTAAAATCAACTTTACTAAAAAACGATGATACCATTTCAACTCTACCAGGATCACCAACCAAAATAATATCGTCGGCAATATTTTCAGGTCTTAATTTAAGATGATATATACTTCCATCAGGATTTAATATCAATTCAGATGCTTCTATTTGTTTCATATCGTTAAATGTGTTAATTTTGTATCAAAATTCAAAACTATTCAAAAAAAATGAAAATGGCAACAAAGACAATATTAGTACCACTAGATTTTTCAGAGCAATCATTTATTGCTTTAGAACAATCATATAATTTAGCTAAACTATCTGATTCAACTCTAACACTTTTGCATGTTGTAAGAGAAAATAATTCGGTTTTCGGTCTTTTTTCAGACAATGAAAAAAAAGATATAATCTATAAATTGAAAGTTAAACTTGACGAATATGCAGATGTAGTTCATACAAAAACAGGACTTAAGGTCGATTCTTTAATCACAAATGGAAAGATTGTTGAAAAAATTCTTGAAACCGCAGATTCATTAAGTGCAAGTTTTATAGTTATGGGAGCTAAAAAACCTGAAAACGTAATGAAAAAAGTTGTTGGTACAAAAACTCTTAGAGTTATTCAAGAAGCAAGCTGTCCTGTAATAAGTATCGAAGGAAAGCATCATAGAGAAGGATGTGAGAACATTATTTTGCCTTTAGATTTAACAAAAGAAACAACTCAAAAAGTAGCTAACACATTAACAATTGCGAAGTTATTTAACTCTAAAGTTCATGCTGTATCTGTTGTAACAACTAAAGATGATTATTTGATAAGTCGTATGAAATTACAAATGACACAGGTACAAACATTTATGCAGAAAAGCGGAATTGAATGCGAAACTAAAATGTTAAATGTAAGCGGTTCAAATAATGAAATTTGCGATTCAATATTAAACTTTGCAAACGAAGCAAAAGGAGATTTAATTGTAATAATGACACAACAAGAAAGTGATATTACACAATATATTGTAGGCTCACTTGCTAAAGAATTAATACATCGCTCGAAAATACCAATAATGAGCATAGTTCCAAAAAAGAAGTAATATTATTGAAACTTCAAATTCTAAAAGAGTTTGAAGTTTTTTTATTTATTTAATTTAAGTCTAATAAATAATATTTAGATTTGTTTTTTACACTTAAATATGAAACTCCGAATACTAATTCCTTTACTGTTTATCTTCTCAACTGTTTTATCTCAAACAGAAAAGCTTACAAAAACAACATACAAAGATACCAGCCAAATAGATAAACTTAGTGCCCGAATTTCATATTATGGAATTAATACTTTTCATGCAGGATTAAAAATCGGAGTTGAATATCCAATCAAACGTAAAATAATTGAAAAACCCAGAATACCAAGAAAATATGGATTAAAAGTAATTCATAAAGAATGGATTGCATCAATTAATTTGACTGGATATTACCATAAAAATAATCATACAGGATTTTGGCTAAATCCAGAACTTTCTCGTCGTAGAACCGGCAGAAGAGGTGGCTTTAAAGAATTCTCTTATGGAATTGGTTTTTTAAAAACATTTCAACCAAAAACATATATTGTTAATGACGATGGAAGTGTTGACAAAGTATTTATGCCTGGACATGGATTTTTTACAATTAGCTTAGGAATTGCATATGGTAAAGATTATAGTGTAAAGAAAAACAAACCACTTTGCTGGTATATTAAACCCAATTATTATCTAATCTTTCCTTATAACACTCTTTTCAATATGGGCTTTGGTTTTGAAGTTGGTATTACTTACAAATTTTTGTCAAACCCATTTTTAAAAAAATAGCCATGAAATACTTTGCCCTTTTAATATTCATAATATTATTTATAAATAGCTGTAAAAAAGAAGATTTGGGAAATCTGAATGACTTTTTTTATTTAAGAAATGATGGAGCTGACTTACCTGTTTATGTTGAAGGCAATGGCTATTCAAAAAAATTTGTAATTGTAATACATGGTGGACCAGGAGGTGATGCACAAATTTATAATAATTTCAGTAAAGCATTTTCAAAAACCTTAGAAGACAATTTTGCAATGGTTTATTACGACCAAAGAGGCTCTGGAACTTCAGTTGGAAAATTTAATGGCGACTTATTAAATGTAAATCAACATGTTGAAGATTTAGAGAAATTGATAACATTATTAAAAAGTAAATACGGAAGTTCAATAAATATTTTTCTATTTGGTCATAGCTGGGGAGGAACGCTTGGCACAGCCTTTTTAATAAAAGGAAATAATCAAGACAAAATTTCAGGTTGGATAGAAGTCGATGGAGCACACAATTTTGCTTGTAATAAAGAAGTTTACTATGCATTAAAGAACATTTCTTTACAACAAATTTATAGCAGTAGTTATTCAAAAGAGTGGTCAGAAATTTACAGTTATTGCAATAAATTAGATACAACAATTGCATTTGCTGACACTACAATATCTCGGTTAAACAAATTCGGTTTTGAAGTTGAAAAATATTTAAATACTGATGGCTTAATAATTAGCGATACTCCACTAGAAATTAGTAGCTTATTAAACCACTTATACACTTCAGGTTATAGCCCAATAACAGCAAAAATTAATTTAAGAATTACATCAATTAAAATGTTTAATGAAGTTAAAAATCTAAATTATTCAGATCAACTTTATAAAATCAAAATACCTACATTATTTGTCTGGGGAAAACATGATTATGTTATTCCTATAAAAATTGGATATGATGGAATAAACAAAATAGGTTCAACAGATAAAAAAATGTTAGTCCTTGAAAAATCAGGTCATTCGTCAATGTTTAATCAAATGAAACCATTTTTAACTGAAGTTGTAGGATTTATAAGTTCACATAATTAATTAAACTTAGAGTGAATTTTAAAATATTTTTTATATTTACAGTCATTAAATTTTTATGAAGAGCTTAATACGTAATGTAAATAATATTAATGAAGACAATAAATCTGGCTCAATAAGTTTGTTAAATGAGGTTATTACTGCTACCGAAGAATTTTATATCAGAAACAAGGATGAAAATATTAATTTAGTTAATAATATTTTAATCGACCAACTTTATAAAGTTTACAAACAACATTCGCAATTAACATCAATTTTTCATTTTATTAATGAATTGTTTAAGTTTCTGGACTTATCAATTTCTTCATTAAAAAACACTGATGATATTCTTTGTTTTATTAGAGAATATAAAGAAGTTTGGGGCTCAATAGATAAATTACTTTATAATAACCTTGTAAATATTTTTGATATTAACGAAAAAAAGATCTTGTTGCATAGTAATAGTTCTACAATTCAAATGTTGTTTGATGAATTTAAGAACAATAACATAAAAGTTCAGGTTTATCAAACAATTTCTCATCCTGCAAAAGAAGGATTATTACAAGCTAATTATTTAGCCGATAATGGTTTTGATGTTACTCTAATTGAAGATTCTGCAATTGGTTCAACAATTGAAAATATAAATATGATTTTTCTGGGAGCAGATGCTGTTTTTAACGACTATTTTATAAATAAAACAGGTAGCAAAGCAATAGCAATAACTGGAAAATACAATGCTATTCCAGTATTTGTATTTGCTGATTCAAGAAAACTTTTCAATGAAAAAAATGCAAGCAAAGACATTATAGACAAATTTCAAACTATTGAAAATAATTCAAATGACGAAATCTCAGATGACATTAAAATGCAACTGAAAGTTGAAAATTATTATTTTGAAAAAATACCAAACTCATTGGTTTCTAGATTTATTAACGAAAAAGGTGTATTTACTGGAAAAAATATTTCAAGCATCTCAAATCAATTTTCGGTATCCAAACTTTTAATTTAAAAAAATTAGAAGTTAAAAAAAATCGCTTATTAAAAATCCAAGCATTATTCATTATAAATGAGTCAGAAAGATTTAAAAATTTATCTAAAAGGATTAAAAAAAATTCAACTCGAAGATCAAATAATTGATTTATATAAACGATTTAAAGATGTAAAATCTTATTATGATTTTGCATTTAATCCAAAAGAAGATAAATTGTTAGAAGAGTGTAAATTTAAAATTAAAAAAGAATATTTTCCCGAAAATGGGCGAAAGTCTAAAGCCCGACGCTCAGTTGCTCATAAATATATCAGAAAATTTATCCAACTTGGAGTTGACGAAAAAATAATTGCAGACATAATGCTATTTAATGTTGAAATAGCTCAGGCATTTTCAATAGAAAAATATATAAAACAAGAATCATTTTATATTAGTCTGTTAAAGTCTTTTGAAGAAGCTGTTATTTTTATAGGCGAAAAAGGCTTAATTCCTGATTTTCAAACACGAATTGAAAAGATTGCTTTGTTCACAAAAGAGCAAAACTGGTTTAATTATAACCAATTCGTAAAACATAGTTTAAATAGGGCTTTATAAACTATCAAATACTCAATATTTATAAAACATCTTCTTTTTGTAAAGATTCAAATTATACTTACTTTTGAATATGATATCATTTATTGCTTTTTAACTTAATACCTAATTTATCATCTCTCATAACAATACTTCATATTTAACTTAAAATAAAATGAATACCGACAAATTCTCAACAATATCTATTCAACGATTATTTCAGCTTACATTTACATCAGATGATGTAATTTTTGGCATAACAAAAGAACTTTTCTTTAAACCCGAAAACAATCAGCCATTTCGATTTACAAGATTCGGAAAATTGCTTGAAACGCCAATTGGAGTCGCAGCTGGACCGCAAACTCAAATGGCTCAAAATATAATTTCGGCTTGGCTTTGCGGAGCAAGATACATTGAGTTAAAAACTGTTCAAACGCTTGATGAGCTTGAAATTTCAAAGCCTTGTATTGATATGCAAGACGAAGGTTACAACTGTGAATGGTCGCAGGAATTAAAAATTCACGAATCTTTCGACGAATATTTGAATGCATGGATAATAATTCACATTTTACGTCATAAATTTGGATGGAAAGGCGAACTTGGAACTATATTCAATATGAGTGTAGGCTACAATCTTGATGGAATTTTGAATAAAAATGTTCAGTGGTTTTTCGATAAAATGCAAAATTGTAAAACCGAAAAACTTGAAAAAATAAATTCACTAAAATCATTGTATCCCGAAATAGTAAATATTGATATATCTGATTGTATTTCAGACAATATCACACTTTCTACAATGCACGGCTGCCCACCCGATGAAATTGAAAAAATAGCAGCATATTTGATTACTGAAAAAAAATTACACACCACAGTTAAATTAAATCCTACGCTTTTAGGTGCTGAAAAATTAAGACAAATCCTAAATAACGATTTGGAATACAAAATTACAGTTCCCGATATAGCATTTGAGCACGACCTTAAATATTCCGACTCTATTAAGATTATCAATTCATTACAAATGAAAGCAAAAGAAACAGGAGTATTTTTTGGATTAAAACTTACTAACACTTTAGAAGTTGTAAATCAGAAAGATGTTTTTCCACCGAATGAAAAAATGATGTACATGAGCGGACGTGCATTGCATCCAATTTCAATCAATGTTGCAGCTAAACTACAAGCAGAATTTAAGGGCGAACTCGATATATCATTCTCTGCTGGAGCCGATTGTTTCAATATTTCAGATATTGTTGCTTGTGGTTTAAAACCTGTAACTGTTTCAAGCGATTTGTTAAAACCCGGAGGTTACGGAAGATTAGTTCAATATATTGATGAGCTGAGCGATGATTATAAAAATTTAGATGCAAAAAATAACGAAGAGTTTATATTAAAACATAACGGTAAAAATAATGACGTTAAAAATGCTGCATTAGAAAATTTAAAATTATACTCCGAAAGAGTTATTCATAATGAAGCATATAAAGAACCATTATTTTTCAAGCCAAATATTAAAACTTCAAGAAATTTAGAAACTTTTGATTGTATAAAAGCTCCATGCGTTGACACTTGCCCGACACATCAGGATATTCCAGAGTATTTATACTGGGTTGCTCAAAATAATCCTGAAAATGCTTATAACGTAATTCTTCGTACAAATCCGTTTCCATCGGTGCTAGGTATGGTTTGCGACCATTTATGCCAAACTAAATGCACAAGGGTAAATTACGACAACAATTTATTAATAAGAGAGGTAAAGCGATTTGTAACCGAAAATACAAAATCAGAAGGCGAATTAATTCTAAATCCAAAAAACGGACTAAAAGCTTCAATAATAGGAGCAGGTCCATCAGGTTTATCAAGTGCATATTTTCTTGCATTAGCAGGTTTTGAAGTAAATGTTTACGAAACAAAAGCAATGGCTGGCGGAATGGTTGCCGATGCAATTCCTGCATTTCGATTAACAAAAGAAGCTATCGAAAAAGATATTAAACGAATTGAAAAACTTGGCGTTAAAATACATTATAATTCGAAAATAGATTCTTCTAAATTTGAAGAATTAAGAAAATCAAATGATTACGTTTATATAGCAGCAGGTGCTCAAAAAGCAAAAGTCTTTGATATTGAAGGAAGTAATGTAACTGGAATATTAGACCCATTGAATTTTCTATCAGATGTTAAGCATTGTAAAATTCAAAAATTGAGCAAAAATATTGCAGTAATTGGCGGAGGAAATACTGCTATGGATGTTGCCCGAACTGCATTAAGGCTTTGTGGAAATGATGGAAAAGTTACAATTATTTATCGTCGTACTAAAAATGAAATGCCTGCCGATTTGGAAGAGGTAAAAGCTGTAATGGACGAAGGAATTGAAATTCTTGAATTAACCGCACCAGAAAAAGTAATTTCTGAAAACGGACATGTAAAAGGACTGATTTGTTCAAAAATGGAATTATCGGGTAAAGACGATGCCGGAAGACCAAAACCTGTAAAAGTCAAAAATTCAGAATTTTCAATTTATTTTGATACAATAATTCCAGCTTTAGGTCAGGATTTAGACATTGATTTTGTTGATGTTAACTTGCTAAAAGCGGATAAAAAAACTTACGAAACTCAAATCAAAAATGTTTTTATTGGTGGCGATGCATATCGTGGTGCATCAACGATTGTAAAAGCTGTTGCAGATGGAAGATTAACAGCAGAAAATATAATTTCAAAAGCTTCAAAACAAAAATTTATTCAAAGTTTTGCAACCAATAAAAATGTTAATTTCAAAGAATTATCGCTCATTCGTGCAAAACGAAATATCGGGTTCAAAGTAGAAGAAATCAAAGGCATTAAAAAGAATTTTGATATTGTTGTTCCGTCTTTGACAAGAAAGGTTGCAGTTGCAGAAGCTTCACGTTGCCTTTATTGCGACGAATTATGTAATGTTTGCGTTACAGTATGTCCAAATCGTGCAAATTATTCATTTGAAACAACAGCTACATCAATTCAACTTTATAAAGCTGAAAACATTAACGGAAAGGTAGAAATTAAAGAAGATAAGTTTTTCAATATCGACCAACAATATCAAGTTTTAAATATTTCAGATTTTTGTAATGAATGTGGCAATTGTACAACTTTTTGCCCTACAAATGGTTCTCCATACAAGGATAAACCCAAATTTTATTTAACTTCTCAAAGCTTTGAAAAAGCCCCAATAGGCTATTTTATTTCAAAATCAGATAGTTCTAAAACAATTCATTTTAAGGATAATGATGGAATAAAAACACTTACTTTGCAAAATGGAAAATATTTTTACGAAACTAAAAATGTGAAAGCTGAGTTTGCACTTAACGATTTTAAATTATTGAAAGTTAACTTTATTTCAAATGTTGCTAATATTGAATATTTTTCAAAAGCTGCTGAAATGAAAATTTTGCTTGAGGGGGCTGATAAATTATATGCTATTGAAAATTAGGATGTTATTTTTTAATCAATTGCCACGTCCTTTAGGTCGTGGACAAGAAATCGCTGATTATTAATCAGGGCTTTAGCCCTTTAAGAAATATAAAAATGCCTTATATTAAAATATGGATTCATGCAGTTTGGTCAACATATAATAGAGAGCCATTTTTAAATGAAGAAGTAAGACCAAAAGTTTTTGAACATATCAAGGATAATGCAAAATCAAAAGGAATATATTTAGATGAGATTAATGGCTATTCAGACCATGTTCATTGCACAATTTCAATGAATGCAGAACAGAATATTGCAACAATAATGAATCTTTTAAAAGGAGAATCATCTTACTGGATAAATAAAAATAAACTAATTAATTTTAATTTTGGATGGCAGGATGAATATTTTGCGGTTTCTGTTAGCACCTCGCAAATTGATATTGTTAGACAATACATTAGAAATCAAGTTGAACATCACAGTAAGATTACGTTTCAACAAGAATATGAAGATTTTATAAAAAAATATAACTTTGAGATTTAGAAAAGGGCTAAAGCCCTACAATAACAAACATTAATAAAAATCCACGCCCTAAAGGGCATGGCAAAAATGTAATACAAAATTTAAAACATTATGATAGAATTAATTAACAAAGTAACAAATCCTGAAGTTCGAAAAAAAGCAGTAGAACGTTTCAAGGAAAGAGGTATTATTTTACCTACGTTTAAACAAATGCAAAACCCCGATTTAATTCCGGGAAAAGTAAAAGATAAGTTGAAAAATATCGGACTTTGGGAACTTGACCCAATGAATTTATTCCGTATTTCATGGAAAAACGAGCCAAAAGAAAAAGGCGGTCTATTCGGAGATGTTAATTATCTTGAACTTCCAAAAGAAATTACCGGAGTTGATGCTCGCATTGTGCTATTAGTTGGAAAATGGTTTCCAACAGGAGCTCATAAAGTTGGAGCAGCTTATGGTTGTTTGGTTCCAAGAATTGTAACTGGTCAATTCGATCCAACTTATCATAAAGCAGTTTGGCCATCAACTGGAAATTATTGCCGTGGAGGTGCTTTCGATTCTTCAATTATGGGAGTTACAGCAGTTGCAATTTTACCCGAAGAAATGAGTAAAGAACGTTTCGATTGGCTAAAAGAAATTGGCTCTGAGGTTATAGCAACAAAAGGCTGTGAATCAAATGTTAAAGAAATTTATGATGCTTGTTGGGATATTCGTCGTAATAGAAAAGACTGCGTTATTTTTAATCAATTCGATGAATTTGGGAATCCTGCTTGGCATTACAATGTAACTGGTTATGCTTTAGAAGAAGTTTTTGAAACGATTAAAACTAAAAATAGTCGATTATCAGCATATATTTCTGCAACAGGTTCAGCAGGAACAATTGCTGCCGGAGATTATTTGAGAACTAAATTTCCACATTTAAAAGTTGTTGCATCTGAAGCTTTACAGTGCCCAACTATTTTAAGAAATGGTTTTGGCGGACATCGTATCGAAGGCATTGGTGATAAGCATATTCCATGGGTTCATAATGTTAAAAACACAAATGCAGTTACAGCAATTGACGATGAAGACTGCATGAGAATTTTCCGTTTATTTAACGAACCAGATGGACATAAATTCCTAAAAGCTAATGGAGTAAGCGATGAAATTATTTCACAACTTCAATTATTAGGAATTTCAGGAGTTGGAAATATGCTTTCAGCAATTAAAACTGCAAAATACTTCGAAATGACCTCTGATGATGTAATTTTCACATTAGCAACAGATTCGGCTGTTATGTATGGTTCACGACTTGATGAACTAACTCACGAAAAAGGCAAATACAACGATATTCAGGCAATAAAAGATTACGAAAAATGTATTTTAGGTCAGGTAACCGATAATATGCGAGAATTAAATTATCAAGACCAAAAAGCAATTCATAATTTAAAATATTTCACTTGGGTTGAACAGCAAGCAAAAGAAGTAGAAGACCTTAACCAACTTTGGTACGACCATGATTTATGGCAAAATCTTTTCAACCAGCCAAAAGTTTGGGACGAAATGATTGAGCAATTTAATGATGAGACTGGGTTGTTGAAATAAATATTTTATTAAAGACTTTAAAGCCTGCAAATTTATTATTATGCAGGCTTTATTATTTTATAAATTATTCATCAAAGTTGTACAGTCCTTTGCAAAATGTTGATTCTTCGTCATACAAGTTACGTCGAATAGAAAGTACCATGTAATAATATGTTTTTAAAGTATCATTTATGATTTTTTCGCGAATAGTCGGTGGTTCTTCAATAATAAAAGACTTACACGATACTCTTAGCTCATGGCTATTAACCATTACTTTTGGATAAGTATTTTCGGCACATCTGTAATGACCTCCATTGATTCCTCTTGTACAATTGTCACTAATATCTCTAATTCCATATTTTCCATTACTCAACGAATCAATTTTAATATATTGACCACAATCATCATCGGTACAATACCAATTTCCTATGTAATTTTCATCAAAAAGAGCAACTTCAAATAAATTTCCTCCTCTATCTTTTTTACAAGATAAATTGAAAACAATAAATAATATAAACAAGTATTTAGAATAAATATACTTCATTAAATACAATTAATATCAATTAGCTTATAGACATAATTAGTTGCACTAAAATACAAAAAAATTTATGGAAATCAAAATCAAGCAATCGTAAATGCAAAAAAGCTTGATAATCAATTTAAAAATGAAAAATTTGCAACACATAATCCATGTACTCATGTTTATAAGTTAGTAGAGGAATTGATTAAATACAGTTTATAAAAATTTGTTGATTAGTATTTTTTGATGGAATATATTTAATTAAAGTAACAACTGATGAATCTTCAAAAATTATAAAGTACTTTTATGAAAACAAACATAAATTTATAAATCAATGAGGTTTTTATTTCCTATTATTTTCTTCTTTACTATAGTTATTTCATTTGCTCAGACAGATTTATTGATTCTTAATGACCAAAAGAAATTTTCCGGTGAGATAATTAAAGTGAAAAAGAATTTTATAATTTTTGAAAAGAATAATATTAAATATAAAATTCCAAAAGCAGACATATTAACATTTGAACTTGAAAATAAAAACATTGATAGTACATCTCAAAATATTGATACACTTGATATTTGTCAAAAGGCAATAGAAGATGCCACCAAATTCCATGGGAAAGAAAACGGACATGTTATTTTAGGTTTTTTATTTGGACCAATATCAATAATAGGAACTGCATTATCCAAGCCAAGCCCTTATAATGGTAAGAAAACAATAATTCTATCAAAAAACACAAAATTATTTGATAATCAAGAATATTTAATGTGTTATAAAAAGAAAGCTAAAATGAGATTAGTTGCTAATGAGGTTTTAGGATTTGGTGCTTGGATAATGTTCTATTTAGTTATTAATGTATTTTAAATGTTTAGTTTAGAACGAAATGATTGAGCAGTTTAATCAGGAAACGGGGTTGTTGATTTAAAAATATTACTTAAATAAATGACAAACGGAGTTGTAGGTATTAAGCCTGAAATTAAATTAGCAAAAGCAAACTCTACACAATATTTCATTTCGTTATAATATTAACGTGCTTCCTCTGTTTCAAACGGTAAAAATGCAAGGTCGGCTTTTTGGATTTAAAGATGAACACCATAAGGAAATTAACTTTTTGGTTTTGTTATTATATTGTTTAGCAACTTTTAAACCTATGTTTCTGCATCCAGAATGGAGTGTAATCCATATAATTATTTTAAAAAAAAATATGGTTTCTATAAAAATTAGTAAATTCGACAAACAAAATAAATCTTAAATACTAAAATATTTTGCCGTTTTAAGGTAATGATAAAATGCAAATCCCCAGCGTGGTACACAGCAAGAATTGGAAAATTTACAGCCTCAAATTTTGGCAAAATAATGTCAATTCCATCAAATAAAAATGTAGTATTCTCAAAAACTGCATTAAATACGATTGAAAAAGCTGCTGCTCAACTTTATTATAATGACTATTTTGAAAAAGGTGATAATGAAGCATCTACATGGGGACAGGATAATGAAGTTAAGGCTTTAAACGAATTTTGCAAAAGAACTGGATTTAGATTCGAAGATGCAGGATTTATTCAATCAGCCGAAATTGAAGATATTGGATGTACGCCCGATGCCTATATTTTAGATGAAAGTACTTCAGAAAAATTAATAGCAGAAGTAAAATGCCCATTTAGCTCAAACAATCATAAATTATATTCACGAAAAATTTCAAGTAAAGAAACTTTAAAGGAGATTAGCCCTTATTATTATTGGCAAACACAAGGAGAAATGCTAGTAACAGGAGCAAATAATTGTTATTTTATTAGTTATGACCCAAGAATTAAAACCGACAAAAATATTCACTTTGTTAAAATCATAAAAGATGAAAAAGCTATTTTGTTTTTGCAAAATAAACTTAAAATGGCAATTGAAATTAGAAATAAAATATTGAAAGATTTCATGGTGGGAGTAAAAATGCCAAAACCTTTAAATAAGTATTGGTAAATTAGTTATAATTATTTATTTTTACTTATTAAAATTTAAAATCTTTAATAATGAAATCAATTTTTACATTTTTGTTAACTGTATTTTTAATACAAAATATTTATTCTCAAGATAATAAAGAAAGCATTGATCAAGCTGTAAATGAAATTAAAGCTAATAGTGCAAAATATGAAAAAATTATTGAACTCGACGATAGTTTGGCGTATAAATGTGTCTAGGTAGATTCAAGTATCAAATGCAACAAATCAAATCAAAGATGCAAAAAATATTTTAGAAGGTGTTTGAAAAT
>MEND01000228.1:25547-33903 GCA_001768975.1 Bacteroidetes bacterium GWA2_31_9 | reverse complement strand
TTTTTCTAAAATAGTCAATCAATAAATTCCTTGTAATTTGAAAAATCCAACCTTCGTAATTATCAGAGTTTTTCATTGTATCCTTTTTTTCCAGTATTCTCAATAATACATCTTGCAAAATATCTTTTGCAATCTCCTTATCTTTTATCTTTCTAAGTATGAATTTATACAATTTGTCAGACAAGTTTTTCCAAGTATTAGGATTCTCCATAATAATAAACCGTTTATTTTTAAACAATTAAATATTTTTTCAGCAATATTAATAAATAATTTGATTTTTTTTTGATTATTAATTTCATAGTTCATATATTTGCGAACTAACAAACAAACGAACTTATGGATAATAAAGAAATATACATATTACACGCTAATATTTGCAAAGCACTTGGTCATGCTACAAGAATTGAAATAATTGATACGATTCAAGATAATGAAATGTCTTTCGGTCAAATTCTCGAAAAAATTGGAGGACCAAAATCAAGCCTTTCTCAACACCTTTCGTCAATGGCAACAAAAGGTATTTTAACACAGCGAAAAGAAGGCTTAAATGTTTATTATAAACTTTCGTCAGAAAAAGTTGCAATAGCCTGTCGTATTATGCGAGAAGTATTAATTGAGAACATAAAAAAACATCAACGGTTTATCAATTAATTAAGGGATTTATGAATCAGTATGGTTAAATTGTTAACATTAACTTCAAACTCTTACTCTCCTTCCTTTGAAAGGGGTCGGGGGTAGGTCAAACTTCAAACCTCAAATTTTAAACTAAAATATAAACACATGAAAAAGTTAGCACTATTATTTTTCGTATTATTATTTGCAACAGCAAGTATTTATTCACAAATCAATGCTGGTTGTGGAGAATCAGTTGAGCCTCAAAAAAATAAAGCTTTAAAAATCGGAATTGTAATATCAACCAACGATGCCGAAACAGCTTGGAATGCTTTGCGACTTGCAAATTACTCACTTGCCGAGAACGATACTGTTTCAATATTTTTATTAGGAAAGGGAGTTGAGCTATCGAGTATTTCGAGTAAAGATTTTGATATTACAAGCGAATTAAACGATTTTATTGATAAAGGGGGTAGCGTTTTAGCTTGTGGAACGTGTATGCGTAGTAGAAATATGGACGGCTCAAAAACTTGCCCTATTTCATCTATGAGCGATTTATACAACCTGATAAGAGCAAATGAAAAGGTATTAACATTTTAAGCTTTTAAAGTTATTAATGTCAAATAATTCAAAAATATTCGATTCAATTGCAGCCGATTATGACAATTGGTTTGAGAGAAACGATAATATTTTCCGTGCAGAAGTAAAAGCATTAAAACTTGCAATTTCGCCACATAAAAAAGGAGTTGAAATAGGTACAGGGACTGGTCGCTTTGCAAAAGCCTTAAAAATTCCTGTTGGTGTTGAACCCTCTGAAAATATGGCTGAATTTGCTCAAAACAGGGGAATTAATGTTGTTAAGGCTTATGCTGAAAGTTTACCATTTCACAACAATTCTTTTGATTTTGTATTATTTGTAACTAGCATTTGTTTTCTTAATGACATTGAAAAATCATTTTACGAAGCAAATAGAATAATAAAACCAAACGGAGCAATCATTATTGGCTTTATTGATAAAAACAGCCCTTTGGGAAAAGAGTATAAAAAAAGCAAAAGCAAAATCTATGAAAAGGCAAATTTTTATTCTGCCGAAGAATTAACAGAAATTCTTATTAAATCTGGATTTGGCAATATTACATATTTTTATACATTGAATGATACATTTAAAAATGAAGAAATAGCAAAGCCTGTTGTGGGTTTTGGTTGTGGGGAAGGTAATTTTATAATAATTAAAGCATTAAAAAATTAAATTATTTACAAAAATTAATACATAAATTTATGACAGCAAAAGAAATGATTGGAATGTTTACTTTAAAAATTTCAAGTAATCAAACTATTGAAAAAATTTCATCAAGAATGCAACAAGAATGCGATAATTATAAATTTGCATTACTTCAAACCTATGTTTATCATGAAATTGTTGAAGCCAAAGGTTTTCCGATTAAAAGAAAAGTATTTATTTATGAGATTTGTCAGGCAAAAACAGCCGCTTTAATGCTAACTGATAATCCTCATTTTTCAATTTTTATGCCTTGTAAAATAACAATGTACGAAGACTATGGACAAACAATAATTTCAACAATGAATATGGAGCCAATGCTTGAAGCGGTTATTTCAGATACTGAATTATACACTGATGCAACCCGTCTGTTTTCAGAACTAAAATCATTAATGAAATCTTTATCAGAAGAAAACTAAATATTTAAATAAATTCAAATTATACATCAATGAAAGCACTTATTATTATCAACGATGCCCCTTATGGCACAGAAAAAGCCTACAATGCTTTACGTTTAGCAATGCAAATGCAAAAAGATTATGAAGGCACAGAAGTAAATCTTTTTCTCATGGCTGATGCGGTTGCTTGTGCAATTCCAAATCAAAATACACCAAATGGCTATTACAATATCGAAAGAATGTTGAAAGCAGTAGTACTTAAAAAAGGACAAATAAAAATTTGTACTTCCTGTGTTGAAGCAAGAGGGCTAAAAGAAATGAAATTTGTTGAAGGTGCAAGTTTAAGCAGTATGAAAGAACTCACTCAACTAACAATGGAAAGCGATAAAGTAATTACATTCTAATTTCTAACATAAACTTATTTAAACAAGAAGTGATGGGTAAAACTATATTAGTACTAGGTGCAGGAACAGGCGGAATCATTACTGCTAAAGAACTGAGTAAACAAGTGGGTAGCACAGCCAAAATAATTCTAATTGAAAAAGAAGAAAAAAATATTTTTGCTCCGTCACTTCTTTGGTTAATGGTTGGTAAAAGAAAACCAAATCAGATTTTTAGAAATTCTCGAAAAATTTCAGGTGCAGGTATTGAAGTTGTAATCGGAGAAATTGAAAAAATAAATCCCGAACAAATTACTGTTACTGTAAAAGGACAGGAATACAAGGGCGACTATATGGTTATTTCGCTGGGAGTAGAACAAGTTACAGAACACAACCTGAATAATTACGGATATGATTTTTATACAATAGACGGTGCAACTAAATTTAACGAACAACTGCAAAATTTCAAGGGCGGAAAAATTGTTGTTTTAGTTCCTTCACTTCCTTTTAAATGCCCTGCTGCTCCTTATGAAGCTGTTATGCTTATAGAAAGTATTATCCGCAAAAAAGGACTGAACAACAAAACAGAAATCTCACTATATTCTCCTGAGCCGGGACCAATGGGTGTGGCAGGAAAGGAATTATCGGGAGCAGTTCGGCAAATGGTAGAAATGAAAGGAATAAAATACTACCCCGAACATCAAACTACATCTGTAACAGATAAATTATTAACTTTCAGCAACGAGAAAACTGTCGAATATAATCTACTGGCATATACTCCGAAACATCAATGTCCATCAGTTATTAAAGAAACAGCATTATTCAGTAAATCTGGATGGATTGAAGTAAACCGCAATACTCTGGAAACAAAATTTTCTAATGTTTATGCCATTGGTGATATTACATCTATTCCTCTTGAAATGGGAAGACCTTTACCAAAAGCAGGTGTATTTGCCCATTATCAGGCAAAAACGGTGGCTCATAATATTGCTCAAAAAGTTTCAGGAATGATACCTGATAAAACCTTTAACGGAGAAGGACAATGCTTTCTTGAATTAGGTGATGGCAAGGCAGGTTATGCAGGAGGCAATTTTTATGGTTCGCCCTTACCCATTGTTAAAATGAAGAAGCCGGGATACCTTTGGCATTGGTCAAAAGTTTGGTTTGAAAAATACTGGTTTTTTAAATACTTCTAAAATTTAAAGATAATAATAGTTCATATTCGTTAAAAGAAATAAGAAACATGAAAACAAAAGCAATCATTCTTACAGTCATTTTACTTGTTGTTATAACTTTTAGTCAATTTACTGAAACCGAAAATTTTTATCATCACGAATTTCGTGAAAATGTAAATAACAATGGTGTTGCTTACGCTTATCCTCCAGCAGTTGGCATTTTGAGCAATTCTAAAAATTGTCTTGTTTGCCATGCCAGTAACGGACAATGGAAAGACGACGATAATACTATTATTGATATTTTGGACAAAGAAACCAAAAAATCATTAAAGCAACCTGATGGCTCATTTTTAATTGAAGCAAAAGCTAACGAACAAAAAACAGTTCTTACTGTTATTGGACGAAAAAAAGGCGAATCTGCTACATCACCTTATCGTAATTCTTGGCTTTACATTGACCCTGCTACAATTGGAACAAACTCGCTCTCTAAGTTTGCATCCGGCTGGGATATAAATCTTCCAATGGCTTGTCGTTTGGTTGGCGATAAACTTCCGGGATACGACAATGCCGACATAACAAGTTTGCCAATGACAATTCAGCCATTAAGCAATGCTAAAGATGCCGAAATACAATTACAAGTTATGCTAACAAAAGGCGAAAGTGTAAAAGGGAAAGCACAAGAAGGTATGACCGGAAATTATTTTGAACGAAAAGTTAAACTCGTTGTTAAATGACAAAAAGCAAAACATCCCTTAGCGAAACTAATCAGGTATTTGAAATCAAGCATTTGAAATTAGAAAAGCTGGAGTATGGGGCAAACCTTTTAAAAGCAATTGCACACCCTATGCGTATAGCAATTCTAAATTTTCTTAATGATGGAAAATCGCATAATGTAAGCGAAATACAAAATATTATTGAATTGGAACAAAGCATGACATCTCATCATTTAGGCATTTTGAAAAACAAAGGCATAATTGCATCTAAACGAGTTGGAAAAAATACTTTTTATTTTTTAAAACCTGAAACTATCAATACAATAACTAACTGCATTTCGACTTGTACAATTTAAAAATGTTGAATTATGAATAAACCAATATATTTAGATTATAACGCAACCACACCACTTAATTCAGAAGTGATTGGAGCAATGAAGCCATTTTTAGAGGAGCATTTTGGCAATCCATCAAGTACAAATTATTATGGGACTATAACTAAAAATGCAGTAGAAAAAGCACGTTTGCAGGTTGCAAATTTGTTAGGTTGTTCTGCAAACGAAATTGTATTTACAAGTGGCGGAACCGAGTCAAATAATTATGCTATTAAGGGAATAGCTCTTGCAAATAAGCACAAAGGAAATCATATTATTATTTCTGCAATTGAGCATCCGGCTGTTATTGAAGTTTGTAAATATTTAGAGAAATTAGGTTTTAGTATTACTTATTTAGCTGTAAATAATGCAGGTTGTGTTAATGTTTCTGATGTTGAAAAAGCAATAACAAACAACACAATACTGATTTCTGTTATGCACTCAAATAATGAGGTTGGTGCAATTCAACCGATTCAGGATATAGGGTTTATTGCAAATGCAAAAAATATTTTCTTTCACACCGATGCAGCACAATCATTAGGCAAAGTTCCTGTGAATGTTAAACTATTGGGAGTTGATTTATTAAGCCTTGCAGGTCATAAACTTTACGCTCCTAAAGGAATTGGAGCATTGTATATAAAAGACGGTGTTAAACTCGAAAAAATGATACATGGTGCAGGGCAAGAAAATGGACTAAGAGCGGGTACTGAAAATGTACTTGAGATAGTAGGCTTAGGAAAAGCCTGTGAAGTTGCATTAAGAGATTTAGATAAAAACATTATCCGTCTTTCTCAACTTCGCTACAAATTATATCAGGGATTAAAAGAAATTTTAAAAGATAATATTTTACTTAATTCTGATTTAAAACTTTCGTTGCCAAACACCTTAAATATATCTTTCAAAGGGATTATTGCCAATAATTTTATACATGAATTAAATAATAATGTGGTTGCTTCTGCCGGAGCAGCCTGTCATTCCGATACTGTAAAAATTTCTCATGTACTACATGCAATGAAAATTCCCGAAATATGGGCTAAAGGAGCAGTTCGTTTTTCGGTTGGAGTATCTACAAGCGAACAGGAAATTGAGAATTCAATTAAACATATTGTAAACTTATATATACTAAAAACGAAATAAATTGTTGAATTTTTTAAGTCCCAAATTTCAAGTTTCAAACTCCAAATTCAAAGAGGTGTTGTATAGTAAGTCTTGGTTCTTGATATTTGGGGCTTTAGACTTGGGACTTTTGAAGAATGTAATAATTTACCCACGGACAGTATAATAAACAAATAAATATTAAATAAATAAATTTTATGAAAGCACTTATTATTATCAACGATGCCCCTTATGGAACAGAAAAAGCATACAACGCATTACGTTTAGCAATGCAAATGCAAAAAGATTATGAAGGTACAGAAGTAAATATTTTCTTGATGGCAGATGCTGTAACTTGTGCAATTCCAAATCAAAATACACCAAATGGCTATTACAATATCGAAAGAATGTTAAAATCAGTAGTACTTAAAAAAGGACAAATAAAAATTTGTACTTCGTGTGTAGAAGCCAGAGGATTAAAAGAAATGAAATTTGTGGAAGGTGCAAGTCTAAGCAGTATGAAAGAACTTACTCAATTGACAATGGAAAGCGACAAAGTGCTTACTTTTTGATTTTGTACTATTCAAAAAGGATAGCGTTCAAACATAAGAACTGTAGATATTCCAAAACCTGCTCCCGAAAAAAACAAATTCCATTCTCTTTCATTAACTTTCAGTATTTTATTAAAAATAACTAAAAGAATTACAAAGCAAGTTATTATTGCAAGTTGTCCGGCTTCAAGCCCCAAATTAAAAGCTAATAAAGGCTTAAAAAGGTTTTCTTCAGAACTCAAAACTCCTCGTAAAAAATTAGAAAAGCCAAGCCCATGTATTAGCCCGAAAAACATTGCAGTTATATATTTTAGTTTGTGAATTTTTGCAGAAACAGTTGTGCCTTTTTGAAATATATTTGTAACTGATGTTATAAGTATTGTTAATGGAATTAAAAATTCAATTATTTTGCTCGGGATTAAAATAATATTCATAATTGCCAAAGCCAATGTAATAGAATGACCAATTGTAAAAGCAGTAATAAGAATTAATAATTGTCGCCACTGTAAAATTGAATAAACTGCACAAAGAGTTACAAGAAATAAAATATGGTCATAACCAACCAAATCTGTTATATGTTTTAAGCCTATTTCAAAATATAAGTTAAAAATGCTCATTATTTATTCGTATTTGAAAAACAAAGTTAATTTTTTTGTACTTTTAAGTTTTTAAATGAAAACATTTTTTTTAATTATATTTTTTTCAATTTATGTTTCATCGAATGCGATGCATCCTTTGCATATTTCTTTTACCAATATTGATTATGACGAAACTACTTCAAAATTAAAGATTTCAGTTAAATTTTTTTCTGACGATTTTCAGAATATGTTTATTCATAATTATAATAAAGAAATAAATTTTGACGTAAAACTAACTGATGATAAAATTGATGCTATTAATAAATTTTTGATGGATAATTTTATGTTATCAGTAAACAAAAATGATTTAACAAAAGATATTAAATTTGTTGATAGTAAGACCAATTTTGAGTCAACTTGGCTTAATTTTGAAATTGATTTTAAAGGAAAAATTAAAACATTAATTTTTTCAAATAAAACTTTTTTTGATGTTTTTTCAGACCAGACTAATTTATTGATTTTTAAATATAAAGATATTGAAGAGGGTTTTCAAATAACAAAAAATAATCAAACAATAAGTATTACAATTTAATGCGATATCTAATAGTTATACTATTTATTCTTACTCAGCTTGATCTGTTTGCAACACATAATAGAGCTGGTGAAATAACATATAAGCAGATTTCAGCATTAACTTATGAAGTTACTGTTACTACATTTACATATTCACTTAGCAATGCAGATCGCCCAGAGCTTGAGGTTGCTTGGGGTGATAATTCTACAACTGTTGTTTCAAGAATTCAGCCAATTTTGTTACCAAATAATTACCAAAAAAATACTTACATAGGTCAACATACTTACCCAGGTCCAGGCACATTTGTTATTGTAGTTGAAGACCCAAATAGAAATTATGGTGTAAATAATATTCCAAATTCGGTAAATGTAGTTTTTTCAATTAAAACAATTTTGCAGATAAATCCTGAAATTGGATTTAACAATACACCAATTTTATTGAATCCTCCAATTGATAAAGCCGCCAAAGGACGATTATTTATACATAATCCGGCTGCTTACGACCCCGATGGTGATAGCATTTCATATAAATTAGGAATTTGTACTGGCGAAAATGGTCAGGAAATTCAAGGTTATACATTGCCATTAGCAAGCAATAGCATTTCAATTGATGAAATTACAGGAGATT
>MEND01000228.1:19124-25498 GCA_001768975.1 Bacteroidetes bacterium GWA2_31_9 | reverse complement strand
AACTATCACATTTCCAGTTAATGCAACTGATATTGATAACGATAATATAACGTTAACAGGAACAGGCGGACCACTTTATTTATCAAATAGTCCAGCAGAGTTTTCACAACCCGTAGTTGGAAAAGGAAGCGTAAGTTCCAATTTCTTATGGAATACAAAATGTAGCCACGTTAGAAAACAAAATTATCAGGTAACATTTAAAGCTACCGACGATTATTACGATTTGAATCTAGTTGATTTAAAAAATGTTTTAATAAGTGTTATTGGTCCAGCTCCAGAAAATCTAACTCTTGAACCTTCAAACAATTATATTAAATTGAGCTGGAACAGAAATTATTGTCCTGAAGCAGTTGGTTATTACATTTATCGAAAAGTCAGTCCATCTGGTTTTATACCCGATACTTGCGAAATTGGAGTTCCATCATATACTGGTTACGAGAGAATTGCAAAATTAAACAGCTATAACGATACTTTGTACATTGATAATAATAATGGCTCTGGATTGTTACAAGGTTACGAATATTGCTATATGGTTACATCTTTTTGGGACGATGGAGCCGAAGGTTATGCTTCTGATGAAGTTTGTTCGCCTTTAGTTAGAGGAATTCCAGTAATTACCAATGTAAGTATTAATTATACTGATGTTACAAATGGATCTGTTTATCTGGCATGGGCTAAACCTATTGAGTTTGACAGCATTAATGCTCCAGGACCATATAAATATTTGATTTATCGTTCAAATGATTTGTATGGTTTAAATTTGCAATTAATTGATTCTTTATCAGGGATTAATGATACACTTTTTACTGATACAATTTTAAATACAAAAGATACACCGATTTCATATAAAGTAGAATTTTATAATGATGAATCTGGAAATAGATTTTTAATTGGTGCACCTCAAGTAGCATCATCGGTTTATTTAAAAACATATCCAGATGATAATTCTCTGACTTTAAGATTTGAAAAAAATATTCCATGGATTAATGATTTTTATATTGTTTATAAGTTAAATACTTTAACAAGTTCATACGATTCAATTGGAGTAACTTATACCGAAGAATTTATTGATGATAGTTTGAAAAATGGCGATTCATATTGTTACAAAGTTGAAAGTTCAGGAGGTTATAAAGTAAATAATATTATAAATCCAATTTTGAACTTTTCTCAAGAACAGTGCGGTATTCCGAAAGATACCATTTCACCATGTCAGCCAAGTGTTTATGCAATAAGTAATTGCGATAGTGCATATCATCAACTTTCATGGTCAAATCCAAATAATATTTGTAGTAATGATGTATTTAAGTATAATATTTATTATAAATCAACTTTAAACGGAAATTATGTATTAATTTTTACTACTCAGAATAGTACAGATACTACTTTTAAATATTATCCAAAAGCTTCAATGGCTGGTTGTTATTTGGTTTCAGCTGTCGATTCTTTTGCAAATGAAAGTCAGCTAGTTTCAAATTTTTGTATTGATAATTGTTCGTATTATGAATTACCAAATGTATTTTCACCCGATGGAGATGGCAAAAACGACTACTTTAGACCAGGACCTTATAAATTTGTAGAAAAAATTGATTTAAAAATTTTTAATCGTTGGGGCGTATTAGTATTTCAAACCGACGACCCTGATATAAATTGGAATGGAAACTATATTGAAAATAACAAGCCTGTAACTGATGGAGTATATTATTATATTTGTGATGTTTATGAGCAAAGATTGACAGGTTTGGAACCTCGAACATTATTAGGATTTATTCATGTTTTCAATAATAAACAAAAAACGACTGAGTAAAGTATGATGAACAAAATTATTATTTTAATCTCTGTTTTTATTTTTTCTTTGAATTCTTATTCACAGGAAAAGAAGGATTATTTTTATAAAGCATCTGCCTATATTTACTATAATATTTTAGATTCAGCAGTTATATACATGTCGAAAAGTATTGATTCTGAAAAAGATAATTACAGCAATTATATAGTGAGAGGCAATTGCTATTTTAATTTAAAGATGTATGAAAGTGCATTAAACGATTACCTAAAAGCTGACGACTTAAAAACTGGAGCAGGAGAATATAATATTGCCAGAAGTTATTCGATGTTAAACAATAGTGATAAGGCTTTTGACTATTTGCAAAGGCACTTGCAAAAAAGCGAAAAAAATACTCAGGCTTCGATTAAATTAGATACAGCATTTCGCAATATCAATACTCTCAAACAATGGGATGAAATATGGTTAACAGAATGGTATTCAAAAACCGAAACAGCTTTATTTGATGCAGAATATGCGATAAATAAAAAACAATATTATGAAGCACTTGATATACTAACACAGTTAATTGAAAAACGTTCGAGAAGTCATCAAGCATATTTTCTTAGAGCCAAAGCTTCAACAGAATTACAGAGTTATAGAGCAGCTTTAACCGATATTGAAAAAGCAATAGAAATTGCTCCCAAAAATGATAATTATTGGTTCGAAAAAGGCAAATTGAATTTGTATGAAGAAAAATATAAAAAAGCTTTTGAAGATTTTAACACTGCAATTAACTTAAACCCAGATAACTTAGTTTACAATTTATTTCGTGCAAAATCTGCAATTAAAATTGAAAATTATGCAATTGCACTTGACGATATGAAATTGTATATGAAATATTATGGAAGAGAAGCAGAAGAAAATTATCTAATTGGATTAATTTATTTAAATCAAAAAGAGTACATTGATGCATTGCCATATTTAAATATTGCTCTTGCAAAAGATCAATCAAAATATGAATACTTTACAAGTCGTGGTATCGCATATTTAAATACAAATTCACCAGCACTTTCTGAAAGTGATTTTACAATGTCGCTTGATTTAAATCCAAAGCAAAATGAAGTTTGGTTTTTTAGAGGATTAGATAGAGCTAAATTAGGCAATTCTACTGGTGCATGTTTAGATTGGGAAAAAGCATTCGACATGAAGTATGTTGATGCAGTAGAATATCTAAAGAAAAATTGCTGGAAATAAATTAGGATTTTTCAAAAAATTATATATAACTTTGATTGTATATAATTTAATACATATATTGAGAAAACTTTTTTTCATACTGAATTTATTTTTAATATCTTATAATTCATATTCTCAGGAAGTTGTTATTAATGAGGTAAATGTAAATCCTTCGGGACTTGATACTTCAGCTGCATCTGGCATAAATGCAAATTCACTTTATAATGTTTATTCAAACTATCAACCTGCAACAAATCGAGAATGGATAGAATTATTTAATCCAAGTAGCTCAGAAAGTGTTGATATTGGATGTTATACTTTAGGGTCAAATACAAGTAATTTTTATTTGGGAGATAATTGGGGAGCTCTCACATTTCCTTCTGGAACAATTATTCCTCCACTTGGTTATCTGATAGTTGGAGGTAATGCATCTGATGTTCCAACATTGGATTTTGACCTAAATTATTATCGTTATAACTTTTTTCAAATTGAATATATTGATGGTGATTATTATCGGTGGTTTTTTAGAAATAATTATGGTTGGTGTGCAATATATAATCCTAATGGAGACGTTGTAGATGCTATTTATTGGACAGATTCAATTGGTAATCAAAGTTCTCTGTATGATCAAGAAGAGTTCTGGAATCCTATATATTCGATGACTACTTGTAGCGGTGATATGGGATTTCCAGCAGCTATTGATATTCCGGATATTGAATTTGTAGGAATAATTCATTTTGAAGATTCTACCTTTCAGAGAATTCCTGATGGTGGTGAATGGGCAGATTCTCAGGCTGTTGCAACACCTCGTAATTGTAACGGAGGTTGCTACGATTATATTTTTCAAAATGTTTGTGCAGCTGATATAATGCACTTTAATGTAGTTAATTTAACAAACAATCAAGTTGACTCAGCACTTTGGGATTTTGGCGATTATTCAAGTGGCAATTTAAATTATTCAACCGATACTGTTACGTCGCATTATTATTTATTATCAGGCGATTATGATGTTAAGTTAATTGTTTATTTCGATAACTTTAGCGATACAATTATTAAAACTGTAACAGTTTTTAATAATCCTCAGGTTGACCTTGGCTCTGATTTAATTTTATGTCCAAATAAAACTATTACACTTCATGCAGGAACAGGTTTTTCAAATTATTTATGGAATACAAGTAGTATTGACTCGTTAGTAATTGTATCATCGCCAGGTAATTATTGGGTACAGGTTGGTTTAGGCAGTTGCACAGATGCTGATACCATTAATGTATCCTTTTATAATACAAGTTTGCTAAATCTTGGAAACGATACTAGTATTTGCGAAAATGAATCCATTACGTTTTATGCTGGCAATAGTTTTTCATCATATTTATGGCAAAATAGCTCAAATAGTCAAACTTTTACGACAAATCAAATTGGAACATACTGGGTGGAAACTACTGATGTAAATTCATGTGTGCAAAGAGATTCTATTACACTTGGTATTATGCAAATGCCTTTTATTGAACTTGGAAATGATACTTTGGTTTGTGATAATCCTGCTATTATTTTAAATGCACTTAATTCAGGAGCAAATTATCTTTGGTCAACTAATGAAATATCTCAGCAAATTAATGTGTCAACTTCCGGAAACTATTATTTAACAGTAACTAATAATTGTGGGAATTATATTGATTCTGTTTCAGTTAGCTTTAATCAAAAACCACAATTTCTTTTAACTGACACAACGATATGTGTTGGCGATTCAGCAATTATATCAATAAATAACATTTATGATTCATATTTATGGTCAACTGGTGAAACTTCAAATGTAATTACGATTAAAAATGGCGGAAATTATTCAGTTTCAGTAACTAATAATTGTGGAATTACTTCAAAATCATTAACGATTACAGCCATTAATCAACCATCAATTAATTTAGGGAATGATACTTTGGTATGCGATGAACTATCGTTAGTATTAAGCGTATTGAGTGATAATTTGAATTATTTTTGGTCAACCAATGAGTCAACTCAACAAATAACAGTTACAGAATCAGGGAAATATTTTGTTACAGTTTCAAATAATTGTGGTGTTTATGTTGATTCTGTTTTAGTTAGCTTTAATCAAAAACCACAATTTCTTTTAAATGACACAACGATATGTGTTGGTGATTCAGCAATTATATCAATAAATAACATTTATGATTCATACTCATGGTCAACAGGTGAGGCTTCAAATGTAATTACGATTAAAAATGGCGGAAATTATTCAGTTTCAGTAACTAATAATTGTGGAATTACTTCAAAATCATTAACGATAACAGCCATTAATCAACCAATAATTGACTTAGGAAACGATACTTTAATTTGTGACGATTCAATAATTGTATTAAATGCTCAAACTGTAAATTCTACTTATATATGGTCGTCAAGTCAAACTTCTTCGCAAATATCAGTTTCTGAGTCAGGTAAATATAGCGTTACTGTTACAAATCAGTGTGGAAACGATACAAGCTCAATCAACATAGATTTTGATAAAGCCCCAGTTGTAAATATTAGGGATACAGTGTTTTGCAATGACGATTCAATTAATTTTTCAGTTGATAATAACATAAATAATATTTTATGGTCAACAGGAGAAAGTTCAGATAATATATTTTTGAAAAATCCAGGAGAATATACAATAAGTTTGTCAAATTCATGCGGGAATATCATTGATACCTTCAATCTTGTACAACTAGAAAAGCCAATATTTTTTCTAGGATTTGACATGGTTATTGAAAAAGGAAATTATATAAATTTAGTTGCAGATTATCCAAATACAGATTGCATTTGGAGTACAGGAGATACAAGTCATAGTATTTCGGTTTCTGAATCGGGATATTATTGGGCTAGTCTAAAAAATATATGTGGAATTGTTAATGATACAATTCGTATTGAAGTAAGCGATTGTAGTTCAGATATTGTTATTCCGAATACATTCTCTCCAAATGGCGATGGCTTAAATGATGCAATAATTCTTAAAAATGATTGCAATATTGAAATGTCTTTTGACATATATTCGAGGTGGGGAGCCTTAGTTTATAGAAGCTCGGCAAAAGTCATTACATGGGAAGGGACAACTTTTTCAGGTGTAACTCTTTCAGAAGGAGTTTATTATTATATTCTGACTTACAGCAATATGGATAATAATACTGAAAGTGTAACAGGTTTTATTCAATTATTCAAATAAAAACTAATTCAGAATAATTCTATCAATTTGTTAAAGTATTTTTTGTAAATCATTCACAATAAAAATGATAATATGGCAAGTATATTAATTAAAGGAGGCACAATTGTTAATTATGATAAATCTGTTGAAGCAGATATTCTAATAAAAGACAATAAGATTGAGGAT
>MEND01000228.1:10447-19106 GCA_001768975.1 Bacteroidetes bacterium GWA2_31_9 | reverse complement strand
CACGAAAAGGCTTTTAAGATAAATGCAAAAAATAAATTTATTTTTCCTGGAGCTATTGACCCACATGTACATTTGCATTTAAAAACTTCGGTAGGTTATTCAGCTGATGATTTTTACACTGGTTCGCTTGCTGCTCTTGCGGGAGGAACAACTACTTTAATAGATTTTGTAACTCCAAATAGAGGACAATCGTGGATTGAGGCATTAGCAGAGAGAAAGAGTGAAGCCGAAAAATGCCTTATTGATTATAGCTTTCACATGAGTCCAACATGGTGGGGCGAGAATAGTGCTGATGAAATGCTGCAATGTATTAAAAAAGAGGGGATAAGCTCTTTTAAAGTTTATTTAGCTTATAAAGATAGTATTGGAATTGATGATAGTACATTGTTGCAGGTTTTTGAAACCGCAGCAAAAAATAAAGCATTGGTAACTTTGCATTGCGAAAATGGTGATATTATTGATAAATTGAGAAAAGATGCAATAAAAAATGGAAATATTTCGCCAAGATACCATTTTGAGACAAGACCTTCAGAGTCAGAATCTGATTCTGTTTTTAAGGCAATTAATATGTCTAAAATATTAAAATGCCCAATTTATATAGTACATGTTACGTCTCAGGAATCATTGAAATTTATTAAGAATGCAAAAAAAAATAACCAATTAGTATTTGCCGAAACATGTCCACAATACTTGATGTTTAACGATTCTGTATATAAGCAAGCTGGATTCAAAAGTGCTGCTTATGTAATGAGTCCGCCAATTCGTACAAAAAAAGATCAAAAAGCATTATGGGATAGTTTATCGTCCAATATTGTAAGTTCAATAGGTACAGATCATTGTCCTTTTAACTGGAATCAAAAAGAAATAGGGGAGAGCGATTTTACAAAAATTCCTAATGGAGCAGGAGGGATAGAGCATCGTTTAAAAATGCTTTATTCTTTTGGAGTTCTAAAAGAGAAAATTACTTTAAATCAAATGATTGAGCTTTGCTCATATAATCCGGCGAAAATTTTTGGACTATCAAACCGAAAAGGTTATGTGAAAGAAGGCATGGATGCAGATTTAGTAATTTGGAATCCTAATATTAAATCAAAAGTTTCTATAAATAATCATTTTCAAAACTGTGATATTGATATTTACGAAGGAATTGAAACTGTTGGAATTCCCGAAACTGTAATTTCAAAAGGAATTGTAGCAATCGACTCAGGATCAATAAATGTTGGCAACCTAAAAGGCGAATTTTTATATCGAAAAGAATTTAAAAAAAATGACTTCAAAAAATAATTTCTGAAGCCATTTTTTATGATTTAGTATTTTGAAATTATGAAATTGTAATCTTCTTTGAAGTAGCCTCATTTGAAATTTGTTTTTTAGGGATTTCAATTTCCATAATTCCATTTTCAAACTTTGCTATAATATTTTCTAAATCAAGATCTTTTGATAAAGTATATTTCTTTTCGAAATTGCTAAAATCAAATTCTTTAAGAATGACGTTTTTGTCATCTTCTGATTTTTCTGATTTTACGGTTTTAATAGTAAGAATATTTTTTTCAACTTCAATAGAAAGTTCCTCTTTTTTTAAACCTGGTAAAGCCATTTCAATTTTAAAACTATTTGTGTTTTCATAAATATTAACCAGCGGTTTTTGTTTTGTGGAATCAAGTTTATCTGTTGTGTAGTCAAAAAAACCTTCGATTAAGTCGTTAAAATTGATCATGTTTAAACCGGCTGTTAAGTTAGGATAGCTGATAAGTGTCATAATTTTGTCCTCCAAATTTTAAATTATTAATTTGGTTTCGTATTTTCAAATGATATACCAATTACGGAATTAAGACATAATGACTGGTTATGCTCAAGAGTTTGCGACAAAATGTCTGCCTAGTTGTGAAAGTGTGTGATAGGAAGGCTTTTCTTTAAATCTTCAGTTTTTATCTTAAATACTAGCCAATCAAGAATTGTTTGCGATAAATCTTCATTCAAATCGGTGATTTTGAACTTGAATTTTTCTCTGGTTGAATGAGTTTTTTTCTTTGTAACTTCTGAAGAACATTTCTCGTGAATTACTATTTTTACTCTATTGGGTTGTGCCGGAATTTTAAAATATATACGACGCCAGCATAAGTAAAGCTCAGAAGACAATTTATAGAAAAATATTTTTTTATCAAATTGAGTATAAGCAGAACCATAAAATTCATAAACTGGGTCTCCTTGTAAATGAGTAAATCCAAGTTCAATACTAGGTTTTCTGAATTCAACTGAAATTTTAGCAGCACGATCTACAAGAAAAGATAATTTTTGCGTAAGTGTTTCTAAGAGCTGGACATTTGATTGAATTGTTTCAATTTCATTGTCAGTTCCTTGAAAAAGAATATTTTCTTTTATTTTCTGATTTTCTTCGGCTTTTTCTAACCAGTCGTTCATTATAAATTTTAAGCTTTTGTAACATTAAAATAAAGTTAAAATTAATAACAATATTATAAGTTGTTTTTGTAATTAGTCAATATTTACTAACAAAATGTTATCAAATATGTAAATTGTTAACATCTGAATTGTTTTTTGTGTCTTGTATTAATTCCGAATCTTCTTCTAATGATGTGTCGTCTTCTTCGTCATCTTCTATATCATATTTGGTGTCAGATGGTCCGTGTTTTCTAAAGTAAAAAGCTAAAACGCTTCCTGTAATTAGTCCATATAAGTGTGATTCCCAAGATATTTCAGCTTTCAAAGGAAGAATTCCCCAAATCATACTTCCATAAATAAAGGTTACTAAAAGTGTTAATGCTGATAACTGAAAATTTTTTCTAATTATTCCACTGATAAATAAAAATGCACCTAAAGAATAAACAAGTCCGCTAGAACCAATGTGATATGCTTCACGAATATTGATAAAATGAATATTGTTTTTGAGAATATTCAACGCAGGAATAATTCCAAACCAAACAAATAAACCTGTCAAAAACCAAGATAAAATAAATATTTTATATGAAATAGGTCTGTAAAAGTAAAAAAGAGCAAAACTAAATAAGAAAAGAGGAATACTATTCGAAATTAAATGTGAATAATCTGCATGTATTAAAGGACTTAAAAATATTCCTTTAATGCCTGAAAGTTTTTGTGGTACTAACCCATATTTGATAAGGCTAAAACCAAAAACTTCTTCATATAATTTAATTGTCCATAAGGTAATAAGCAATAATATTGGTATTATTAAACTATGCTTTATTCGGTTCTTCTCTGAAAGCATTACTAAAGTAATTTATACAAAAATAGTTTTAATATTATAAAATTATCAATTTCAAATTAATTTAATTGATATGTAATTTTAAATGTTTAATTTTGTAATGATGCTAAAAAAGTTTTTGATATTATTTTTAATATTTAGTTCATTTTTGGGCTATTCTCAAGAAGGTGAGAAAAAGCAAAATGATGATATATTAAAAAGAATATTTTTTGGGGGCAATTTTGGACTTCAATTTGGACGTAAAACATTTATTGATGTATCTCCATTAGTAGGTTATCGAATTACTGATAAGATTTCTGCAGGAGTCGGGGTTATTTATAACTATTATTCAGAAAATTTAGACGGTTATACATTCAATACCAATATATATGGTGGTAAAGTTTTTGGTTCGTACTTTATTTACGATAATCTTTTTTTGCATTCTGAATTTGAAGCAATAAGTCTGGAATCACAATTCTTTGATGTCGGAAAACAGTTTCAAGATCAGGATAGATTTTGGGTTGAAAGTATTTTAGTTGGTGGTGGATATAAGTTTTTATTAGGAAATAATTCAGGAATTAATGCAATGATTTTATTTAATCTAAATGAGTCTATTAATTCGCCATACAGAAATCCGATTTTCCGCTTAGGATTTATCTTTTAGTATTTTAGCAAATAATTTTTTTCATTTTTACTGTTTCACTTATTTAATTTCTTAAAATACATAAAAACAATTTTATTTTTGAATTATTATATTAAACTTTGCCGCAGAAATACAATATTATATAATTAAAACAAAATTTTATGTTGGTTGAACAAAACAAAGTAGTATCTCTTTCTTATGAGGTTAGAATTGATGCTTTTGATGGCGAATTAGTTGATAGTGCTGATAAAGATAGTGCATTGTCGTTTATATACGGAAGCGGAAATATGCTACCTGAATTTGAGAAAAAAATTGCAGGTTTAGATATGGGTAAAGAATTTAAATTTAATTTAACAAGTAATCAGGCTTATGGTGCTCATAATGCAGAATTTTTAATGGAACTCCCTATTGATATTTTTAAAGAAAATGGAAAAATCAATGACAAATTAATGTTTGCCGGAAATGTTGTTCCAATGCGTGATGAGCAAGGAAATCAATTTGATGGTTTAATTCTTAGTTTCGATGATAAGGTTGTAAACATGGATTTTAACCATCCACTTGCTGGAAAAGAATTATTCTTTACAGGTAAAATTATTGAAGTTAGAGAAGCTACAACTGAAGAAATTAGTCATGGACATATTCACGGACAAGGTCATCATCACAATCATGATTGTGGTAGTCATAATCACGACCACGGATGTGGTGGTGGATGTTGCTAATAAATTTAAAAGCCCGATTTTCGGGCTTTTTTTTTAACTGTGGCACGGTTCAAAACCGTGTCACAGTTTTTTTTATTATTTGCAGAATTGCTTAATTACTTTGTAAGCTTCATCAGAACCTAGTTCGCCAGATTTGCTCCAATCGAAACATGCACCGTATTTATCTTCAAGGTAATATTTTGAATATCCTCTGTTAAAATAAGCTTCTTTTTTCGATGGGTCAATCTCAATAGCTTTATTATAATCTTTTAAAGCTTCTTTATGTTGTGAAAGACGACTTTTGCAAAATCCACGGTTATAATAAATATCAGAAGTATTTTCGCCAAGTTTAATAGCTGTGTCATAATCAGTTATTGCAGAAGAGTAGTCTTGCATATCGTATTTTATACTTCCTCTACCAAAGTATGCCTCTGAACATTTTGAATCTAAGATTATTGCTTTACTGAAATCGTCAATAGCTTCTTTCAACTTTTCAATTTTATACATTGCTAATCCTCGTTTTACATAAGCATTAACATAATCAGATTTAAGTTCAATAGTTTTGTTAAAATCGGCTAACGCTTCTGTAAATTTTGAAATTTTAAAATACGTTAATCCTCTGAAATAGTATGCAAGATAATTATCTGATTTGAGTTCTATACATTTTGAAAAATCATTAATAGCTTTATCAAAGCTGTTTTGAGAGATAAATGAATTTGCTCTGTTAAAATATGCTTCTGAAAACGACTTATCTAATTCAATTGCTTTATTAAAATCTATTACAGAAACAGCAAATTCATTTAAATTGTACTTGTATTGACCTCTGAAATTGAATGCTTTGCTATCGTATGGATTCATCTCAATTACTTTATCTAAAATTTCAACTATTTTTATGTAAATTGAAATTTTTGAATCTTCGGTTTTTTCAGGATTTAATTCTAGTGATTTTAAAAAATCGTCAATTGCTCCATAATAATCGTAAGTTGTATATTTTATATTTGCTCTGTTGTAATAGGCATTGTAATCATTTGGATTCAAATTGATTAATGAATTGTAGTCAACTATCGCACCTTGAAAGTCGTTTAGTTTTACTTTGTTAATTCCAGAGTTTTCTAATGTTTTTGCATCGTTTGGATTATTTGCTACCATTTTATTGTAAAAATCTAAAAGCTTAGTATAATCGGGCATATCAGCCGAAGCTTGTGGCTTTAATTCTATTGCTTTATTGAAGTCGATAACTGCTCCGCTAACATCGCCTTTTATATATTTAACATTTCCTCTTCCGTAGTATGCTTTTGCATAATTTGGCTGTAATTCGATTGCTTTGCTGAAATCTTTTATAGCTCCATCGTAGTCTTTCATTTCAGTTTTTAATGCTCCCCTTATTGAGTATGCTTTGTGGTCTTTTGGATTTTGCTCAATAGTTTTGTTGTAAACATCTAATACGTTTTTTAAATCGGGCTCGTCTGAAACAATGGCTTCTGGTTTAAGTTCAAGAGCTTTGTTAAAATCGTCGATAGAGCCAAAATAATCTTCGTTTTTGTATTTAGCATTTCCACGACTGTAGTAATATTTCGATTCTTTTGAGTTTAGTTCAATAGCTTTGTTGTAATCTCTTATTGAGCCTTTTATGTCGTTCAGATTAAATTTAGAGTTTGCTCTGCCGAAATAAGCTTTATCATGCTCGGGATTAATTTCTAAAGCTTTACTATATTCTGTAATTGCTCCTTTGTAATCTTCTGCATAAAATTTTGTTTCTGCCGATTTAAATATTTCTTCGGCATTTTGTGCATTACTTACTATTGAATAAAATAATACTATTATTAATGATAATCTTTTCATTTGGTTATAATTTTATATGCGTTATTAGAAATTTTAATATTTTTTTGCCACAGATTATTCACAGATTAATTATTTTTATGGTGTTCATTAGACTTCGTGTTCACAGATTTTACACAAAAACTTCCTTTCTTAAGTATTGACACAGATGAAACTACCTTTGGTAGTTTCATATCTGTGTTAATTTGTGTAATCTGTGGCAAAGTCTTTATTTATAAAATTAGTTCAATAAATTGAAATAAGTTGTGTGTCCTTTTTATGACTTAGTTATTTCATAATTAATAATTTGATTTGTAAATTTAAGAATATTACAAGTCAGATTATTGATTTAATAATTCATTTTATTAACTGAATAAAATTTTGTGTAAATTTGATTAAAGTATTGAAAAGCAGATGTTTGCTGACTTGTTTATCAACAATTATAAATTCTAAAAAAGAGATTTTTTGAAAAACCTTAAAAAGATTTCTTGTTTAAATAAAATAATAGAAAAACAGGATATGCACAAGCAAAAACTCCACCCAAAATAATACTTACGTAGTAAAAGCCTTCGCCAATAGAACCAAAAATGGGATTCATACTAAACATTCCAACAAACACAGATTTCATATAAACTGAATAGAAAATGTACCAAATTATGCTAAAAATTGCAGCATATTTAGCATAAGTAATTCCAATATTATTTTTTTTAAGCATTTTGATGCCGGAAATCAGCAGTAATAAGTTGATTATAGCTTGTAATGGCATAACTATTATCATTTTGTCTAACATATTGCTGAAAATCTCAGACATATTGATAGAGTTTCCAAATCCATGTGACATTGCTGGTATTCTTTCAAATACAATCTTTTCAATATAGATTATTGGTAATGATATGATTGCTGAAATTAATACAATTGATCCGTAAATAATTGATATAATGCTTACTGCTTTCATTTTATTTATAAGTTGAATAGTTTATAAGTTGAATAGTTTATAGGTTTATTAGTTGAATAGTATATATGTTTATTAGTTTATAGGTTTAAAAGTATTAATTTTTATATCTTCTAAAGCCGAACATCTATCTTCTAACTTCTAACTTCTCTTTTCTCTTTACCAAATAGAATCATAGAAACATAGAAAAATACATAGAACAATTTAACAATAGAACAATATAACCATCTAACTTCCAATATCTAACGTCTATCTTCTTCCTCTAAATCCTAAATCCAAAAACATTAATATCATCTCTTTGTTCTACTTCTTTTTTATTCGGATTATTGAGGAAATCGGCAAGTATTTCGCCTTGAATTTTCATTGGTTTATCAATATTTTCTAAAAGCATATTTTTAAATTTTTTCTTGCCTAATGGGAACTTTTTATCACCATAGGAAATGTCAATAAATCCGTCAGAAGTCATGTAAAATGCTTCATTTTCTCCGATTGTAATTTCCATGTTTGTAAATTCAAAATCATCATCGCTTCTTCGGTAGCCTAAGCTACATTTATCTCCTTTATATTCTGTAATATCATTGTCTTTATAGTGGAATAATGAAATTTTTGCACCAGAGTAAGTTAATTTTCTATTTGGAAGGTCAACAACACAAATTCCAGCATCCATTCCGTCATCGGCTTTAAGATTATCGGTATTTTGACGTAAAGTATTTTTTACATAAACATTTAATTCCTGAAGTATTAATGCAGGATTTTCAATTCCTTCGAGGGCAATAATTTGATTTAATCCAGCATTTCCAATTAATGTCATAAATGCTCCAGGTACACCATGTCCTGTACAATCGGCAACAACAATAATACACTTATAATCAAATTGCTTATACCAATAATAATCACCGCCAACAACATCCTTCGGCTTAAAGAGAATAAACGAATCAGTCAATAATTGATTAATGTAAGTAATAGGTCTTAGAATTGCACCTTGAATATTACTTGCGTAATTAATACTATCGGTGATTAATCTTTTTTGGTCAATCACCACATCTCTTTGGCGTTCAATCTCATCACGTTGCGACGAAATTTCTTCGTTTCGTTGATTCAATTCCTGATTTTTTTCAGAAATTTCGTGTTTTTGAGCTTCAAGTATAATGTTTGCTTTCTTTTTATTCCGATAATTTCTATATAAAACTATTGCTAAAAATAATACTAAAATTAAGCCTGAAATGAATGCGTAAATTTGTGTTGTTTGTTGTTTAATTTTTAGTTGTTTTTTTTGTAATTCAGTATCTTGCAGTTCTTTATCTTTTTGTAAAATTTCTATTTCTTTT
>MEND01000228.1:4803-10366 GCA_001768975.1 Bacteroidetes bacterium GWA2_31_9 | reverse complement strand
AGTCTGATAATCCTTTTATTGCAATTTTTTCCCTATCAATTGCACCTATTTCTCTAGCAAGAGTTATGCTTTTTTCAAAATATATTTTTGCATTTAAATAGTCATTTTGGTTTGAAAAAATTGCTGCAATATTAATATAGGAGTCTATTATTCCTAACTTATCGTCTATTTCAATTTTAATCTCTAATGATTTTTGGTAATAATCATTTGCTTTTGAATAGTTCTTTTCTATCGAAAAAATATTTCCAATATTACTGTAACATGATGCAATTCCGAATTTATTTCCTATAGAAGAATGAATATCTAATGACTTGTAATAATAATCTTTTGCTTTTTCCAGACTGTCTAACGATGTATAAACTAAAGCTAAATTATTATATGACGATGATATTCCCATTTTGTGATTTAATTTAAAAACAATATCTAATACCTGTTGATAATATTCTAATGCTCTTAAATTATTTTGATAGACATTATAATAAATTGTTCCAATGTTATTTAATATTCGAGCTTTGCCAAGTAAATTTCCGGTTTTATCCATTATTTTTAAAGCATCAACATATTCAATAATAGCTTTATCATATTCGCCTTTCTTTTCAAGTGTTAAACCAATACTATTCATAGATTGTCCAATACCATCTTGAAAATTGATTGATTTAAACTCGTTTAATGCTTTTGAAAAATATTCGTTTGCTTTATTGTAATCACCTTTTTGTAAAAGATTGTTTCCTATTAAATTATAAGAAGTTCCAATTCCTTTAATTATATTCTCTTTTTTAAATAAAACCAAAGCTTTATTTGCAAAGAATAGTGAGGTATCTGGATGCGAGTTTATATAAAATTCTGCTAAATTAATGTAGCAATTAGCTTTAACGGTATCAATTTTTGATTTTTTTATTTCATTAATTAAACTGTCAACAAATAGTTCATTTTGAGAGTAAACAATAAATGTTGAAAGAAAAATTAAGAGATTTAAAACAATTATTTTTTTAAGCATTTAGAAATGTATATAAATTTAAGTATCAAAAATATTAAATAATTTATGTAATTTTACATTTATTTTTAAAATTATAATAACATTAACATTATGAAAAATTTACAATCAAATTACTTTGTTTTATTTATTTCATTAATCGTTCTTATATATGGTTGTAAGAAAGATGAACAAGAAGTAAAATATTTTGGCAGTGCTAATACTGTTACAATAACTGGAAAGATTCTCGACCAAAATAATGTTGCTATATCTGAAGCTACTCTAGTAATAAATGAAAAATCATATATTACAAATTCAGACGGTGAATATAATATTAAATTAATTCAAGCACCAAATACTAAAGTTTCTATAACATACTCCAAAAATGGTTATATCTCACTTACTAGAAATGAAATTGTTGGTCAGTCAATAAATATAAAAGTTTCGTTGATTGCATTATCAAGCAATATGGTTTCTCAAACTACTTTCTCGGCAGAGCAAGGAACTACTGTTACAAATTTTGATGGTTCGTTTGTTCACTTACCTGCTAATAATTATAAAGATGTAAATGGTAATCAATATAATGGAGCTGTTAAAGTACAAATGATTTCGATTAATCCTGATAATTCAAATTTCTCACAGATGATTGATGGAAGCTCTTATATGGTTGATGAATATGGACAGTATTTAGAATCTTTTGGTGTTATGAGAGTTGAATTGCACGATGCTAATGGAAATGAAATTATATATAATTCCGATTCATCATATTATAAATCTACTGGTGCTTCAATAGGAGTAACAATTCCTCAATCAAAAGTTGCTGATGCTCCTCAATCAATAACCTTATATTCCTATGATAATACAAAGTCTGCTTATGTTGCAACAGGTACTGCTACCAAAAATGGTGCTGGTCAATATGTAGGTTCTGTACAACATTTTTCTTCATGGACTTGTGCCGAAATTGGTTCTGCACCTTCTCAAGGTAGTGCTCAATATACAATTGATGGTGGGATTTATACAAATCAAACATTTAGTTTATTTGATTCGTTTTATGCTTTTTATCATGTTGATACAACTGGGTCAGGTTCAAATTATACATATATTGATTGTAGCGGTTCTGATGGATATTTCTTTATGAGTTTAGATAATGTACAGTCAGTTGGTAGCTATACTATAACTACAGGTGTTGGAGCTCATTTCTCTCCTCCTGGTTCAAGCCAAATAACTATGCAAAGTGGAACAATAATTATTACAAGATATGATTCTGTTGGAGGTTTAATTGAAGGTACTTTTAGTGGAACATGTATTGATGGAACATACACATATACTGTAAGTAATGGTTCGTTTTCTATGATAAGATCTGCGAATCAATAGTATTGAGTTGTTACCTGAAAATTAATTATTATCAGTTGTAAAAAAATAAAATAAATTATTAATTTTACTAAATAATCAAAAACACACAATTATGAAAAAATTACTTTTTAGCCTAGCTATCGTTTTTTTAGCAACTGTTATTATTGTATCAAGTTGTAAGAAAAAAGAAGAAGAAGAAACTCCTACGCCAACACCTACAACTTTATCTATTTCAGGTATTGTTTATAATCAGGATGATGTCGTTTTAAGTGGAGTTACCATAACTGCAAATGGTAAGACTGCTACTACCGATGCAAACGGAGCTTTTTCTATAACTGAAATTACAAAACCTTCAGGGAAACTTGCTATTTATTTTAAAAAATCGGGATTTATTTCGGTTTCTCGTTTTGAAAGTGTTAGTAGTACATTGAGTCTAAATATTTCAATGATAGACTTAACTAGTGGTATGGCTTGTACTACAAATTTTGATGCTTCAGCTGGTGGAACTTTAACGTCAAGTAATGCTAATGTTTCATTACCTGGAAATAATTTTAAAGATGCAAGTGGAAATACATATTCTGGAAATGTTAACCTTGATATGGTTTATATTGATCCTACAACTTCTAATTACGAAAGATTTTTAGATGGTAGTTCAAAAATATTAGATGAAAGTGGAGCAAATTTAGAATCTTTTGGTGTATTAAGAGTTGACTTAATGGATGATAATGATAACATGTTGGCTTTTGAAGGTACTGACTCTATGGCATCAATTGCTATGACAATTCCTCAAAGTAAATTAGCAGATGCACCTCAAGAAATAACATTATACACTTTTGATGTAACTAAATCAGCTTATGTAGCTTCTGGAACTGCTTCTAAAAATGGAGCAGGTCAATATGTTGGTTCTGTTCAACATTTTTCTTCATGGACTTGTGCTAAAATTGCTCCTGCAGCAACTACTAATTTAATGCAATATAAACTAAATGGTGGTGCATATCAAAACCAATTGTTTAGTAATTTTGAATCTTTTGAAGCTTATTATCAAGTTGATTCACTGTATGGAAATAAAACTGTAATTTATTGTTCAGGTGCTGATGGTACTATTAGTTTTTATCTAAGTAATGTTAATACTACTGGTACATATAATATTGATGGAGAAATGAATACTGTATATATTAACCCAGGAAATCAAAATAATATGGGTCTTTTAGGAGGAAGTTATGTACAAATTACAAAATATGGAGCAGTTGGAGGAGTAATAGAAGGAACATTTTCTGGAACATGTGCAGACACCTCAGCATCATATTCAGTAAATGCAGGTTCTTTCTCAATAGTAAGATCATCTAAGTAAAAATCGAAAAATATTATAAATGAAAATTGAAGATTTATATTCATTTAACAACCAATTAAATCGTGATGGCATTTTATATTGCTATTCAGGGCCTTTTACAAGAGGAATTGTAGAGGAAATTGGTGAAATGATGCGACGAAAAATAGAAAAAGAGACAAACTCTATGAATACTTCTATGAAAGTATTCTCGGTTTTTGTTGAGCAGGTTCAAAATATTATGAATCACTCTGATGGGAAAATTCAGGAAAGCGAAGATGAGGCATCATATTCCGAAGGAATAGCAATTATTGGAAAAGCTGGAGATGATTACTTTACACTTTGTGGAAATTTGGTTGATATATCAAAAAGAGAGACTATCGAAAACAGTATTCTTGAAATTAATAAATTAGATAAAGCTGAAGTTAAACAACTTTATAAGCAAAAGCTTAAAAATGATGAATTAAAAGTTGGTAAAGGTGCTGGAATTGGTCTTTTAGATATTGCAAGAAAATCGAATGAGCCATTAAAGTATCATTTTCAAGATGTTGACGATAAACAAGTATTTTTTTCACTTTATGTAAAAATCACAAATAATTAATTCTCATGGAAAATTTAATATATAAATCAACAAAATCAACTCCTGATATTAATCTAGATGCTACAAACAATTTAATTGAAATTTCAGGTCAATCTTATCCCGAGGATTCTACAACTTTTTATCAACCAGTATTTTCTTGGATTAAAGAATATCTTACACAAGCAACCTCAAAGGTTAATGTAAAGTTTAAACTGGTTTATCTCAATACAAGCAGTTCAAAATGTGTTATGACAATTCTAGATATGCTTGAAGATGCTCATGCTGAAGGTAAAGAAATAGTTGTTAACTGGCATTACGATTCAGAAAATGATGCAGCACTTGAGTCGGGCGAAGATTTTAGAGAAGATTTAGACCTTAATTTTAATTTAGTAGAAGATTAATAATATCGCTAAGTCGCTAAGGCACAAAAAATAAATAAGAATGTAAAATATAAAAAACTTAGCGTCTTAGCGTCTTAGTGTCTTAACGGCAAAAAAAGAAAATAAATGGAGGCAAACAATCTTTTTGATTACGAAGAAGGAGCTTTAAATAAAGCATTGGAGTTTTGTGACAGCGAATTATTTGCTAATAATGAGTTGCTTCCAGAGTTTCGTAAGCTTTGTAAAGATTATAAAAAACTGCTTCGACAAACAAAAACTCTAATTAAAATTAGCGATAATCAGCAAAAAATGCTGAACGAAATTAACGAAAAGCAGATTCAGCTTACAAAGGAAATTACCGATAGCATTTATTACGCTAAAAATATTCAAAAAGCAATTCTTCCAAAAGAAGATTTATTTAAAGAATATTTAAAAGACTACTTTATTCTTTTCTTACCTCGTGATATTGTTAGTGGTGACTTCTATTGGGCAACGTCAAAAAACAACACATTAATATTTACAGCAGCCGATTGTACAGGTCATGGTGTTCCTGGTGCATTTATGAGCATGCTTGGTGTTGCATTTTTAAATGAAATTGTAAATAAGGAAAATATACTTGAACCAAATCAAATTCTTAACGAACTACGTCAGTTAATAATGCGTTCGTTACAGCAAAAAGGTGGTTACAGTGAGCAAAAAGATGGAATGGATATTTCGTTTTGTTCTTTCGATAAAAGTAATATGAAGCTGAAATATGCAGGAGCAAATAATCCTTTATACATAATTCGAAATTCAGAATTAATTGAATATAAAGGCGACAAAATGCCAATAGCTATTCATCTTGTAATGAATGAATTTACAATGCATGAGATTGATGTTCAAGATAATGATACAATTTATATTTTTTCTGACGGATATGCTGATCAGTTTGGAGGACCAGATGGTAAAAA
>MEND01000228.1:0-4764 GCA_001768975.1 Bacteroidetes bacterium GWA2_31_9 | reverse complement strand
TATTGTGATAAAAATTTAAATATTATTCTTTTATTATTCAACTGAACGGATAACGTAATATTTAAAGTACAGCAAAAAAACTTTTTGAATGGTGAAGCCCTCAACAAAGTTAAGCTTAGTGTGTTAGCAATTCGACAAAAAATACACAATTGATAATCAACTCGATACCTTTTTCCCTTATACCATTTCATTGTGATTTGCTTTCAACGGCGAAGCCCTCATGATCACCAATAAAAACAAAGCTATTGCGAATAAATTGTATCTTTGACGTATTGATAAACAACGAAATTGTTGATGTTGCTACAAATTGGAATGTTGTGATTTGCTTTCAAATTGTATCTTTGACGTATTGATAAACAACAATATTATTTATCTTACTTTCAATTGCAAGGTTGTGATTTGCTTTCAAATTGTATCTTTGACGTATTGATAAACAACGTCATTTCCGATTGTCTTATCGCCTGTATAGTTGTGATTTGCTTTCAAATTGTATCTTTGACGTATTGATAAACAACGTCGCCAATAATCATTCTTGTAGGGTCGCAGTTGTGATTTGCTTTCAAATTGTATCTTTGACGTATTGATAAACAACATTGAATCCTTGCAATGATACAACTTCTTGGTTGTGATTTGCTTTCAAATTGTATCTTTGACGTATTGATAAACAACCAAATGTTATCGGCAAAACAAGCAGGCGACGTTGTGATTTGCTTTCAAATTGTATCTTTGACGTATTGATAAACAACAAAAAACGAAAAAACAAATAAGATGGCATAGTTGTGATTTGCTTTCAAATTGTATCTTTGACGTATTGATAAACAACTTTAAGTGAAAAGGGTAACGTCTATTTAGAGTTGTGATTTGCTTTCAAATTGTATCTTTGACGTATTGATAAACAACTCTTTGAATGAAATTCATTGAACTATCATCGTTGTGATTTGCTTTCAAATTGTATCTTTGACGTATTGATAAACAACTTTCCAGTTGCACCAACTAATACTGCTCCGTTGTGATTTGCTTTCAAATTGTATCTTTGACGTATTGATAAACAACCTGAGTTAAATCCTGAAAGTTACAGAGATGGTTGTGATTTGCTTTCAAATTGTATCTTTGACGTATTGATAAACAACCTTGTATTGAAAAATGGTCACTTTCAATATGTTGTGATTTGCTTTCAAATTGTATCTTTGACGTATTGATAAACAACTGGGAGTGCCGGATATTGTTTTATAATAAAGTTGTGATTTGCTTTCAAATTGTATCTTTGACGTATTGATAAACAACTATTATTAATCGTGCAACTACTTCATTAAGTTGTGATTTGCTTTCAAATTGTATCTTTGACGTATTGATAAACAACTGCTGATTTTATAGTATTAGATTTATCTTCGTTGTGATTTGCTTTCAAATTGTATCTTTGACGTATTGATAAACAACTATTCCATCGTTCTATACTTGTAGCATCTTGTTGTGATTTGCTTTCAAATTGTATCTTTGACGTATTGATAAACAACATTTTAGCACATTGTACAAAGCATAGTGTAGTTGTGATTTGCTTTCAAATTGTATCTTTGACGTATTGATAAACAACACATCTATTATTTTATGTAATTACTGGCTTGTTGTGATTTGCTTTCAAATTGTATCTTTGACGTATTGATAAACAACGTATTTGTAAAATTAATGGCTGTAAGTGCTGTTGTGATTTGCTTTCAAATTGTATCTTTGACGTATTGATAAACAACTCTATTAGTTTATATAAGCAATCAATTGATGTTGTGATTTGCTTTCAAATTGTATCTTTGACGTATTGATAAACAACTTGATATTTTTATTTATAATAATTTGCGTAGTTGTGATTTGCTTTCAAATTGTATCTTTGACGTATTGATAAACAACCACGCTTACAGATTATTCATGTTTTAATAGTTGTGATTTGCTTTCAAATTGTATCTTTGACGTATTGATAAACAACTGGGAGTGCCGCATATTGTTTTATAATCGTGTTGTGATTTGCTTTCAAATTGTATCTTTGACGTATTGATAAACAACGATTGTTCGAGATTGAAGAATCGAATCCTGGTTGTGATTTGCTTTCAAATTGTATCTTTGACGTATTGATAAACAACTGATAGGCTTAAAAGCCTTATTGTATCTGCGATTTCAAAGATTTTAGCGATTAAAAAAATGATGTTTATCAACAAAAATCCGATCTAATGGTCGGATTTTTTCATTTCTAATTTTTTTTAACTCTGCCAGAGTTTTAAACTCTGGCAGAGTTAAAAATTAAAATAATTCCAATTGCTGTGGTATATCTTGCCTTATAGCTGGTTTCTGACCATAAAAAATTTCCATCTGCCCAAATTGCTTATCGGTAATTTGTAAAATTCCAACTTTACCAAATTCAGGCAAATTTTTTTTGACTCTTTTTTTATGCACATCTGCATTTTCTGAACTGGCACTATGCCTAACGTACATACTAAACTGAAACATACTAAAGCCATCACGCAATAAATCTTTACGAAATAATGCTGCCGCTTTTCGTTCTTTTTTTGTTTCGGTTGGTAAGTCATACATTACTAGTGTCCACATAACTCTGTAAGCATTTAAACGTTCGTACATATATGAGGGTTTGAGGTTTCAAGTTATAATTACATGGTTAATTTGCTTCAAGTTTGTTTATACGGTATATGGTTTTGGTTATAGGTTATAGGTTATAAGGGTATAGGTTATAGGTTATAGGGTTTAAGGGTATAGGGTATATGGTTTTAGGTTATAGGTTAAGGGTATAGGTTATATGGTTATAGGTTATATGGTTTTAGGTTATAGGTTATAAGGGTATAAGGTTATAGTGTTCCGATTACTAATTACTGAATACCTAGTACTGATTACTCGTTTAAATTTCCAAATTCTAAATTTCTAAATCTCTAAATCTCTAAATCCAATTAGTCTAGTTCGGGATAAGCAATTTTTCGATAATCGCCTTCAAAGCATTTAACCAGACTTACTGCTGTTCGTTGTGTGGCAATCATTAAAGGACTTTTTTCGCCATCAATATTAACATCAATTGCTGGAATTTTTAATAATTCAACTTTTATTTCTTTTGGTATATCATCGTTTAATTTATTAGTTTTCAGTATTTCACAAACAACTAAATCAACATAGGGGCGATACGGTTCCATTAGGTCATCGGCAAGGCAAAAGGCATTATAGCGATTATGATGATGTATGCCGAGAGTTGGTTGCAAACCTGCACCAACTACGCTTCTTGCCATTGTTGCACGTAATATTGCATAACCGTAGTTTAAAAAATTGTTTGGCGAGTTGCCTTCTCTTTCTCGTTTAAACCCTGCTAGAGTTTGTAACCCTGCCAGAGTTTCAAACTCTGGCAGGGTTTTAAAAATATGTTTCCAGTAATAAGCAGCTGCAGTAGCCTCACAATTATCGCTATCGCCACTTTTTATATTTTTATAAAGAGGGATTAAATAACTATTATCAACATTATTCATTTTTAAAACTGCTGCTTGATTTTTTATTTTTTGGCTAATAGTTTGAGCCCAAAGTTGCTTTTTAAGTGGTTCACTAGCTTCTATTTGACTGGCAAAACGTTCCGATTGTATTGTGTTTCCACTTAGTGTCATTAATAAACCTTCGGGGTGATGCTTTGCATTACATGTTACAACCACAGCATTATTTTCGAGCAAAGCGGTTAACAAACCTTGAGTAATTGTAACTTGATAATGGTCAAGTATAACTATTCCAATATCTTCGACAGGAATACTAGCTGCTGCTTCTTTTTTAAAATTTTCGGATAAGCTTTGATTTTTTTCGACTTCGGGTAATCTTACAATTAATTGCGAATTGTGAAGATTCAAATAAGCCGGATTTCCAAAATATAGGGTTCTTTTTATCATATATTAATTTTTTATAACTCTGCCAGAGTTTCAAACTCTGGCAGAGTTATTTGACATATTAGTTCAAAACTCTGGCAGAGTTATTTGACGTATTAGTTCAAAACTCTGGCAGAGTTATTTGATGTATTAGTTTCAAACTCTGGCAGAGTTATTTAACGTTTTATTTATTCTAATAAAAGATGTTTAATTGTCTCTGATTCAATTTTTTGCAAATGATAATTTATGAAATTTTCTTTATCGTCGAACCATTCTATTACTTCTTTTTTAAATAATTTACTTGGTTTGTCAATTAAAATTCGTTGATAGCTACTCCACTTATAGGTTCTGAAATCATCGGTTAAGCCATGAAGCTGAGGATTTGCATGAATATAAAAAACTAGATTTTGCAGATACTGCATTGAATTAACTTCAATACGCCTATATGGTTTTTCAAACAAACTGCCATGTCGGTTTTGTTGTTTGTTGATAGACTGACTATAAGAATTAAAGAAGTGTGAAAATTTAAGTGAAATGTCTTTTGGTATTATAACCCTGCCAGAGTTCAAAACCCTGCCAGAGTTCAAAACTCTGGCAGGGTTTTGGTTTTGAACCCTCACCAACAAGTGAAAATGATTTGGCAACAAACAAAAAGTATATGTTTCTATATAATCAGATAAGTATTCGTCGTATTTTTTTAGGAAATATTCGTAATTGCCATTATTATAGAATATTGTATCGCTATTATTACCACGATTATAGATGTGATAAAATTTACCTTCTTCTAATTTGCATTTGTAATCTATCATTTTTTTAATTTGATAGTGTTAAACTTTATTTAGGAACCCTGCCAGAGTTCATAACTCTGGTAAGG
>MEND01000227.1:10517-19552 GCA_001768975.1 Bacteroidetes bacterium GWA2_31_9 | reverse complement strand
TCCGTGATTTTGTTTTAATTGCTGAAGCAAAAGTGTTGTTTTACCTGTGCCTCTTGCACCAAGTATGCCGTTAAGCCTCCAATTCCATTCGATTTGAGCAGAAAGATAGCGTTCAAATTTTAGCGAAACTGTGGCTAAAAGTTGATTAGATTTAATTTTTAAATTATCCATTTTGCTTAATCATTTGTGCAAAAATAATAAATAATGCTGAAATAGAACAGCAATTTATTTTTCAATTACTATTTTTTCTCACAATTGATTCATTTTCTTTTTAATAGTTTTTTAATAATGAGTTTTGAGGTTTACAAAATCAGCATCAATAGCCAAATATCATTTTTACTATTTTTTTTAATGATGAAATTGAAATTGAGCTTTCTTCTGATTTATCGTAAATTGTTATTAAAAATATTTCTATTGAATTTTTAACTTCATGAACCAAATAAGTAATTATTCTAAAACCACCACTTTTGCCTTTGCCCTTATCTTTACTGGCTATACGTACTTTGTAAATATTTGCTCCAAGCGATTCGCCAAGTGTTGGATTTTCTTTTAGTTCGTTTTCTAAATTTAATAATTCTGAACCTAATGATGGAAATTTCTTTGAAAGCTTCTTATACTTATTTTCAAAATACGGTGTAGGTGTTACTTTATTTGCCATCTATCATTTGTTTTATAGATTTGCGAGGCAATTCTCCATTACGTATTTTTTTTACTTGTTGCAAACTAATTTCAATTTCTTTCATTAAGTCTGTTTTTTCGTCAGTTTCATCGGTAATTGAATTGATGAATTTTAGTAAATATTTTATTTTTTCTTCGCTAAAATTATGATTTATATACGATTCGCCGATTTTTATAGTTACTTGTTGCATATATTTTTTATTTTGTTACTCAAAAATACAAAAAATATTTATGTTTTAATTATAGGACTTCAAAAATGTTTAGCACTGTTTATTTTTCAATTACTATTTTCCTCACAATTGATTCATTTTCATTGGTTAGGTGAAGGTAGTAAATGCCACTTGGTAATTTAAATCATAACTAACAAATTTATTATACAATGCAAACTTTAGAAAATAAAGTTCATAGATTATTTATTACATTCATCGACAAGATGCTTATATCTTTCATCAGTTTTTACAATTTCGCTTAATTTCACTTTAATAAAATAGTTTGGACTAGATAGTGGCTCTGAATAAAAGAAATTGCCTCTTTTATAATCCTTAACAGATTCTTTAAGTTGCTCAATTTGTATATTGTATATTTCAAAAGAGTAGCATTTAGTAAAAAATGGTGAATTTTCATTATTTTTCCAAATCTGCACGATATATTCATATGAGCCTTCTTTTATATCCTCTAAACCACTTTTATAAATAAATTTTTTTATTTTTTTAAATGATGAATCGCTAATTTCAATAGGCAACCTTGCAAGGTCAATGTATTTGGAATTACTTCTTATTTTAATTATTTCATCATAAATTTTGCTTTTATAGTATGCAATTGTATCTAAGTTTTCTTTACATGCTTCTTTATAAAAACTAAAAAAAATATCATATAATTCGTTAGGATTCAAAAGTATTTCCAAAAAAGGATAACTACTATTATAACCTACATAGTTATAATTTATTGCTTTAATTTTTCTTTTATATTTTTCCTCATCTACACCTTTTATTAAACCTTCAATTTTAGTAATATTCCCTTGTAATTGACCAGAATTTCTAATATGAAAAAACTGGTCAAAAATAATATTTCCCCAATCATGCTTTAAAAATAAGTCATTTGCACATTTAACTTCAATAATATCTTTATCAAACGGTCTCCAAGTAAAATAAATAAAAGACAAAACATAAATAGCTGTTAGTATCGCAATTACCCAATTGCTCCTGTCGCTTTTAGAATTTTTAGTTTCTGTCATAATATTTAATTTAAACTTTATTTCTGCACCACAACCATCCTCTTATAAACCTTCTCATCAACAGTTAATTGAAAAGTATAAACACCATCAGGGCAATTATTAAGATTAATTTCTTTGGTAATTTTACCTGAATATTTTTGTGGATTTTCTTTGTAAACTACTTTACCTAAATTATCAATAATTTTAATTGAAATTTCACTTGATTGGCTTATTTCGCAAATTAATTGAAATATTCCACTGTTAGGATTTGGCATTAACATAAATAATTCAGAATTATCTAATTCCTCAATATCTGTAGTAATTGTTACCGATAAGCTAACAGTATCGCCAATACAACCATTGTTTGTTTCTATAACCTGAACTTTACCAATGCCCGGATTTGTCCACTTTATATAAGCAGAACTTGTATTACCACCACTTAGTTGTGTGCCACCTGTTACTATCCAATTATATGTTGAACCTGAGTGATTTGTAACCGTATAGGTAGGTGTTTGATTAACTGTTACATTCGTAAAACCTGAAATATTACTTGTTTGAGGTTTAGATGATACTGTTAATGTTGCATAATCTGACGTTATACTCCCACAATTATTGCTTATAAAACATGAATAATTACCATTATCGGCTTGAGATACTGATGATATAGAATATGAAAGGTTATTTGCATCATTAATATTTACATTATTTTTAGACCACTGATAATTTAAAAAACCACCAATGGCAACAATATTAAATGAAACAGAATCTGCAATACAAGCATTTTGATTTACTGGATGTGAAACAATGCTTGGTAATGAGTTTGGGCTTACATATAAATATACATAATTGCTTGTAACAGAACCGCAAGTATTACTTATGTTACAGGAATAATTTCCTGAATCTGAAAAAGTAACTAAATTAATACTAAACGTACTGTCTGTAGCTCCTTGTAAATTTATTCCATTCTTTAGCCACTGATAGTTTAGTGAATCACCAGTAGCTTTTATTTTAAATGACACATTTTGACCAATACATAAAGTATCGTTAAAAGGCTGTGGCTGTAATGTTATTAATGGTAACGTAATTTCTGATACACTAATAAAAGAAGATATACTTTGACATCCATTAAAATCTGTTATAGTAACTTTATAGCTACCAACTTCAAGATTATTAATATTTTGTGTTGTAGTAGCATTAGACCAGTAATAAGTATAAGGTGAAGAACCTCCACTAACCGAAATATCAATTGAACCATTATTATTACCACAACTTGCATTTGTAACATTGTTAGAAATTGATATTGAAGCAGGTTGAGTTATTGTACAAGTTGAAATTTTTGAACAATTATTATTATCAGTTACAGTTACTATGTAATTCCCATATGTTAAACCAGAAATATTTTGTGTTGTATCTCCATTAGACCAACTATAATTACACGGTGCCACACCTCCAGTTACAGTAATATTGATTGCACCATTATTGATACCAAAGCAACTTACATCAGTTTTTGAACTAATATCTATTAAAATCTCTAATGGTTGATCTATGGTAACGCTTGTTGTGCTTTGACAGCCATTTTCATCTGAAACAGTAGCCGTGTAATTGCCTGAAAATAAGCCAGTAGCAATTGATGTACATTGAGTCGGATTTGTATTCCACGAATAAGTATAAGGTGGATTCCCTCCAAATGCGGATATAGTCACAGTTCCGTTACTATCTCCATTACATGACACATTTGTAAAAGACAAAATATTAGCATATATTGACCAAGGTTGTGTAATTGTTACATTTGAAGTAGCTGTAGCACCATTTGCACCTGTAATAGTGACCGTATAATTACCAGCACTTAATCCAGTTGCTGTAGCTGTTGTTTGTGGAGGTGTTGTACTCCATAAAAAAGTGTATGGTGCTGTTCCGTTTGTTACTGCAACAGTAGCGGAACCATTGTACCCTCCATTGCAACTTACATTAGAAACATTTGTTATTAACGTAGTAATTTGTTTAAAACTGTACCGATTAATTGCAAATATAAATTTATCATAAACATTAACACTAGTTCCTACAGCAATGATTTTACCATCAGATTGTATTGCTACAGAAATATCAGAATTTACACCACCGAAAACAGGATTTATTATACCATCATTTGAGAATGTACTGTCAAGGGTACCATCCAAATTATATCGTATTAATGAATAACCACCAGCAACAACATATTTACCATCCTCTTGTATAGCAACAGAAGATGCCCCAACAAAAGTTGGAGTAATAACTATGCCATCAAAGCTAAATGAACTATCAACGGTTCCATTTGTATTATAACGTACAATTGCAAAATCATTACCCTGGCTCGAACTATTATATGTGCTACCAGCTACAATAAACTTCCCATCAAATTGAATTACTACAGAATGACCTTCATCATTACCGTTACCAATAGACGTAGTTATTTTGCCGTTAGACCCAAAATAATTATCTAGAGTTCCATTTGTATTGTAACGTACTACAGCAAAATCATAATTTGAACCATTGTCAGAATGACCTGCTACAACTATCTTTCCATCAGGTTGAATTGCTACTGAATTACCTTTAGCTATTCCATTACCCAATGAAGTAATTATTTTTCCATTATTACCAAAGGTATTATCAAGTGCCCCATTTGTATTATAGCGAACCAATGCAAAAGATGAATTTGATAGATTTATATATGAAGATCCCCCAACAATTATTTTACCATCAGATTGTACAGCTACTGCACAAGATTCATCTATAAAACTTCCCACAGGTGTTATTATCTTACCATCTGAACTAAAAGTATTATCAAGAGTACCATCAGTATTATATCTTATTACGGCAAAATCAAATGGGTAAATTTGACCAACAACAATAATTTTACCATCACTTTGAATAGCAACAGATTGATTCCAAGTAGAATTACCAGTATTGCCAATTAAAGTAGATACTATACCATCAAAGCTAAAAGTACTATCAAGGGTTCCATTTATATTATATCTTGCCACAGCAAATTCATCATTTGAGGTACCAGCAACAATAATTTTCTCATCACTCTGTAGAGCTACAGAAAAACTCATTGCATCGCCACTACCTATAGAAGTTGTAACTTTACCAATATGGTTAAAAGAAGTATCAAGAGTCCCATCAGAATATTGAATAAAATTAGTTATACTTATTTGCTTAAAAGCAACATTATTATTTTCGTTACTCTCACTAACAATTTGTCCACCATCAGCCCAAAAGCAAATATAATAATTGCCTGAAGCTGTTCCGTTTGGTATTTGAATTGTCTTTGAATTAATAATACTGCTGCTATCTGCATCAATAGAGGGAATAGTTATAAATCCTAAGTATGTGTCACCATTTGTACTTGGTGTTAAAACTGCATCTGTTGAAAGATATAGTGATACTGAATTTGTACTTGCTGTTGCAATACCAATATTACTCTCGCCACAATATGCTGTAATGCTACCACCTTGTGAAACTGTTGAAGAGCTTAAAGATTGATTATTTATAACTAAATCGGGCAAACTACCACTTGTTTGAATTTGAAAATAAAACTTATTTGAATAATAACTTGCACAAGTACTTCCACAACTTGCTTTTGCTATAATATTCCATCTATATTGACCTTGATTGTTTAATATACTTGAAGGGATAGTAAAGGTTGTGTCAGAACCAACACAATCGTTACTAATAACTAAAATATTGGAAACCAAATCTCTTACATAAACACCATAACTGGTTGCACCAGATACTTTATTCCAAATTAATGTAGGAGTTGTAGTAGTTATTGATTGACCAGGCGATGTACTATTGCCAGGGGACACAAGTGTTGGTGTTATTCCTGTTAGAGTACAACTACTTGTTGTTTGAACTTGAAAATACTTTGGTTCTGCATAATTACTTTCACAAGCGTTACCACAACCATCTGTAGCAATTATATTCCATCTATATTTTCCCCCATCTGATAAAATACCAGATTGGACAGTATAACTTGTTGCTGTAGAAGCACAATTATTATTTACAACCAATGTATTTGAAACCATATCTCTAATATAAACACCATAATTTGTTGCACCTGTTACTGCATTCCATGTAATTGTTGGTGTAGTAGTTGTAATTGTTGTACCGGGTGAAGTTCCAGACCCTGGATATATGCAACTTGGTGTAATTCCTGTAAGCGAACAAGATGAACTTGGTGTAAAAATAAATTGAATATTGTAACACGAACTTGTCCAATAATCAGTAGGATAAGCAGCTAAAATCTTTACATATAAATGCACTAAACCTGTGGAAGAATTATGATAGTTAATTACTTCATTAGAATCGAGTGTTTTATTTGAGTATGAGAGAAATGTACTTCCAGTTGCATCAGGGTAAAGAAATAAATCATAATTGTATGGTAGATTTGAAAGATTGATTTGTAAATTACCCTGCGTATTTAAGTCTATCTTATACCAATCTTGGTCATCGTAAAAACCAATATTTGTACCTTGTAACGTATAATTTGCTGAACCTGTTAATGGTGAGGCAAAAACAATTGTTGCAGTACTCCCATTATTATTTGGTTCAAAGTTATCAGTACATGAATAAAATGGAGAAATGTCCATAGTTAAAGTTCGTTCCCAAGTGTGAGTGCCTTCAGACCCTGTTCCATCTATAGCCCAGTTGTAATCCCAAATATTCGATGCTTCACCATACCAAGGATCCATGATTGCAATATCAGTTCCAATAATACCATGACAAACTAAAGCATGACCACCTCCAGCTGACCATTGCCATGCAAAAATAAAAGGTCTTTGATTGCTAATTTCTGTTTGTATATCAGAAAGTGAAGGTGTATAAATATACCATCCTGTGCTTTGAATATTTCCAAAGTGAGCAAGAACATCCTGAACTGACCCCCCTAGAGGATATAATATATTAGTACTGTTACAAGCATGTTCCCAATTGAAAGATGTATCGCCACAACAATCGCTTCTATTCCATGCATAATTTGCAATTGCACACTGTGTTTCAACATGTCCATAATAATCAAGAATACATTTTGAAGATGCATCCCAGCACCAATTTGAATGTTCTTGATTAATTTGTGGTACATTCAGTACTTGTGCGCTAAGCTTGATACTTAAAGAAAATGCTAATATTATTACAGCTAATTCTTTATAGAATTTTTTTTTCATATTCTAATTTTTATTACTGTTAATATTCTTTTTTATTAATGGTAATAACTGTGATAATGAATATTTTGTGCTTTTATCATTATTATTCCCTAATGCTATATTTGCCGATGTTAGAGGATATGCTTGTTGTAATGAGATAGAATCATTTGGCGTTAATAGTACAAAATCACTTGTTAATTGGTATACTCTTAGCATCGTACCAACTTGATTTAATGAAGGATGCTTTTTTTCAAACTCACCTAATTCTTTTGCAAGTATAGCTGCTCCAATACCAACTGTTTTCAATTCTCCATTCATTTTTGCAACGGTAAGCAATACACGATATTCTCCATTTAAAGTAATTGGAACTCTCCATTCATTAGTAGGCATTAGATAATTTTTATCTGTAATATCGTTATCATTAAAAAACTCCTTATTAAGTGTAACAACCTGATACGGTTTGCTTAATACAGCATTTTCAAATTCATATCTATTATTAAAGCCATAAAGCGACTCATTCCCAACTGGTATTTTTTCAAGATAATTTTTCATTCCAGCATTACCAACTTTAATAATTTCTTTTACAGTTATACTATCATTTTGTGCAAAAGTATAAAGTACAATCAGTGTTATGAAAATTGTCAATATTAGTTTAGGTGTCTTCATTTTATAATTTTATTTATTATGATGAGTTAAGCTATTTGATTATTATTTTCAATTTAATTTCAGTAAATTTAAAACTTTCTATTTTATTTGATTGAGTTAATTTATTCATTTTGACAATTCTTTGTTTTATATACTTAAATAACTCAATTTTGTTTATCAATCGTTATAAATTATTGATTAAGAACTTTTGCTTTTCGGCTTCCGCTGATTTTTAAACCAAAATTAATATTTTTTTAATTATGGCATACATGCCATAATATATTTTTCATTCTTTACTCAACTTCGTTGAATGAAACGAACACGTGTTTTCGACGAAAAAGGGTTACAGGCTTTTGCTGCTCGTTTAAAAGAAATTCGTAAGCAACTTGGTGTTACACAAGAGGAACTTTCTTTTAAGTCGGGGCTTGAGTTAAGTCAAATTGCACGTATCGAAACTTGCAAAATAAATCCAACCCTCAGCACTGTTTTTATAATTGCCCGTGCCTTAAACATACAGGTCAAAGAACTTTTCGATTTCGAGCTTACATAAAGAATAGAACGCCGAAAACGCCGATTAAACGGATTTTACACAGATTTTTCATAATCAATCATTTTTAATTTATTTTTATTTATATCAATTGTTTTGTATTTTTGTAATAAACTTTGAGTTATGGAAACAGTATTTAAATTAAAAGCTTCTGAATTAAAATCTAATTTTATTGATTCGGTAAAAGCTCTATTTAAAAACAATGAAATAGAGATTACTGTTAAGCAAGTACAAGATGAAACTGAATATTTGTTAAGTACACCTGCAAACAAAAAAGCACTTAACGATGCAATTAAAGAAGTAAAGAAAAATAAAAATCTTATTCGTTTCACAGCTAAGGAATTTGAAGAGTACTCAAAAAAACTTGTAAACGAATGACTCATAATATTACTTTTGAACCAAAAGCTTTTAAAGCTTATCAGGAATGGGCAATAAGTGATAAACAGGTTTTCAAAAAAATTAACGAACTTATTCAAGCTATAGACAGAACTCCATTTGAGGGAATAGGCAAACCCGAACCACTTAAACATCAGCTTACAAATTGCTGGTCTCGCAGAATTAATCTTGAACACAGGCTTGTATATCAAGTTATTAATGATGAAATTATTATTGTTTCCTGTAAGTTTCATTATTGATTTGTGTAATTAGTGGTATTTAATATTATCATTATCAATTTATTATTTCAATTTTTTAATCACTTCAATCAACTCTTTCCAGCAATCTTTAATTTTATTATGCTCTTCAAATAGCATTTTGCTCATTTCGTTATTGG
>MEND01000227.1:4475-10511 GCA_001768975.1 Bacteroidetes bacterium GWA2_31_9 | reverse complement strand
TAAGCTTTAGTATTTCGTCTTTTTCTAAACATGAATTATTACATGCCTCATTTTTAACTGCTTCGTGTGTTCCGTCAATTAGTATAGAAACTTTAACTTCTAATATCAGAGCAATTTGTTGCAAACGCTCAACAGTAATTTTAGTAATACCACGCTCTATTCTACCATAATTAACAGAATCAATACCGAGCTTTTCGGCTACAAACTCTTGTGTATAGCCTTTAGCAATGCGAATATTTCGTATCCTATTGTGTACTTTCATATTATTGTTTAAAGAAAGCAGAATATTGTACAAGAGCTAGAACTTTTTATATTAATAATTATGCAATTTGTATTGGTTAAAGCAATAAAAAATGATGCCTTATTGCAGAATCAAAAATAATGTGCAATATGCTGGTTTACAAATAAGATGTTTATGGATTTATCAATTCGGAAGAAAGAATTGTTTGTTGTTTGTGGTTTGTTGTTTGTCGTTGCGGAGCTTGGGCGGTTCTCTCCTTAGGAGAGTTAGAGAGGTGTGGGAAGGGAAAGACAGAATTGTTTGTGGTTTGTGGTTTGAAGTTTGTTGTTGAAGAGTTGAAAAGTTTATAAGTTTAGCTTGGGGCTTTGAATTTGGAACTTGGGGCTTTAACAGTCAATCCTAAATCCTAAATTTGCAAATCCCAAATCCTAAATTCCAAATCCTAAATCCTAAATTCCCAAATCCTAAATTAAATTTCCTTCACCGCTTGTTTTCTGAAAAACGAAGGTGTAATTCCAGTATGTTTTTTAAATGCTTCATAAAAAGTAGCCATTGAATTAAAGCCTAATTGCATATACAATAGTTTTATAGGCACATCTGAGTTTTTGTCGGATAAAATATTACGTGCTTCGTTTACTCTGTATTTGTTAAGCAAAGTGCTGAAATTCACATTAAACTGTTCGTTAATAACCTGCGATAAATAAGTTCGGTTGGTTTGCAATATTTCTGCAAGATTATCAAGCGTTAAATCGGTTTTTGTATAAATTTTTTCTTCTTCAAATTTTACAAGTAGCTTATCATAAATAGATTGTGAAAGTTGTGGCTGAATTTCTTTTTTCACAACCTCTGATTTGTGAATTTTTTGACATTTAACAATATCAAGATTTTGCTTAACCAATTGAATATTTTTTGCTCTGGTTCGTAGCCATAAAATAATTGCTGTAAGCAGGAATAAAGCAATTAAAGCAATAATAATTATTGTTTGCCTTAAAAGTTTTTCGTTTTTTTCGATTGTAAGTTTTTGGTTGTTTATTTCGAGGTCTTTCTTTTCGGTTTCGTATTTGGTTTCCATATCGGCTATGGCTCTTGTTTTTTCTTCGTTGAACATGCTATCTTTTGTTATTATGAAGAGGTCGGCATAATTCAACGCTTTTTCAAAATTATTTAGCTCTTTATTTATTCTAAATAATTGTAATGCAGAGCCATTAACAATAAGCTTAAGATTTAATTCTTTCGCTACATTAATTGATTTTGAAATATATTCATCAGATAATTTTAATAAGTTAATTTTATCAATTTTTGAGGTTACAGAAACTGATTTTTTTATATATAAATTACCAAGTTCATATAAAACAGTAGCGATAGCTTCACCGTCTTTTAGTTCTTCAGCAATTTTGTAAGATTTAAAATAATATTCAATTCCAATGTCATAATTCGAAAGAGTTGAGTAAATACTGCCTAAATTAGTATAACATTGAGATATAAGTTTTTTGAGATTTGCTTCTTCTGAAATTAATAAAGCTTTTTTTACATAAAACAATGCTGAATCAATACTTTTTGTTTCAAATTTCAATAAGCCAATATTATTTAGATTAGCTGCTATCCCTTTTTTATCCTCAATTTCATTGAAAATATTATACGAATTATTATAGTATTCTAACGCCTTGTTATAATTTTTTTGCTTTCTATGTACTTCTCCAATATTGTTTAATGTCCATCCAATTCCATCTTTATCAGCTAAATCTGTTTTGATTTTTATAGACTTTAAATAATACTCAATTGACTTATCAAAATATCCCTGATTTGAATAATTTAAAGCTATATTATTGTAACATTTAGAAATATTATATTTATCGTTTAACTCTTCAAAAATGTGCAACGATTTGAAATAATTTTCCTGCGAGTTTTTAAAATCTGACTGTTCACCATATATATTGCCTATACAAATATAACAACTTGATATAGCATATTTTAATTCGACATGTTTGTTTTTATCATTGCACTCTTTTAATAACTCAAAATATGTTTTAATTGAAGTAAAAAAACAGTTCAAGGCATTTTGATACTTCCCATTATTCCAATATATAATACCAATATTACCATTATAATCAGCAATCTCTTTTTTATAATTATTATTAGTTGCAATTTTTAAAGCTTTTTGATAATATTCAAAAGCAAAGTTATAGTCCGATTGTATATTATATAAAATTCCGATATTGTTGTAACATATCATTATCTTTTTAGAATCTTTTATTTCAGAAGCAATTTTTAAAGACATTTGGAAATAATCTAATGCTAGTTTGAAACTCCCTCTAGACCTATAAATGATTCCAATATATAAAAGGCTAGTTGATTTCAAGGATTGATATTTTGTAGTATTCTTATTTTCAGCAATATTTAATGCCTTCTCATAAAAATATATTGCTGAATCGGGTATTTGGTTTTCATAAAAATCTCCAATTTCAATAAATAATTCTGCTCTAGCAGTATCATGCTTGGCCTTCCCAAGCTCATTCCATAAAGAATCAAGTGTATAGGATTTGTCTTGAGCATTAATTGTTGAAAAACTAAATATTGCAATTGAAAAAATTAAGAGTATAATAGTTGATTTCATTTAAAATAGGGTTTTAAAAAAAATCAAATATATAATTTTCTAACAAAAAATTAATCAAATTATTAATTGAAGTTTAATCCTTTCGAGATTTCAACCTATGGTTAACAAATATGGCTATTAATACCAATAAAATTTTATGAAATTTGTTAATAAAAGCATTTATAAATTTAATATCCTTAATTCTATTATTTTTTAGTTTTAAGTTATTAATTTACATTTACGTTCTGAAATATGATATATACTTGTTTGCTTATAGTGTTGATTAATATTAAATTATGATAGTATCGCGAATATTCGATTTAGTTGAAAATTATTTAGAGAAATATCCGTATAAAACAGATGTATTTGCTGGTAAAGAAAATAAAGTCTGGAGAAAAGTTTCAACTTCTGAGTTTAAATTAAAAGTTGATTTAATTAGTTCTGGACTTATTGAATTAGGCTTAAAATCAGGTGATAAAGTTGCTACAATATCTAACAGCAGACCAGAATGGAATTTAACCGACCATGCTATTTTACAGGCAGGAATGATACATGTTCCGATATATCCAACATTAAGCATTGACGATTATAAGTATATATTAGAACACTCAGAAATTTCATGCGTTTTTATTTCAGATAAACTATTGATTCAGAAGTTAAAGCCCTTAATTATTAATATTCCCAAAATTCAATTTATATATACCTATAACGAAGTTGATGGCGAAAAGAATTTCAAGGAAGTTATTGATTTGGGAAGCAACAATATTGAAAAGAACAGAGCATTAATAGAAAATATTAAAAAGTCAATTTCTGAAAACGATTTGGCAACAATAATATATACATCAGGAACAACTGGTGTACCTAAAGGAGTTATGCTTTCACACAGAAATATTGTAACCAATTTTGCTTCTACTTCTTTTATTCAACCATTGAATCATAATCATAGAGCATTAAGTTTTCTTCCGCTTTGCCATGTTTATGAACGAGTACTTAATTATCAATATCAATATCTAGGAATCAGTATATATTATGCTGAAAATATGGGAACTATTGCTGATAATATTAAAGAAGTTAAGCCACATTGTTTCTCAACTGTTCCAAGGTTGTTGGAGCGTATTTATGATAAGATTATATCAGCAGGAAAAGATTTGACTGGTTTCAAAAAGAAATTGTTTTTCTGGGCTTTGGAATTAGCTCATGGATATGAATTAAACAGGGCAAACGGAATTATTTATAGCTTAAAACTTAGTTTAGCCAGAAAACTAATTTTTAGTAAATGGAAAGAAGGACTTGGAGGTAATACACAACTTATTGTTTCGGGTGGAGCAGCTTTACAAGTTCGTTTAGCTAAAGTTTTTTGGGCATCAGGGATGAAAGTTATTGAAGGTTATGGTCTTACAGAAACTTCTCCAATTATTTCGGTTAATCATTTACATTCACCAAATGTAAAGTTTGGAACTGTAGGTCCAATAATTTCAGATGTAACTGTGAAAATTGCTAATGATGGCGAAATATTATGTAAAGGGCCGAATGTGATGATGGGTTATTATAAAGATAGTGAGGCAACTAAAGAAATTATTGATAGCGATGGATTCTTGCATACAGGCGATATTGGAACTTTAGTCGATGACAAATTTTTGAAAATCACAGATAGAAAAAAAGAAATATTTAAATCGTCAAGTGGAAAATATATTGCCCCACAAATTATTGAAAATAAGCTTAAAGAATCAGATGTTATAGAGCAATGTATTGTTATTGGCGAAAATCAGAAATTTGCAAGTGCTATAATATCTCCAAATTTTAATTTTTTACATTTCTGGGCAGCAAAGCATAAAATTCACTATACCGATAATAGAGATTTGGCAAATAATCCTAAAGTAATAGAAAGAGTACAACGAGAAGTTAATTGTTTTAATAAATCATTGGCTCTTCACGAACAAGTAAAACGTATAAGAGTAGTAGGAGAGGAGTGGTCTGTTCAATCTGGTGAACTTTCTCAAACTTTAAAGTTGAGACGAAAATTTATCCAGGAAAAATATGCCGATTCAGTCAAAAGTATATATTTGCAAGAAATAGATAATTAGAGTCTGTCTATAATGTCCGAGCTTTACACATGCTGGCTCAAACACTCCACGAGTGTTTGCCCTGTTATGCTTGTTTTGAAAACAGTCATTTACAAAAGTAAATTCCTTGATTTTCAAAACTTCGTAAGCCTCAAACTCGAACATTATAGTTCAGACTCTCGACTTTATAGACAAACTCTAATTAGTGTCTCTTTGAAAACTCCAATAATTTCGTTATTCTTGAACTTTTTTAAAGAAATACTGTGTTTTCTTATTCACACAAATTAGAAACTTGAGATTGTTTAGTATGATTTTTTTAATTAATTGCATATTAAATCAAAAAAATTTCTTGAAAATTATAGTCTTTCTATTTTTTTTATTTTCTATTTCTAATTTAACATTTGCACAAGCTAAACTTAAAATTGATGGAAAAATATTTGTCCAAAAAGGAAATATGGATGGAGTTACAATTAAAATTGTAAAAAATGGACAAAAAATAAATACTATTAATGCAACCAAAATAAAATTTGAACTTGAACTCGATTATCAGGCACAATATATCTTAACATATTCTAAGCCCGGTTATATCACTAAAAAAGTAAGTATTAATACTAATATTCCGGAAGATAAAATTAAAGATGACTTTAATGGAAATCTTTTTGATGTTAAACTATTTAAACAATACGACGATGTCAATATAGTGATGTTTAATCAGCCTGTCGGAAAAATAGCCTATGACCCCAAATTAAAAGACTTTGGTTTAGATACAGATTATACAAAATCTATTCAATCGGAGCTAGCTAGAATAGAGAAATTGATTGAAGAAAAAATGGAGGCAGAAGAAAAAGCTCAAGAGCAAGTACAAAAAGAGGCTGAAAAGCAAGCTTTAGAAAAATCATTAGCCGATGAACAAGCAAGAAAACAAGCAGAAGCAGAAGCAAAAGAACAAGCCAGAATTGAAGCAGCAAAAGTCAAAGCAGAAGCTGAGGCTAAAGCAAAGGCTGAAGCTGAAGCAAGGAAAATAGCAGAAGAGGAAGCAAAAGCAAAAGCAAAAGCCGCTGAAGAAGAAAGAATACGGATTGAAACTGAAAAAAAAGCTAAAGAAGCTGAAGAAGCCGCAAAACAAAAAGCAGAGGCAG
>MEND01000227.1:0-4334 GCA_001768975.1 Bacteroidetes bacterium GWA2_31_9 | reverse complement strand
CAAAACTTGCTGAGGAAGCAAAACAAAAGGCTGCAATGGAATCTCAAATAGCTGAATTTGAACGAAAAAAAGCAGAAGCAAATGCTGCCGAAGAGCAAAGATTAAAAGCACTTGCTATGCAAGCTTTAGAAGAAAAAAAATTAGCTGAACAAAAAGCCTCTGAAGAAGCCAAAAAGCAGGCCATGCTAAAAGCTGCATCAGATGAAGCTCAGCGAAAGGCTCGCATGGCTTATGAAGCAGAAGAATCTCGTAAAAAAGCAGCTGAAGCATTATTGTTAGCCGAAACCAGAAATAAACAAGCAAACTTATCGGCTGCAAATGAATCAAGAAGAAAAGAAAAGGCTTCAATGGATGAAATGGGAATGGAATTTTTGGTTAAAAAATATCAAATTGGCAGAACAGTTGAAGTAACTGAAGATGATTACAAAAAAATGACTAGAATAATAATGAATGATGGTAAAAAAATCACTCTATATAGAATGGTTGTTCATAATTGGGGTGGAATTTTTTATTTTAAAAATGAAGATTGCGTAAGTGCGTATTATTTTTTTATCGAATCAAAGTGAAAAAGCTCCAAGCTTCAAGCTCCAAGTTCCAAGAAGAAGAAAGTGAGAAAGTGTGGTGGGCAGAAAGTGAGAACCAGCACATTGTCTAACCGTTCCACTTTCGCAAACTCCAAACTTTTAAATCCTGTTAATCCTGTAATTCCCGAAAAATCGGGATAACTTGTACCGATTTATCGGTAAACTCTGTCAAAAAATCAAGTTCCAAGTCACAAATCCTAAATCTCTAAATCCTAATTTCTTAAAATCTGTAAATCAAATCAATGAAATGCAGGGCAAGAAATACACTTTTTCTTATTTCTGACTTTTTTATTAAACCAATATCTTAATCCTGCTGAAAAACCAATTATATATGGTTGATTGTAATTGATTGAAAATGAAATATCCGATTTTGGTGAAATGCTATAATTATATTCTAATTCGGCATTTATTATCAAAAATTTATATTCAGTATTTCCTGAATAATTAAAATTGTCTTCATTACCATAATTCGGAATGTTAATCCACGATTCCCGATAATTAATACATGGTCCAACAGCTAAATTTAACGAATGTTCAAAATTTGAAAATATTTTTCGCCTTAGTCCAATACTTGTAAAACCTGATTTCATATTCATTTTGTCAAGGTATAAACCTTGTTTAATCCTAAATGAAAAATAATCACCAGTAATGTAACTATCATAAGTAAGAATTAATCCAGGTTCTAGAACCAATGAATTATTCTTATTGAGACCATTTTTAAAATCGTTTTGTGTGGAATACTTTGTAAAACAGTAATTTAATCCAGATAATCGTATGCTGAAATTACTTTGAGAAAATGTTTTAAAATTAATTAAAACAATAATAAATAATATCTTTAAAATCAGCTTTATTAAAAACATAAATATTTATCGAATTAAGGTTGGAAAATTAAATGTCCTTAAGGACTACAAATTCAACCATTAAATCATAAAAGTACTAATTTATAGCAAAAAAAAACTCCCTTGAAATCAAAGGAGTTTTTATATTAAGAAATTTAATTAATTATTTCGCAGCTTTATGTGAAACTTTTGCAGATGCAGCAGCATAATCAAATGTTATTGCTTTGTGATCTTTTGGTGCTTTTGAAGCATCATGACAATTTTTGCAAGTAGCTTCAGTTGGAACTATTAAACCTTTTGCAATTGCTTGTTTTTGATCTTTCATAATAGTTGGGCTTTTGTAATTACTACCAGCACCATGACAAGCTTCACAAGTAACACCTTCTGCTTTGAATTCAGCAACTGGAGCATGGCATTTTTCACATTCTGCTTTACCAGCTACACCTGTTGCTGCATTTGCTTTAGAATGTTTATCACTTGACCATTTTTTGAATTGATCACCTTTTTCAGGTTTGTTATGACACATTTTACATTTTTCAGCACCAATGAATTTATTTTGTGCTACCATTGTACCTCCAGCAAGAAATACAATACCGATAATTAAAGTTAAAACTTTTGTTAACATAATTTTTATCCTTTCGTTTTTAATTAATAATAATGTTGCTTTTTCAATTTTTGTACCACTAATTTTATAATTTTTATTTTATAAAACATATATAAAATCAACTTGTCAAAGATTATAATTTTTTTTGATAAAATTACGATTGTTATTTTTAAAAAATTTATGTTTTATAATATGTTTAAGTGTCATTTAAGCAGTTGTTATAAAAACTGTTTTATAACATTAATCATGTTTGATAATGAAATTCAAATTAATCTAAATTTAAATTTTTATAGATATTGTGATTTTTGAATGTTTAATTCTTTTGTAATATTTTTTATATTGTTATCGGGTTTCACAAATGCGTTTACTCAAGGTAATTCTGTTGATACTTCTAAATCTCCACATGTTGTTTGGATAAAGCAGTTTCCTGATAATAGTTTGAAAAATAATAATGTGAATTTTTCAAAAAAAATTTCAAATGTCATATTAGGAAAGAACGATGAATTAACTTTAAGTAAACCTATTTCTTTAATTACAATAGGTGTAGATTCAATTATAGTATTAGATCAAGGAAATTCGCAAATATTTGAAATTACTAAAAAAATTATACCAATTAAATTATCAAATAAAAAGAATTATATTAAGTATGAGTCTTTAATTGGTATTTGTAAGAATAAAACAAACCATATTTATTATACTGATTCAAAGTTAAATAAAGTGTTTGATTATGATTCAAATAATAAAATTATCAGAATATTGAATGATACACTTGTCTTAAATCAACCAACTGGAATTGCATATTCTAATATTGATAAAAATATTTGGATAGTTGAAACTGCTGCACACCGGTTAACTGTTTTGAATGAGCAAGGCAAAATAATTAAACATATTGGAGAAAGAGGAAATGGTAATGCTGAATTTAATTTTCCCACAAATATATGTATTGATGATGATGGTAATGTTTATGTTGTTGATGCAATGAACTTTAGGGTTCAGATTTTTGATAAGGATGGAGAATTTTTATCAACTTTTGGTACTGTTGGAGATGCATCTGGATATTTTGCACGCCCTAAGGGAATAGCATTAGATACCTTTGGAAATATATATATATCAGACGCATTGTTTCATGTTGTTCAGGTTTTCGATAAAAAAGGAGATTTTTTATACAGATTTGGTGAGCAAGGTCATGAAAATTCTCAATTTTGGATGCCTTCTGGATTATTTATAGATGAAAATAATTATATTTACGTCGCAGATAGTTATAATTCAAGGATACAGATTTTTAAACTTGTAAACGAAAGAAAAAGATGATTAGAATTTTAATTACAATTATTGTATTAATTTTTTTTGGTGGATTTTCACACTCACAATCAATAGTTAATACACCACATAATTTATCAATTAGTAGTTCAGGAAAAATTAAAGCAACAAGCGAAGATGAAATTTGCTTATTTTGCCATACACCTCATAATAGCAGACCAGAAGCCCCTCTTTGGAATAGAAAAGATCCAGGTTCTAATTACACTTTGTATAATAGCTCAACTCTGCAAGCTCAACTTGGTCAGCCCGATGGGACTTCAATTTTATGCTTGTCTTGCCACGACGGAACTGTAGCTTTAGGGAATTTATACAATCAAAAAAGTGATATAAGTTTTGGTGCAGTTACAACAATGCCTTATGGTAAAAGTAATTTATCAACTGATTTAAGAGACGATCATCCAATTTCTTTTGTTTATACATCTTCAGTAAGCACTGCTGATGGTGAATTGAAAGAACCTTCAAGTATTTCTGCCCCTATTAAATTAGAAAATAGTAAGTTGCAATGTACTTCATGTCACGATCCTCATAATAATATTAATGAAGATTTTTTAGTTGCTTCAAATAAATATTCAAATTTGTGTTTAAGTTGTCATAATACAAAATATTGGGATAATAGCTCTCACATGAATTCTAATGCAACATGGAATGGCTCAAACCAAAGTCCATGGAAAAATTCAAAATATAATTCAGTTTCTGAAAATGCTTGTAATAATTGTCATGGTTCACACAATTCGGGAAGCAAACAACGATTATTAAACAGCTCAATTGAAGAAGATAATTGTTTTACTTGTCATAATTCTAATGTCGCAAAGAAAAATTTACAAGAACAGTTTTCAAAATTGTATAAGCATAATGTATCTGCATATTCAGGAATACACGATGCAGCTGAAAATGCTTTGGTTAATTCTAGACATATTGAGTGTGAAGATTGTCATAATTCTCATGCAACTAATTCAAATACAGCTATTGCACCAAATGTGAAAGGAT
>MEND01000226.1 GCA_001768975.1 Bacteroidetes bacterium GWA2_31_9 | reverse complement strand
GATGCCTTGTTCGATGGCAGCAAACAGCTTTTTGATTTTTGGCTTTTACCTTTAAAAAATAAGCTATTAAAAAGACAAAAATAAAAGGGCTGTTTGTCAGCGGTGGCGTGGGTTTGGCTGTGTGGCTATTTAACATAATAACCCTTATAATTGACTGCCGTAAACAATTCATTTATACCGTTTTAAATAGGCTGTTTTATAAGGTTTATTATGTTACTTAGCTTTGGGTAATTTTTTTTGGAAGGTCTTTTTGTTGAAGGGTTTGCACAGCTTTTTATTTTTTTTTGCCTTTTAAAATTATTCAATTGAAAAAAATAAAGTGCTGTATTGTGTTAGGACAAAAAGCATTACAAAAAAAATTACAGAAGGGCTGGCGTGTGGAGTAAAGCAAAAGACCGTGCAAGCCTTGAGGTACGAGAGGCGGGGATTTTGCTTTACGGGGCTTGTGGATTTTTTATTTTTCGGTTGGTTTCTTAAATCCTATTGGTTTTCGGTTTGCTTGTTCTAATTGTTGCTGTTTTGCCTGCTCGAACTGTTTCAGGTATTCAAAAATTAACATGATATTATTGTCCTGCTCTTGTAGTTGTTTCCTTATTTGACTTATTTCCTGCATGATGTCTTTTTGCAAAAGAAGCATTCTTCTGAGCATTGTAAATGTCCGCATGATTGCAATATTTACTTCTATTGCCCTTTTACTATTAAGAACACTTGAAAGCATAGCTACACCATTTTCGGTAAAAGCAAATGGAACAGCACCTCCAAGATGTCTTTTAGATGGTATCACATTTTGTGATACCACATATTCTATTTCTGCATCAGTAAGTTCATACATAAAATCATCAGGAAAACGATATTTATTTCTACGTACTGCTTGTTTTAAGGCTCTTGTTTCTACTTCATATAATTCAGCAAGATGAACATCAAGGATTACTTGCTCATTTCTTATAGTAATAATTTTGCTTGCTATTACTGCCTCTCGTAAAATCAGTTTGTCTTCTTTTGCCATATACTTACTTTTTAGAATATTACAAATGTAAAAATATAATTTAGTGGTCGCAATTTGCGACCACTGTTTTTATTGCAATGGATGATATTTTGTTATTGCTGTTTTGAGTTCTTCTAATCCTGTTTGACGGTATTCTTCTACACTGCTGACTTTGCGATGTCCTGTAAATGCTTGTATTATACGAAGGTCATGTCCTGTTTTTAATAGGTTTACTATTACGCTTTGTCTTACTTTTTGCGGTGTTATTTTTTGTCCGCTTGCAAGTGGTTTACTGAACATTGCTGTTATGCTTATTGGTCTCATTTTAGTTCCTCTTACTGATAGAATAAGGCTTTCTTTGTCTTGCTGTGCTGGTTTTTGATTGTTTTTTAATAGTAAGGCTCTTGTCTTTGTTATGTAATCGTTCAGCAACATTATTTGTTCTGCTTTTAATGGTAATATTCGTGCTTTTGTTTTTATACAGCCTGGCAGATTTAATGTTCCTTTTTGCAGGTTTATGTCTGATATTTTGATATGTATGATTTCAAAAACTGTTACTGCTTGATGTACTAATAGACTTAATACTATTTTATCTCTGTTTCTTGTGAGTGGAAGTTTTGATTTGTAAGTGTTTAGTATGTTTTCGAGTTCTTGTTTTGTGTAAAGGCTTTCTACTGCTATGCTTTTGTTGATTTTGTCTTTTAAATAAAAATCTCTGCATGGATGGTCGTTTCTTTGTCCTGTGTCAACTAACCACTGATAATACATTTTTATACTGTAAAGCTGATTTCTTAATGTTTTGGGGTGCATTCCGCTTTTTCTTAATATGCCTGTGTATTCTACTATTTCTGCATAGTTGGCTTTTTTGGCGTTTTCTTCTGTTTTGTATTTCAGATATTGTTTTATTTGTCTTACATATCCGTAAACTGCTTGCGGACTGTGGGTTTCTTTGATATGTTCTTCTAGTGTTATGTGGTTATTCATGGTTCATCAGTCTTTTTAATTGTTCTGCGTTTACTCTTGTATAGATTTCTGTTGTTTCTAACTGGCTGTGTCCTAAAAACGTTCTTACTTGTTCTATGGGAACGCCTTGTTCTAACAGATGGGTTGCTATGGAATGTCTTAAATTGTGTATGCTGATTTGTTTTTTTATAATGTTTTGGTTTCCTGTTCTTTCTATTATTCTTTTCAGGATTTTACGACATGTGTATTTTCTCAGTCTTCTGCCTGCTATGTTCAATAATATTGCTTTTTCTTCGGGGTTTATGTTGTATATTGTTCTTTCGTATTCGATGTAATTGTTTATGTCTTCTTCTACTTTTCGACTCATGGGGATTACTCTGCGTTTGTTGCCTTTGCCTTTGGGTACGATTATTATTCCGTTTTTTATGTCGTCGGTGTTGGCTTGTACTAATTCCATACTGCGGAGTCCACAGCCATAAGAAAGGCTTAATATTGCTTTTTCCTGCATGTTTTCGGTGGCTCTGTAGAGTTCTTTTATTTCTTCTATGCTTAGTATGATTCTTTCTTTTGCTTTTTCTATTGGATAGTAAAATTTTAATATGCTTATTGGGTTTTCTGTTATTTTTCCTGTTTCTTGTAACATGCTGAAAAATACTCTTATGCTTCGCATTTGGTGGATAATGGTTTTAAGGCTTAGTATTCCTTCTTGTTTCTTGTGTGGTCGGGTTTTAAGGTATTCGTAATGGGCTTTGATATGGGCTGGTTTTACGTCTTTTATTTTTGTTATTTCTTGTTGTTCTAACCATTCTAAAAATTCTATAAGATTGGCTTCTTTTATTTTTTGTCCGCTTTCACTGTATCCTAATATGCTTATGTAGTCTTTATAGTCTTGTAATTGCTGTATGTAGTCAGTGTTTGCGAGTTTTATTCTTTTTTTTTTCATTTGTTTATATTGCTACGATGTTTTTGTTTTTTCTCTATATACATATTCTTGTGGTCGATGGTCGCTACTGTTTATATTATTGGTGTTCTGCATTTTGAGCGACCATTTCAGCGACCTTTTGCTTGTGGTCGCTGATATTTTCTAATTGATTGTCTAAATATGTTTTTATGCGTTCTCGTAAGGCTTCGAGGCTGTCCCAGTGGCTTATCTTGTAATTGTATGTGTTGTGTTTGCTTATGTAGGTTTTTTGTATGTATTCGAGTTCTAACAGGCTGTTTATGTAGTTCTGACAGCTTGTTTTGCTTATTCTGAAGGTTTGGCGGATTTCTCTTTGGCTGAAGGCATAGTTCCCGACACTGCGGTCGGGATTTCCGCCTTCGTCTGCAACTTTACCGTTTTGTATTATGTGTTTTTTCAGCTTTTCATAAAAGTTTCTGAGGCTTCCGTCTAATTCGTCTATTTTAAGTATGATACTGTCGAACATTATTTCGTTTGCTGTTTGAAGGTCTTGTGGCTCTGTGATTAACCGTCCTTGTTTGTCTTTTTGTCGTTGGTATTGGTTTAGTAGTGTTACTTGTTTTACAAAGCTTAAATAGAGGTCGTTTAATCTTCTGATTTTGTGGGCTTCTTCGGGTAGTTGTATTTTACTTGCGTATGGGTTTATGACTTCTTGGGGTTTTAACAGCCTGATGCAGTTCTGTAATAGTTCTTTTGCTTTTTTTTCTTCTTTGCGGTCTATTGTTCCTGATGCTTTTTGTTGCTGGTACTGGATTATTCTTTTGGTTTGATGATGGCTTTCGTCAACTGCTATTAAAAATACTCTGCTCATATTGTCTTCGTAGATTTCGCCTTTGGTTGTACAGCTTATACTGGCTATTGGTCCTCTTACGGTTTTTTCTGCTCCTGTTATTTGTCCGCTTTCTGTTTTTATGCTTGTGGAGCTTACTAATAATTCATTACTTATGAGTTCTCTTACTGCATATAATGCGTCTTCTTTTAGTCCGTCTATGTCTTCAAAGCATACCAGGCGGTTTACAAAGTAGTGTTCGGGATAGTTATAAAAACTGCTGTCGGTTACTCTTGTAAATTTGGTGGTGTCTTCTGATGGCATTAGGTCGTAAATGGTTTTTAACAGCATGGTTTTTCCGCTTCCTGAACTGCCTTGTATCAGGGCGTGTAATGTGTCGGGCATTTTGTAACTTGATGCTATTACAAATAAAAATATGCGGTTGTTTTCTTCGCCTGTTACTCCTGATTTTCCGATTAATTGGTTTATGTGTTTGATTGGATTTTGTGATTGTAATATGTCAAGGCATTGGTTTATTGTGGCTTCGGGTATTTTTACAGTGGTTTTATGTTTGTTGTTTTGTTCTTTTAGTGTTTTGCTTCTGTATTGTTCGAGTAAATGTGTGAGTTGCGACAGGTCTTTTTTTATTTCTGATATTTCTATGCTTAATTGCTGTGATGCTGATTTTGCAAGGTTTTCTAATTGTTTGTATTCGTACAGGTCGGCTTTTGCTCTGTAATCAAAGCCTGTTTCGGTATTGACTATTTGAAGGCTTACTTTCATGCTGTCTAAACTGCTTCGTAGTCCGCCTTTTATGTAATAGCCGGCTGATGGGCTTTGGTAATGCAGGTTGTGAGGGTTCTCAATGTTTAAAGTCCCAAGCCCCAAATTCAAAACTCCAAGTTTCAAGGGTTGATATTCATTGATATTGGCTTCGCCGTTATTGGTTGTTGGTTTTTTATTTTCAATTGAAGTTTTTTCATTTGAAAAAGAAAATTCCTTGTCCTGAGCAAAGTCGAAGGGTTTTCGATTGTTCAGCAGTTCTGTAAATAGTTCGGGTGTGTGTCCTAAACTCAGGCTGTTTATATCTTCATTTTCAGGAGTTTCTACATAAGTGATACGGATATTTGGTTTTATTTCGTGTAATTCATTTGCTCTTGCTTCTGCTCCTGCTCTACCTGCTTCGTCTCCATCAAAGAAAAATATAACTTCTTCAAGTTCTTTGAGTTCTGTAATGGCTTGTTTATGTTCTGCTGTTAGTCCGTTTGTTCCATAACTTGCAAGTAAACTGTAATTTGCTGTTATTTCAGGGATTTGTAATAATGTGGCTGTATCAATAATGCTTTCTGGTATGATTAATTTCTTTGTTTCTGGTTTTGGGTAATTTGGATATAGTCCTGAACGGTTTTTTAAATAGTAATGTTTAGCGTCATTGTCGTTTATTGTGCTTCTAAAATATAAGCCTGTTACTTGATTTGCCCTGTTGCGTAAGGCAAAAACTATACAGTTTTTTCCAAATGGTTGATATGCTTTGTCGCCTGTTCTGCTTACTAAATTTTTATCTATCAGTAATCCGACTTTTAAGCAATTTTGGATTAGGGTTTCGTCTTTTCTTGCTCCGTGATGGAACTGCCCTGAGTTGTAACCAATTTCACCCCCTTTTCCGTTTCCCCCAAAGGGGGAAAGACCTCTTTGATTTATATATTCTTTTGTTGGTTTACTGTTGTGTACTGCGTTTTTGAAGTAGGTAAATATGTTTGATAAAAAACTTGTACGGTCAAAATTGTTGTTTGTTGCTGTTGTTTTGTTTTCTGTTATTCCTGCTATTTGCATTGCTTTTAATATTGCTTCGTGTTTGTTGATTTCTTCTTTGTACATTATAAAGTCTATTACATCAAGGCTTTTGCCGTGTGTTTTGCAATTGGAACTAAAACAATAACATGTATGGGTTTTGTAGTAAACCTGCATACTCGGCGTTTTATCATCATGGAACGGACAGCTTAATCGTAGGTTCTTATCTGGCTTTAAATTGTAATGATGCAATATGGTTGCAAGGGTTAATTGTTGTTTGATTTCGTTTATTTCCATGACTTTGATTTACGATTTTGGATTTATTGATTGCTTGAGTGTGTAAAGTGTTTCATAAGTATTTGTTAATGTTTCTAATTGCTCTGGTTCGTATTTCAAAAACAATACTATTATCAGCATGACGGTTTCTATACTGCGGATTATTTCGGATTTCATTTCTGGTTCGTCTAAAAGTTCCTGTAATGTGGGTGTTGGCATTGTTAATAAAAATTAATTGCTACTTATTGGTTGCAAATTAAACACATTAGGTCTTATTAAACAAAATATAATAAAAGAAAGATATTAACAATAGGTTGTAGTTATTGTTAAAATTTACGATGTTTTAGTTATTTTTGCCGTGTTAATAATTTATTTAAGTCTTAAAAATGGCACAACTTAGTGATAGAATATTAAGCTTGAGAAAGGAAAAAAACTGGTCGCAATCGGACTTAGCTAAAATGGTTGGTGTTACTTATGCTCAAATTGGCAGATATGAAACAAAAAATACTCAGCCTTCTGCCGAAGTACTTAAAAAAATTGCCGATGCTCTTAATACTTCTACTGATTATTTAATGTATGGTAATAAAGACGAAAAGGCAAGAGCTGCCCTTGAAGATACAGAACTGCTCCAACAATTCAAAGAAGTGGAGAAAATGAACAACGAGGATAAAAAAACTATTAAAAATATTATTGACGCTTTTATAAAAAGAAGTAAGCTTCTTCAAATTGCTGCTCTATAAAAAAAAACGCCAAGCTGTGAAGTTTGGCGTTTCTTTGTTTCTAATTATGACATCATTTAATATTAATATTCCATACTTTTAATTCTGATTTCAGCCAATTAATCTCAATGTCTGTATATTTATTATAGAATTCGTTAATGCTCTCTTGTGCTTCATTTTTATTCTCAGCAAGAGATAGCAACAATATCTTCCAAAAATCTAATTCATACTCGTGATTATATTTGCTTAAAGCATCATTTAACAAGTATTTAGCATTAGAATAATCCTCTAATAATGTATTAACATAAATCAATTCTAAATAGTTATCAAGAATAGGAGACAGTTTTAGTGCTTTTTCCAAATACATTTTTGATGAATCTAACCTATCTAAATCTAAATAAAATAACCCCATTCTTTTATACGGAACAGGATGATTGATATCTAACTGATTAGCATTTTCATAATATTGTTTAGCCAACTCGTAATTTTTATTTTGATATTGTTCTATATAACCAAGCCCGATAAGAGATTCTACGTTTTTCTTCTTCTCATTCGATAATAAAAAGCATTTTTTAGCATTTTCATAACTCCCAATATCCAGCAATAAAAGTGCCTTTTGACAATATGCATTAAAATTATGTGCTCTTTCTATAACGTCATCTAAAATATTTAATGCACTATCTATTTTGCCTTCCGACTGTAATATATTACTCATCTCCATTTGTGCACTTGTAAAATTAGCATCTATCCTTAATGCTTCTGATAAATATTTAAAAGCTTTATCATAATCCGTCTCTTTATAATAATAAAATAGTTCTAAACGAACCCACTTATTTACCATATCCGTGTCATATTCAATGCTTTTAGTGAAATAGCTTAAAGAACTATCATTATCATCATCCAAAGCAATAATCCCTAATGATAAATTTATAAAAGTCCCATATTTCAATTTAGTTTCTTTATTTAAAGCTTCTGATAAAAATAATTGAGCCTCTTGTTTCTTTTCTTTAAAATAAAGGCTATATGCTTTCATCCCAACTATATAATCATCATAAGGATACGATAATAATAAACTATCAAAATATTCAATATTAATAGTATCAACGTTCGTTAAATAATTATCAATTTCTTTTAACTTTTTTTCTGGCAACATATAATTTTGAGCTAAGACTTTCTCTACAATAATAATTATAAGTAAAATGAATGTTATTTTATTGATTAGATGGCGTTTCATAAATAACAGGTAATTCCTCTACAGTTGTTTCAACATTGTAATTGTCTTTGTTATTCTCAACATTTGATATTATTTTCTCATAAGGTGAAGCTCCCAAATCAATTTTTACCGCTGCAACTTGCAAATTATACGAAAGAGATTCTTTTTGATACCTGTCAAAATCATCGTTATTTTTAGGTAATTCAGGCACTTTAATCATACTTACAGCTTCATTATATTTTTGTTCATATTGTTTTTGCATTTGATTAAACTTTTGCTCTGATTCTGGATTTAAAAATTCAATTTTATAATTTGAAAATTGTTTTTGACTTCTTGAAGCACCATAAGAATAGTTTGTTTGTGTTGTTTTTTCAACTAATTTCACCATTACTTGATTTAATAGTTCACCAGCAGCAGCACCATTTTGACCACTAAAATTATTGCGAGTAAATATAGGGTCAGTATAGCTACTCCCACCAGAAACATTTGATGGATCAAAGTATGATACTGATTTCTTATTATTCCTACTAATTGGGTTGTATTTTGTATACTCCATTGTACCAGCAGAAGGTGGTCTGTTATTCAATTGAGTGTTTGTAGCATATCTTGGTGGTCTAACACCCTCAAGTCCATCCAAATCAATATTTTGAATTGGACTATTACTTGCATATTGATAAGGGGTTAAACCAGGGAATGCTCCTGTTAAGGGGTCAACAAATAAAAACCTTGCAACTCTACTGTCATAAATTCTAAATCCGTAATCATAAGTAGCTCCTGTTATACCCGTCCATTCATCGTCTTTTTCTTTCCCATTAAACCCGAACCTATACTCCGAGGAGTTAAAGTTTCTGCCAGGCATTTGCATCCCAAAAGGATAATAAAACCGTATATTTTGTAACAATTATTAAAAAATTACAATCCCAAAACTTCTTTACCTTGCTCAAATACAATATCTTTAGGAATTCCTGCGGTAGCAAGTTTATCAAGGTCTTTTTGTAAGCTTTCTTTAACAATACCATCGGTTGCAATCCACGATTTTACGGCATCGTAGTTACCATCACCTTGAATTGTAAGTATTTTTTCAACCATTGAAGCAACTGCTTCTTTCATTTTATCAAAGTTTACACTATATAAACCAGTTGTTGGGTTACGAGTAAAAGCTCCCATTTGTTCAAAATAATAAAAAGTAATCATGTTTGCTTTTCCGTGTGCACTAGCTGCTCCAAAACGAACCGAACGAAAAATTCCAGCCATAAAGGTTGCATAATTATTTTTTAAATCATTATTAGGAAGTTGTCCCATTTCAGTTAATTTTTCTACAAGAAATAATCCCATCAAATCGGCTTTTGCTTCCTCAATTGCACTATATTGTTCTTTCAAGGCATCTCTTACAGTTCCATTTTTGGTTAAAGTATTTTTAATTCCAAGCCCATGTCCAACTTCGTGAAACATAACATTTTCGAAAAATGAATCAAATTTAATATACTGTCTTTGGCTTTCGTCAATTAACACATTACTAATTGGAAGAACCATTTTATCGAATTTTGCCTGCATCGAATTTTTAAGTTGTAATTTGCGAGTGCCTTTTTGTAATTGAACTTTTTCGTCGTTTGGTAAATTTATAGCAATTGTTTTTCCTCCTGCGTTACAATCACCGGCATAAAACAGAGCATAATAAACACCTAAATCTGAATCACTACCGGGTTTTTCGGCTTTATATTTCCCATCAACCGGAAGTTTAGTTTGTAATTCGGGAAGAAGTGCTGCAAATTTTTCGAGTTTTTTGCTCCATTCTTTATCTTTTAAAAGTAAAAACGATTCGTGTGCTGCTTTATATCCAAATAATTCATCTTCATAATTTTCGATAGGTCCAACTACAAAGTCAATTGAATTGGTTTTCATGCTCATCCAAGCAATATCGCTTTCAAAATAATCGTCATTTAGTAGAGCTTTTGCACGTAATTCTAAATATTTTTTCAATCCTGCATCTTCGGCTAAAACAGCAGCTTGATTAATTAAATCAACAGCTTTAACAATCTTATCTTTGTAAAATTCATGATATGGTATTGTATATAAAGAGCCATCTTCTTTTCTTCTAATAACTGTATATAAACTTGCTTTGTCAGGTGAATCAAACTTTTCAAATTCTTCTTTTGTCATATCGGCAGGATAAAAAAATGCTCCGGCAGCTTTTTCGCCATAACCTTCTACAAATGATTTATTTCCATCAAGATTATCCCAAGGGCCGTAATTTATAATTGCAAAATTCTTTGTAGCCTCATCTGCTATTTTTGATAAAAAATCTTCTTTATTTCCAATTCGCTCCATCCAAAAAATATCGTCCATTATTTTCGCTACATCTAATAAAATTGGGAGCATTTTTCGTTCGTTCTCGGTTAACGTACTTAAATCTGTCGAAAGTTTTACAACTGCATATTCGTCTATTTTTTTCTGCATATCACTAACTGTTTCATTTAACGTATCAGCCTGTATTTCTGTGTTTTGATTAGATTTATTTGTGCAACTATTTAAAATAATAACTGACAAAATTATTGGTATAAATATTTTTCTCATTGTATCAATATTAGGTTAATAATTTAGAAGTAAAAATAGAAATATTAATCTTTAAAACAAATGTTATTGAACGAACAATATTTGCAAGTTTTGTCATTCTTAGTTGCTTAAAATCTGAGCTATTTTTTGCAGAGTTTACAATATTAATATTTTGGTTTTGACGAATAATGTTGGTTGAAAAAGCAAATTAATCAATACTAATCCCAACAATTAAAATATCATCAATTTGCTCGTGTTCACCTCTCCATTCAATAATTGTTTTATCTAAAAACTCACGCTGGTCGTCCATATTTAAGTTATTAGTCAGAAGAAAGATGTCCTTTAATTGAGTATATTTAAACTTCTTACCTTTAGGTCCACCAAACTGATCTGCATATCCATCAGAAAACAAGTATATTCTATCTGATGGTTTTAATTGCATATAATTGTTAGAAAATAAGTTATCCTTAATGTAATATCCAATCGGCATTTTATCAGGCTTAATTTCTATTAACACTGCATTATCTGCTTCAAGGAATTGAAGTCTTGATTCACTATTCTCAAAGTCTATCGAATTATAATTTTCAATTTTTCTTATTATGTACAAGGGATTATTTGCACCGGAAAACTGCATATCATTATTATTTAGATTAACCATAGCCAAAGCTAAATCCATTCCATCTTTAGACTCTCCGGCTTTCCCTGTTTGATGTAGTGAATAAATAACATTTTCTCTCAGAGAATTCAATATTTCATTCGGTGTAACATAATCGTTATTATTTACAATTTCGTTCAAAAATGCCATACCTAACATACTCATAAATGCACCCGGAACACCATGCCCAGTGCAGTCAGCAGCAGCAATATAAGCAAACTCTCCTCTATGACTAAACCAGTAAAAATCTCCACTTACAATGTCTCTAGGTCTAAATAAAACAAATGATTCGTTAAAGCACTTTTTAATTTCAATAATATTAACCAATACGGCTTCCTGAATATTTCTTGCATAGTTTATACTATCTGTAATATCTTTATTTTTTTGTTCAACAAGTTCTTTTTGTTTTACAACCTCTTCGGTTCTTTCAAGTACAGTTTGTTCAAGTATTGCTTTATCTTGTTTAAGTTTAGCCTCACGCCATTTGACATATAAAAAGAATAAAATAAGTGTTAAAATAGTCAAGATTGTATAAAACCACCAAGTTTTCCAAAATGGAGGTTTAATTGTAAAATGAAATTCGGTAGGTATTTCATTCCATACACCGTCGTTATTACAAGCCTTTACTTTAAAAATATAATCGCCATCGGGTAAGCTCGGAAAATCTGCTTCACTTTTTGTACGAGGTGGAGACCACTCATTTGTCAACCCTTCGAGAAGATATTGATATTTAACTTTTTCGGGAATTGCAAGACTTGCAGCAACAAATTCAAAAGTAAGATGATTTTTATTGTAAGGTAAAACTAATTCTTTTGGAAGCTTAGTTAATGAATCAACTCCATTGCTATATGGCGACCAGTCAAATTCCTTGTAAGCTAAATGTAAACTGTTTATTTGGGTTATTGGTTTAACAGTATTTTTAATATCAAACCTAGGGTCGTAAACAGTAGCCCCACCAACAGTTCCAAACCATAACCTTCCTTTATGGTCTTTATAACAAGCATTTAAATTACACTCTTGCCCCATAAAGCCTTCAAGCTGACCATAGTTTGTAATATCTATTTTTCTTGAAGTGTTATAAAGTTTAATATTAAACTTATCTATACCTTTATCAGAAGCTATAAATAAATTATCATTGTCATCAATAATTAATGAATATATATTATTTGAAGATAATCCTTTTTCTTTATTAATTAAATCAGTGTTTTCTTTTGAAAATTTAATAAAATAATTTTCATCAAACCTAAATAATCCTTGTTTTGTACCAAGCCAATAGTTTCCCCTTTTATCTTGAATAATTGATACAACGACTTCGTCAGAGAAACCTTCACTTTTTCCTAAATGCCTTAATGTTCTATTATCATAATAATAAACTCCAGATGTAGATGCAAACCAAATATTTTTATTTCTATCTTCATATATTTTGAATATTTCTTTGCCTTTTAATTCCGGAAAATTATTTGTAAAATCTTCAAATTTTCCGCCTGAAAATCTAAGAACCCCTTTCCAATGACCAAACCACATAATCCCTTTTGAATCAGAAAGAATTGTGTAGGTTTTAAACTCATCATATTCTGGCAAGTAATCAATAATTTTAAAATGCTCCTTCCTTTTCTTAAATCTGGCAATTTGTTCAAGATTATATCCTTTAAAATTTGTATTTATTGCTTTTTCATAAGCTTTGGGCGTAATGTAAACAACATAATCATCATAATTTTTAGAATTAACATAAGTAATACTTTGATAAGTAGAGAACCATATATTATTTTCTTTATCATTAATTATAGAAGTAATGGTTTGACCTGCAAAATAATCATATTGAAGCTCTTTAACTTTAGAAATTTTTGATTTTTTATAATTAATGGCAGAAATTCCAAGAATCATAGAACCTATATAAAATGTATCATTAGGATATTCAAGAATGGAATATACATTACTATTTAAAATAGAATCTTTTTCGCTATTAAAATTCATAAAAGTACGTATTGGAAATTTTATTAATCCGCTACCATCAAATGAACCAAACCAAATAGAGCCTTCATTATCCTCCATCATTGACCAAATCTTTAACTTACTATCAACACGAACCCTTAAGCCTAAATCTGATTTAGAATCAGTTATGAAATGATTATTAAATAAATGTCCGCCAGAAGATGCAAGAAAAACTTCATCAGAAATTTTGGAAGGAACAACAGCCATTGACCCCTTATCTGATGATGTTTTATATATTTTTCCATCTTTAATATAATCAACTCCATCATTGGTACCAATCCAAACAATATTATTTTTGTCAACATTAATAGATAATATATAATTATTTGATAAACCATTCCCTGTGTTATATCTAATAATTTTATTTTTATTTTTTAGATATAATCCCATTTTCATTGTTCCAAACCAAATATTATCTTCGTTTTGGTATAATATATTAGTTACAGTAGATTTATTCAATAATGTATCTAAATCAACCTTTTCTAATTTATTATTACTATATATCATTACTCCTTTTCCTGTTGCAAGCCAAATTCTACCTTTATCATCATTTATAACCTTCCATACTCTATTATTTGATAATCCTTGCGTTTCTGTAAAATTTTTAAAATTCCAACCATTATAAACGCTAAAACCCTCATTTGTTCCGAAATATTTGATGCCTTTATCATCTTCAGCAATTGAATAAACAACGTTATTTACCAATCCATCATCTTTAGAAATTGTTTTAAAATCCTTCCCATTATAAATACTTACACCTCCACCATTTGTTCCTATCCACAAATTACCTAGTTTATCTTGAAATATTGAAAGAACTTGAGATTGTGCCAAACCGTCTTCAACGTTGAATCTTTTGATATTATAAGTTTGTGAGAAAGAAATAAGAGGAATGAAAAAAGCAAGAAAAATAAAATATTTTAATAAAGTTCGAAACATTTTTTTAATAATCAGAATTTACAGGCTTTAAAATTATAAAATAATTTTTGTTTTGCAATTTTATATTTTTTTTAAAAAAAACTAATTTCATCCTCTATGTGTCATAATAATAGTTAGCTGAAATTATCTTTCTACCTTTTTATATACTCCTCATTTAGTGTAAATTTACAACAAAATGATTTTATTATGCGAAAGCTTTTTATAAATCATTTCGGTATGACTTTCGAAATAATTTATTTTTCGTTATCTTTGACTTAATAAATTACAAAAAATGTTAATCGAAAGAACAACAAACAATCAAATCGTAATTACGGTTTCGTCATCTGTTGATAGCTTTGGTCTTCAACGACTTATTGACTATTTGAAATATCTTGAAGCAACTTCAATGAGTAAAGCCAAACAATCAGATGTTGACAAACTTGCCAACGAAGTAAATGCTTCTTGGTGGGCAAAAAATCGTAATCGTTTTATAAAGTGAAAATAATTGTTGATGCAAATATTGTTTTTAGTGCAATCCTCAACACTAATGGAAAAATTGGAGACCTTCTAATTAACTCCAAAAAACACTTCTACTTTATAGCTCCAGTCTTTTTACGAACTGAAATTAAAAAGCACTATTCACGACTTAGTAAAATTTCAGGATTGTCTTTAGACCAAATTCAAGAAGCTGAATTTCAAATATATAAATACATAAGCTTTATTTCAGAGGAGCAAATTAATATTTCAACTTGGCTGATTGCAGAAAAACTTGTTGCAGAAATTGACCCAAACGACATTCAATATGTTGCATTCTCAAAACATTTCAAATGTAAAATTTGGAGTGGAGACAAAGCGTTAATTAAAGGACTTGCAAAAAAAGATTTTACTAATTTTATTACAACTGACGAATTATTTAAACTCAGAAAACAATAAATCTGCAAAATATATCAGCAAATACATATATTGATTTCTACAAATTATAACTATTTAAATTATATTACTTAAAATTATATGACATTAATCAAATCAATTTCAGGTATTAGAGGAACAATTGGAGGCAAAGCTGGTGAAGGACTTAGTCCTCTTGATTTAGTAAAATTTACATCTGCTTTCGGCACGTGGATTATGCTTAGAAACAATAATGCACGAGTTAAAATTGTTGTTGGCAGAGATGCCCGTATTTCGGGCGATATGGCAAATAAAATTGTTTCAGGAACATTAATGGGACTTGGGATTGATGTTACAGACATTGGTTTAGCAACTACTCCAACAACCGAAATTGCTGTAACCGATGAAAAAGCTCAAGGAGGAATAATTCTTACAGCAAGTCATAATCCGAAACAATGGAACGCCCTAAAACTATTAAACGAAAAAGGCGAATTTCTTAACGATGCTGAAGGAAAACAGGTTCTAAATATTGCTGAAAATGAGGATTTTAATTTCGCACAAGTTGACGATTTAGGAAAAATTTCAGAAAAAGATTATACCGATATTCATATTCAAAAAGTTCTAAATCTACCACTTGTTAAAAAAGATATAATTGAAAAAGCAAATTTTAAAATTGCTGTCGATGCCGTTAATTCTGTCGGAGGATTTGCAATTCCTCGCTTACTAAAAGCATTAGGAGTTAAAAATGTAATTGAATTATATTGCACGCCAAACGGACAGTTTCCCCATAATCCTGAGCCACTTCCTGAACATTTGCACGAAATTTCAAAAGTTGTTATTGAAAATAAAGCCGATTTAGGTATTGTTGTTGACCCAGATGTTGACCGCCTCGCAATTGTAAACGAAGACGGTAGCATGTTTGGCGAAGAATATACACTTGTAGCTTGTGCTGATTATATTTTGAAAAATAAAAAAGGCAATACAGTCTCTAACCTATCTTCATCAAGAGCATTGCGTGATGTTACTCAAAATCATGGCGGAAATTATACAGCTTCGGCAGTTGGTGAAGTAAATGTAGTTGCAATGATGAAAGATACAAATGCTGTAATCGGTGGCGAAGGAAATGGTGGAATTATTTATCCTGAATCTCACTATGGGCGTGATGCTTTAGTTGGTGTAGCATTATTTTTATCACATTTGGCAGAAAAAGGTATAACATGCTCACAATTACGCAAATCGTATCCCGATTATTATATGTCGAAAAACAAAATTGAATTGAGTCCAAGTATTAATGTTGATGAAATTCTTAGACAAGTAAAACAAAAATATTCGGCATTTCCGGTTAACGATATTGATGGTGTTAAAATTGATTTCCCCGAAGGCTGGGTTCACTTACGAAAATCAAATACAGAGCCAATTATAAGAGTCTATTCTGAAGCAAATAGTATTAAAAAAGCTAATGAATTTGCACAACAGATAATAAATTTAGTAAAAACGTTAGTTTAAAATTCAAAAATCCTAAATTCTAAAATTCTAAATTAAGAAATGAGAATATATTTCGACAACACAGCCTCAACTCCAATTTATCCCGAAGTTATTGAATTGATGACTAAAATATTGAAAGAAAATTTCGGAAATCCATCTTCTATTCATCATTTTGGACGACAATCGAAAGTAACAATAGAAAATGCCCGAAAAAAAATTGCAGGTTACTTAAATGCAGCACCTTCGGAAATATTTTTCACATCGGGTGGAACAGAAGCTAACAATATGGCTATTAGCGGTGCAATAAACGATTTAAAAGTTGAACATGTAATTACATCACCAATTGAGCATCATGCAATTTTGCATACACTCGAACATTACGAAAATATTGGAAAAGTAAAAGTGCATTTTATTAAGCTAGACGATAAAGGCAGAATAATTCTTGAAAGTCTTGAAAAATTATTAAAACAATTTTCTGCTTCGTTTGTAACGCTAATGCACGCAAATAACGAAATTTCTAACCTTCTACCAATTAAAGAAGTCAGCAAACTTTGTCGTGAGTATGATGCAATTTTTCATTCCGATATGGTTCAATCTGTTTGTCATTATAAAATTGATTTTCAAAAAATTGATATTGATATGGCAAGCTCATCTGGGCATAAATTTCACGCTCCAAAAGGAGTTGGATTTATTTACATCAATGGTAAACGGTTAAAAATCAATCCTTTTATTATTGGGGGCGGACAAGAGCGAAATATGCGAGGCGGAACTGAAAATATTGCAGGAATAGCAGCTCTTGCAAAAGCTTTTGAAATTTCACATCAAAATATGGAAGAAGACGAGAAAAAAATCCGCTCGCTAAAATCATATATGGTTAAAATGCTTTCTGAAACTTTTCAACATGTTGATTTTATTGGAGATAGTATGGACAAAGGATTATATACTGTTTTGAGCGTTGCTTTTCCCGAAAACGTGTTTGATGATATGTTGTTAATGAATCTTGATATGGAAGGAATAGCTGCTTCGAGCGGAAGTGCATGTACTTCGGGAGCTTTAAAGGGTTCGCATGTAATTAATCACTTAGGAATTAATCCTGATAGACAGGTTATTCGATTCTCTTTCAGTAAATTCAATACATTTGATGAAATAGATTTTTGTATAAATGTATTGAAAAAACTAAATTCAAAATCTTAATAAATAAGCAAATGAATCTTGATAAATCAAATTGGACAAAAAATGAAATTGATATTTTAAAAAATATCAACAGTCCTTATAAAATTCAACAATTTTTAGACGAAACTGAATATAATTCATCGCACGAAACCCGCTCTCCTAAATTTGTACTTAACAATAAACGAGCACATTGCATGGAAGGGGCAATGTTTGCAGCTTTCTGTCTCGAACTTCAGGGCTTCCCTCCTACCATACTTGATATGCTTGCATTTAACGACGACGACCATGTTATTGCAATTTTTAAACATAAAGGTTTTTGGGGTGCAATTGCTAAGTCAAATTTCACGACATTACGCTTTAGAGAGCCTGTTTATAAAAGCCTTAGAGAACTTACAATGTCATATTTTGATTTCTATTTAAACACAATTGGAGATAAATCGTTAAGAGCATATTCGCTGCCATACAATTTGAACAAACAAAATAAGCTAAACTGGCGAACAACCGAAAAAGATTTGGAAGAAATTGGTAACAATCTTAACAATGTCAAACATTTTCCGATAATCAATCAAGAACAAATTAATAATCTAGAGGTTGCAGGCGATTACTTATTAGAATCGTCAATGTTTGGAGCTAATATTGCGGGACTTTATGTTCCTGATAAACAATTAAGTAAACCCATTTAAAATTTAACACATTTCATTATTAGTTCACTTTTAAAAGTAAAAACATTATACTGAGCACTGTCTAAGTATGCCACAAAAACACCAAAACACTAAATTCCTCAAAACAAAGAATATAAGCTCAATATTTTTGCGTAAATTTTGTATTTTTGTGATTTGATAACATAAAAAAGATTTTTCGATTAGGCTCATTAATGAGTAATTAATCCTAAATTTGCACATTAAACTTTATTAAAATGACAAAATTTTTATTTACAATTTTAGCTAGTCTTAGTATTTTAACAGTCTCATTTTCACAAGATGTTAAAGAAAATAAAGTTGATAAAAAAAAACCAGTCCTTGTTTTTGAAAAAGTACTTCACGATTTTGGCAGCATCGAATATGATGGAAATGGAACTTGTGAATTTGTTTATAAAAATACAGGAAAAGAGCCACTAATTCTTTCAAACGTAAAAGCTTCGTGTGGTTGCACAATTCCAGAATGGTCGAAAGAACCATTAAAAAAAGGAGGAACTGCTTCAATTAAAGTTAAATATGACACAAAGCGTCAAGGCAATTTTACTAAAACAATAACTGTAACTTCAAATGCAAAAAATGCAACAGAAGTACTAACAATTAAAGGAAATGTTAAACCTTCACCAAATACTGAAAATAAGGAAATTAAAACAAACAGTGGGCAGATAAAAAAAGAAGGAATAAAGCGACAATCTCTTGATAAAAAAGAGCTTAACATTTCAATACCACAAAATGATTCAAAAAAATAAATTAGATTGCTTCGTTCCTCGCAATGACGAAAATTGTAAATCTTAAATCCTAATTCGTAAATTGTAAATCATAAATAAATATGCCACAGATAGCAGAAAGAGGCTTACAAATGCCAGAATCGCCAATTAGAAAACTTGTTCCTTATGCCGAAGAAGCAAAAAAACGAGGAATAAAGGTTTATCATCTTAACATTGGTCAGCCAGATATATTAACTCCTGAAATTGCTATAAATGCAATTAAAAATATAAAAATGGATGTTGTAGAATATTCGCATTCAGCTGGAAGTGAATCGTATAGAAAAAAACTTACAAAATATTATCAGAATATAGGAATTGATATTACAATTGGCGATTTAATTGTAACAACCGGTGGTTCTGAGGCAATTTCATTTGCAATGCTAACTTGTTTAAATCCTGGCGACGAAATTATTGTTCCTGAGCCATTTTATGCAAATTATAATGGTTTTGCAGTAGCAGCAAGTGTTATTATTAAACCTGTAACATCTTATATCGAAAATGGATTTGCTTTGCCAGCAATTGAGGAATTTGAAAAAATGATTACTCCTAAAACCAAAGCAATACTTATATGTAATCCAAATAATCCAACAGGTTATTTATACTCAAAAGAAGAACTTTTAAAATTAAGAGACATTGTAAAAAAACACGATTTATATTTATTTTCCGACGAAGTTTATCGTGAGTTTTGCTATGATGGAAATTCGCATTTTTCGGCACTTCAACTTGATGGAATAGAAGAAAACGTAGTTTTAATGGATTCTGTTTCAAAAAGATATAGTGCTTGCGGAGTTCGTATAGGCGTTATGATTTCAAAAAATAAAAAAATTATGGCTACTGCTATGAAATTTGCTCAGGCAAGACTTAGCCCTCCTTCATTCGGACAAATTGCCGGAGAAGCAGCCATAGATACACCAAAAGAATATTTCGACGAAGTTTATAACGAATATATACAACGCCGAAACTTTACAGTTGAAGCACTAAATAAAATTGATGGTGTTTTTTGTCCTTTACCAAAAGGAGCATTTTATACAATAGCACGTCTTCCGATTGACGATGCCGATAAATTTTGTCAGTGGATTTTAAGTGATTTTAACCACAATGGTCAAACTGTGATGATGGCTCCAGCAACAGGATTTTATTCAACAAAAGGCTTAGGAAAAGATGAAGTTAGAATTGCGTATGTATTAAATAGAGACGATTTGAAAATTGCAATGGAATGCCTTGATGTAGCTTTAAAAGTTTATCCAGGAAGAACTAATTTTCATTAATATTGATTTTTCGAAAAATATAAAAAGGAACTTTTAGAATGACTAAAAGTTCCTTTTTTATTTAATTTTTAGATAGTTGCGTTTGCAAATTTTAAAATCTTTTCAATTGATTTTTGAGAAGGTTCAAACATATCTTCAGTATCGACGAAAATATCATTTAAGCAATTATCTATTTCGTCATAAAATTTATTCAAATCTAGTAATGTAGCTTCGTCTCCTTGATTTAAATA
>MEND01000225.1 GCA_001768975.1 Bacteroidetes bacterium GWA2_31_9 | reverse complement strand
CAGCACACTTCCAAAAGGAATTTATGCAGTGAAACTGACAAGTGGCGATGTTGTTAAAGTAAGCAGAATTGTTGTTCAATAACAAACTGAACTAAACAGAATATTAAAGGCTGTCTTGAGAAAGGCGGCCTTTTTTTATTTCTCCAATTTTTTTCCCACCAAAGAGTAATGAATAATTTATTTATTCCTATGAAACTATTACAAAATATATAAATTTGTAAAGAGAAAAAAATGTAATGAGGATTAATACAATTATACCAAAGAAAGCATTAAATAAAGCATTTCTAAAGCAGAAGCCTTTACGTTGCGAGATTGATTTATTTAAAACAAATCTCATTAATCTTCTTAACAAAGTTGATGAAATTGAAAGAGAAGAAAATCAAAAAAATCATATCCGTGATTTCCTTCGAGATACTTATTACAAAGACACAAACGAAATAAATACAAAAGATACAAAAGACCTTGTAATTCATCTTGGAAAATCCAATAAAGATAAGGTTGGAGTAATAATTGAAGCTAAAAGACCAAGCAATAAAAATGAAATGTTTTCTGCTGTAAAGCCCAATGCAAAAGCATTTCACGAATTGGTTTTATATTACTTGCGTGAACGAATAGAGGAAAATAATATTGACATTAAATATTGCATCGCAACAAATATTTACGAATGGTATATAATCGAAGCATCATATTTTGAAAAACTCTTTTTCCGCAATAAATCGTTTGTAAAAGATTATGAGCAATGGCGTGATGGGAAAAAAGTAACAAAAGACACTAACTTATTTTATAACGAAATTGTAAAACCTTTTGTTGACAAGCTTGACGAAGAAATTACTTGCACATATTTCGATATTCGTAATTATGAAAAAGTATTGAAAAATGAAGACAAAGAAGATGATAATAACCTGATAGCACTTTTCAAAATACTTTCACCGTATCATTTACTCAAAACGCCATTTGCAAATGATAGTAATTCTTTAAATGATAAGTTTTATAAGGAATTATTACATATTATCGGACTGGAAGAAGCAAAAGAAGGAGGCAAAAATATTATTCGCAGGAAAAAGGAAAATAGAAACACCGGTTCATTACTTGAAAATACTATTTCTGCAATAGAAACCGAAGACAGCTTACATAGAATTCCTGATATAACTTTGTTTGGAGATAATAAGCAAGACCGAGTTTATAACGTAGCTCTTGAGCTTTGTATTACTTGGATAAATCGCATTTTGTTTTTAAAACTACTGGAAGGTCAATTAGTTAACTATCACAAAGCTCTCTCTCCTTTGGCGATGGCGGGGAGAGAAGTGGATTTTCACTTTTTGAATACTGAAACTATTCACGATTTCGACGAACTTTTTAAATTATTCCATAAGGTTTTAGCAGTAAACATTAACGACCGAACAGATGCGATAAAAATCAAATACAGCCATGTCCCCTACTTAAACAGTTCACTTTTTGAAATCAGCGAACTTGAAGACCAAGCAATAAAAATTAACTCACTCGATAATTCCGAACATCTTGAATTAATCAATAATACAATTTTAAAAGACATAAAGAAAAAAAACAATACGCTCACAACTCTTGATTATTTGTTTATGTTTTTAGATTCTTACGATTTTGCAAGCGAAGGAGTATCTGAAATTCAGGAAGAAAACAAAGGAATTATTAATGCTTCGGTTCTTGGAAAAGTATTTGAAAAGATAAACGGATATAAAGACGGCTCTATATTTACTCCCGGATTTATTACAATGTATATGTGTAAACAGTCTATTCGATTGGCTGTTGTTCAAAAATTTAACGAAGTAAAAAAATGGAACATTAAACATTTTGATGAACTCTACAACAAAATTGATAACAGAAAAGAAGCTAACGAAATAATAAATTCGTTAAAAATATGCGACCCTGCTGTTGGTTCTGGTCACTTTTTAGTTTCTGCATTAAATGAGATTATTGCAATTAAAAGCGAATTAGGTATTTTGATGGACGAAAAGGGCAAAACTCTTCGTGATTATGTAATTGAAGTAGTAAACGATGATTTAACAATTAGCGACGAAAATGAAAATTTCTTTGCTTACAATCCTAAAAACAAAGAAAGCAATCGCGTACAGAAAACACTATTTCACGAAAAACAAACCATTATCGAAAACTGTTTGTTTGGTGTTGACATAAATCCAAACTCAGTTAAAATTTGTCGTTTACGCTTGTGGATTGAATTACTTAAAAATGCCTATTACAAAGAAGAAACAAACTATACTGAACTCGAGACTCTTCCAAATATCGACATAAATATTAAATGTGGCAACAGCCTCATTAGTCGTTTTGCATTAGATTCCGATTTAAGTAAAGCTCTCAAAAGTATTAAGTACGATATTAAAGCCTATCGGGGTTTTGTTAACGACTACAAAAACGAAAAAAATCGAGATGTTAAGCGAGGTTTGCAAAAAATTATTGATGCAATAAAAAGCGATTTCAGAACAAATATTGACGACCCTTTTAAAGCTAAAATATCTAAGGCTCGTGGCGAGGTCGATAATGTTTTAACCGAGTTAAACACAAAACAGCAATGGGGTGAAAAAATTCCAAAAGAGTTAAAATTAAAACTTGAAAAAGCAACAGAAAAACTTGCAAAACTTGAAAAAGAAAAAGAAGATATTCTTTCAAATGTGGTTTATAAAAATGCTTTCGAGTGGCGTTTTGAATTTCCCGAAGTGTTGAATGATAAGGGTAATTTTGAAGGTTTTGATATTGTTATTGGAAATCCGCCATATATTCAACTGCAAAGTATGGGGAAAGATGCCGATATATTAGCTCGTGAGAATTATAAAACCTATACACGTACTGGAGATATTTACTCTCTATTCTATGAAAAGGGAAATAATCTTTTAAAAAATGATGGCATTTTATCTTTTATAACTTCTAATAAATGGATGCGGGCTGATTATGGGCTAAACACTAGAAAATATATTACTGAAAATTCAAATCCTTTTTTATTAATTGATTTTGGAATGCGTTTAGTTTTTGAAAATGCTACGGTTTTAAGCAATATATTAATGTTTACAAAAAGTCAAAATTTGTTACAATTAAATGCTGTTAGAATTCCTATTGATATTGATTTAAAAATTCCTTTGGAAAATTATTTTGATGAGAATTGTATAAACCTCTCTATTAGTGAAAATGCTTGGGTTATTCATCCAAATAATGTTCAGAAAATTAAAACAAAAGTTGAAAGCCAAGGCATAAAACTTAAGGACTGGGATATTAAAATTAATAGAGGTATTCTAACTGGTTATAATGAAGCATTTATAATTGATGGAAATACTAAAAACTCTTTGATTACAGACGACAACAAAAGTGCTGAGTTTATTAAACCAATTTTAAGAGGTCAAGATATTAAAGCTTGGCTACCAAATTTTGCCGATTTATGGGTAATATATATTCCAAAAGGCTTTACAATTAAAGGAAGTAAGTCGGAGTTGAGTACAGAAAATATAGTTAATGAACCACCTCCTCGTTATGGCAATATGATTCCAAATGAAGCTTGGGATTGGTTTAAAGCGAAACTGCCTGCAATAGCATATTACCTACTGCCATTTAAAGTTAAAGCAGAAAACAGAGACGATAAAGGAGATTTTTGGTGGGAACAAAGAGCTTGTTCTTATTACGATGATTTTAATAACGATAAAATCATTTACCCAAATATGACAAAATTTTTACCATTTGTCTATGATGAGTCTGGGTTTGTTACAAATCAAAAATGTTTTATAATTACAGCAAATTCTGATTTAAAATACCTTACTGCTTTTTTAAATTCAACTTTATTTAAATTTTGTTTCAAGGACAACTTTCCAGAATTATTAGGAGAAACGTTTGAATTAAGCAAAGTATTCTTTGAGCAAGTTCCAGTAAAACAAATTTCAGAAAAAGAACAAAAGCCATTTATTGCCATAGTTGACCAAATCCTCGAAGCCAAAAAACAAAATAAAGACAGCTCCGAATTAGAAAAACAAATAGATACAATGGTTTATATGATTTATGATTTAACCGATGAGGAAATATGGATTGTTGAGGGTTTATAAATTTTTTATAAAAACCACTTAAAATTGAATAATTAAAAATGGATTGTTATTCTGAATTGGACGATATTCTTAAACTGTTTAAAGAAGATGTGATTGTTAAATCAGGTTATCCTAGCTTTAAATATGGTCAATTAATAGCATCAAAAGGTACTAATGGTAGGCTCGGAAGAGTTGAAATGCAACCTTCTTGTCAATCAGATATTTTTAAAGACTCTATTCTGGAATATAAAGGCAATTATCGTTTTTTACATTTTACTAAATATTGCATATTAGAAAGTATTATAAAAAGTAAAACCATTAGAATGTATGAGCTAAACCATATGGAAGACAAAAATGAACTTATTTTAGGTTATACAAATTTTATAAATCAACAAAACAATAATTTTATTAATGAAAATTTATTGAAAGAAGATAAATCCAAATTATTTTCTTTATCATTAAACGAATACGATGAAGAGTCAATAACCAAAGAATATATGTGGGAAAAATACGGCGACAAAGGTTCTGGTGTTTGTCTAGACATATCAATTGATACAAGCAATTTCAAAGACTGGTTTCGCTTATATATTGGTTCTATTCAATATATTGAAAAAGGTAAAACAAAATTAAATCAATTGGGAAATAACTATAATAATTTTATTTCTAAACATAATTTTAAAATTTATAATATTTCAGAATATTTAGCAGTTTTATTCAGTTTTTATAAAACAAAAACGAAATTTGAGCCCGAAAATGAAGTTAGACTATTAAATTATGTTGAAAAAGACATTTGTTGTACATATAAATATATTAAACCGATTGATGATAATATAAGTAAAACAAAGTTTGTCAATATTAATTTATTTCCAAATAATAATGAAGCCTATAATCGCCCTCTAATTAGAATAAATACAATAATTTTCGGAAAAGATATTAACTACTTTTCAAAAAAATCAAATGACATTAAAGAACTTTTAAAAGAAAATTTCAATTATAATCCCCAAATAATAAAACTCTAGTTATATGGTTGTCATTATCATTATAATATTCATTATACTCAGTCGTATTTAACTCAACAGGCTCTGCCTGAAATTTTCAGCACATAATTGAGTCACGCAAAGCGTAAAACACTATTCCTTATTATCTGTGTAGTGTTTGAACGAAGGCGTAGCCGGAGTGAGTTCTTTCAGATAAAGAGCGATGCCCTGAGCTTAGTAGAAGTGTTTTTGTTACTTTTTTCGATAAAAAAGTAAAAGAAAAAATACAAAGTTCATTTATGCTTGCATTTTATTTCCTGAAAAAAACTGCTTTTAGTGAGTTCTGTAAATTCAAATAATTAAATTATTTTTTATACAAATAAGGGATCGAACTCCAGAAATGTATAACATTGTTGTTTTATTTTGATTGTCAGAAATATAGTTACATAAATGTACTAATCAAAAAATGGTTGTTTATGACGGTGTTCAAGAATGGAAAAATGAACAACAAATAATTATCAATTTTCGAACTTTTTTAAACGAAATTTGATTATCTTTAATTAAATATACAAGTAGATTTAAGCACACTTCCAAAAGGAATTTATGCTGTGAAGGTTGTAAGCGGAGATGTTGTTAAAGTAAGCAGAATTGTAGTTCAATAATAAACTGTACTAAACATAATATTAAAGGCTGTCTTGAGAAAGGCAGCCTTTTTTTATTTTCTCTTTTTAAATGGACGAAATATGGGAAAGCTTACAAATTGGCTTTACTTTTACTGTTTGGTTTCTTTTTTGTATTTCGATAAAACTCACTTCGATTAACTCAGTGCATCGCAATAACCATCTGAAACGCTGATTTTAGCCCCAAATGCAATAAGCATCTTGTACCTAAATAAAATCAAACCAATCCTTTAATCAAGTAAATCTGCGATTCAGACAATCTTCTCCTGTTCGGCTGCTATGCCTCAGTCGAACCTATCAAATCAGGCTATCGCCTGATAAATAATATTTTACAAAATCTTTGTTACAGGCTCTGAGTATGTTTGTATCCAACTCTTGGCTGAAAGAAGTCTGTATTCTCTTTTGGGAGTTTCTTTCATTTTATTTAATCATCTCGTATTTTATTTTTTGTTTCCATAGTTGAAGGGTTTCTTTATATTTTTAAATTAACAATTTAATTGTCAATACGCTGTTTTTTTTAGCATTTGCACCTAACGGTTACGTACATGAAACGTCTGGCATTACGAAGCGATGTAAGTAGTTTTTACGAAGCGTTTTAACCAAGTACTTTCTTGAATATCAATATGTTGAATCCTTAGTTTTTTAACATTAAATCATTCAACTGCTTAATGTTATCAGAAAATAATGAAGATAAATTAAAAAAATTCTTAGAACTATATGATAAGTGAGCTAATATAAACTCATATTGCTTTTTATACTTTTGATAGATTAATTCTTTATCATTATTCTCAATTTCAATTAAATACGAGTCTAAAATTAACTTTGATATAGAATCTAATTTTTCAAATAATGGAGATAATTCAAAAAAATATCTTTTGAAAATAATCTTAAATGTATCTTCTGTAATTTGTTTTTCAGAATAATTCTGGAATTTATTTGAAATTTGTTGAAATATTTTTTCGCCAATTCCATAATTAGTAAGTCGTGTAATATTCTGTTTTGATTTTGGAATTTGTTTTTCTTTAAGGCATAATGACAATACTCGTAAGTCATTCTCTATCAAATCAAAAAAGGCATCGCCTTTAGTAATAATAATTTTAGTTTCATCAGATTCAGCAATATATTCTTCTGTTTCTAATTTAATAGAATTGCAGGCTTCAATTATTCCTCGTGATTGGCTTATAAACTCATATTCAAACTGTTCGAAACTAAAATGTTTTTCTTTGTTTTTCAATTCCTCAATTTCTATTTTCAGAATTTTATTTTGCATTTTCATTGCAAGATACAATAATAGCAATCCAACCAAAGTCCATAATGTTCCATAAACCCCACCAATAAAATCTACTTCTTGCCAATTTTCAGGTAATTTAAAAAGTCCAAAATTCTTTAGTACATAATAGTCTTTAAGCACATAAATAAAATATCCGATAATAAATAGTCCAATTGCTACAGAAAGTGCAGAAAAAACAAAGTAAATGTTTATAATGATTTCCTTTTTTGCTTTCACGATGATGTGTATTAAAAACTTTTCAAATGTATGAAAATTAAGAAATTAAAAAAGGGCTCACGCCCTTTTTTTAATTATAAATTACAATTTTATAGGTTTCGCTTCTATTTTCATAACTCAATTTTAAATAATATATTCCAGTTGGTAAATTTGAAATATCCATTTTATTATTTGAATTAATTTTATCTATTACGGTAGAATTAACTAATTTTCCTGTAACATCGAATATAGTTACATTTAAGTCCTTTTTATTATCAGATTGATAATAAATGTTTAATAAACCATCGTAAGCAGGATTCGGGAATATATTTATACTCATATCCTGTCCTAGAGTTAAAATAGAAGTAATAAAATTGCCAACAAATACACTATCAGAATTAGTACAACCAATTGCATCAGAAACTGTTACTGTGTAATAATTAGTACATAAACCAGAGATAAATGGTGTAGTATGATTTAATTCGTCGTTCCATAAATATGTAAATGGCTCTGTACCATCGGTTACAAGTATTGAAACACTTCCCTTGCAATTATTATTTGTATCGCTTAAAGCAGTAAAACTAATTGGGAGCTTATTAATATTTAAGTCAACAGTATCAGAATTTAAGCCTGAACAAGCGTTATAAATATAACAATAGTATGAAGCCTCATTGCTTTGTTTTATATTTCTTATTATAAGGGTATCGTTAGTTGATCCACTAATAGGATTTCCATTTTTCATCCAATAGAATTGAACAGGGTTTCCAGTTGCCGAAACAGTAAACAAAACTGAGTCGCCTATACATCGGTCGGCACTTACTGGATTTGATAATAATACTGGTATGTTTAATCTTAAATGAGCTGTATCACTGGTTATTGACAAGCCACATGAATTGCTGATAACACATTTATATTCTCCCAAGCTATTTTGAGTAATTGAACTTAAAGAAAGTATGTTTGAAACAGCATTTGTAATTAAATATCCATCTTTTTTCCACTGGTAAGTTAGAGAAGGTCCAGTTGCTGTAACTTTAAAATTAACAGAATTGCCCAAACATTTCCATTGACTAGTTGGTTGAGTAGTGATGTTTGTTTTTAATAATGATAATATAACTGTATTACTTGCAACCGTACCACAAGAATTACTAATCTCACAATAATAATTTCCTGCTAAAGCATCTGTAACATAAGGAATTGAATATTGATTTGTATTTCCTCCTAAAATATCTACTCCATTATAAAACCACTGATATGTAAAATCAGAGCCTGTGCATATAACATTAAAACTCGTAGTATCTTCAGCACATACGCTAGAGCTTATTGGTTGTTTTATTATAGAAATATCTTTTAACGATAAAGATACAGTATTGCTATTTACTGAACCACAAGTATTAGTAACTACACATAAATAATTTGCAACATCGCTTGTACCAACCGAAAATAACGCAAGTTGATCAAATACTTGACCACTTATGAAAGAACTATTCTTTTTCCATTTGTAAGTATTATTATATCCAATAGCTGTTAAGTTAAAATTTGCTGTATCGCCACTACATATTAAAACATCTTGTGGCTGAGTAGTAATTTGCGGATTTTTTATTATTACTTCAATGGTATCGGAATAAATAACCCCACAAATATTTGATATTTGACAATAATAACTTCCTGTATCGCTAATAGCTAAAGGACTAATTGAACTATTATTTGAAGTAACTCCCGAGAGTATTAAACCATCTTTATACCACTGATAATTTAATGCTGTACCCGAAGCAATTACCTTTAATTGAGCTGCTTGTCCTATACACTTTTCTTGAGTTGTTGGTTGAGCAGTAATAGTTGGAAAATTGCTTACAGTTATTGACTTATTTGCAGATGTTTTTGAACAATAACCAATATTTGCAACAACGGTATAATTTCCAGCAGAATTTACATATAAACTATCATTATTAACGCCACTTATTATTACACCATTCTTTTTCCATTGATACGATTCATAAACATCTGAAACAGAGAGCACAATAGAGTCATTTGAGCAAACCGAGCTACTTCCAACAATAACTGGAACTGTAACATTTATAACATTTAATGAATGAATATCAGAAGTACCAAAACAAATCCCATTAGATACTAAAACAGAATAATTACCTGTATAAGTAGCACTATATGAATTGCTTACTGCTCCCTGTATGCTGTCTCCATTAAGCATCCATTGATACGAATTATATGTAGAAGTATTAAGAGTTGTTGATATTCCACAAACTGTATCAACTCCCGAAATAATAGGCAATATCATTGCTGGTTCTCCAACATTTGCAGAATCAATTGCTGTACAATTATTTTGATCAGTTACAGTTAAATAATAAATATCAGAAGTTAATCCAGATATATTTTCTGTAATACTATCGTTTGACCATAAAAAAGTATAAGGACTTATACCACCTGTAAATGTTGCCTCAATACTTCCGTTTGTATCGTTATAACAAATTGCATTTTGAATATTGAAAGAAATAATTATTGAATCGGGTTCGGTAATCATTAACGAATCTTCAACTACACAACCTAAAGCATCTGTAACAGTAATTACATAACTTCCTTCACAAAGTAATGAAACGCTATTGGAAGTTTCTCCGTTTGACCAATTAATTAAAAATGGACTTGTTCCGCTCGAAATTAATACTTGTGCATCGCCATTACAAAGTCCAAAGCAACTAACATTATTACTAGAAATATTTATTTGAGGTGCTGAATCGTAATTTATTGTATCTGAGAGAACTTGATAACAATTATTGGCATCTGTAACGGTAGCATCGTATATTCCTATGGATAAACCTGTATTAGGATTACCCAAAAATCCATCAGACCATTCAAATGTATAAGGACTAACGCCACCCGAAATTACAGCTTCCAGAATTCCTGTATTTGCCGTACATGATGTATTTGTTGCATTAATCGAAATTAACATTCCATTAGGTTGAATTACTTCGGCAGAATCAACATTTTGGCAACCATTAACATCGGAAATACTAACTGTATAAAATCCAGCTAAAATGTTATTAATATCTTCTGTAGTCGAATCATTAGTCCAAATAAACGTGTAAGGATAAGTTCCTCCATTTATTGTTAAATCTATTGAACCATCATTTTCGCCAAAACAACTAACATCGTTTATTGTAAACGAAAGCATTATACTATCGGGTTGTTCTACATAAACCGAATCTTCTAATATACAACCGCCTGCATCGGTAGAAGTTATAAAATACCAACCCGAACAAATATTTTCAATTGTATCGTTTGTAGCTGAATTTGACCATGAAAACGAATACGGAGGTGTTCCACCTGATAATAAAGCAATTGCATTTCCATCGCAACTATTAAAACAATTTGTATTATTTGAAACAAGTGTCATTGTAGGTGTTCCATTGTATTCAAGGGTTACATTTACAATAGTATCACACATATTGCCATCAGTAACAGTAAGTTCGTAATATCCTGCACCAACTCCTGTTAAAGGATTAGTAGATAAACCTCCTGTCCAGTTATAACTATACGGACTTGTTCCGCCCGATACAAAAGCATTGAGTATTCCATTATTAACTGCACAATCGGTATTTGTAACCGACACCGAAACATCTAATGTATTAGGCTCATTTATCGTTATGTATGATACCGATGAACATAAATTAGAATCAAAAACCGTTACAGAATAAATTCCTGCACAGAGATTAGTTGCAGTATCGTATGTTTGCGAGCCGGCATTTACATCCCACAAGAAATTATAGGGTTGTAGTCCGTCTGTTCCTGAAACTACTGCACTTCCATTACAAGAGTTATTACATGTTGCATCTACTGACGATAAAATTGAAGAAACTACAATCGGATTATTTAAGATTTCAATTGAATCATTTGCTAAACAACCATAAGCGTCTGTTATTGTTAAATAATAAGTTCCTATTTCAGTTCCAGTAATAGAATCGGTTGTTTCTCCACCTTCCCATAAATATATAAATGGTGAAATACTGCCCAAAACAGAAGCCTTAATATATCCTTCACATGATGAATTTACGCCATTAGCAAACAAAATAACAGGGTTACTAATATTAAGTGTTGCAATAGAAGAAATAATTGTATCACAAATATTTGTCATATAACACGAATAATCGCCAATATTTGAAACATCTAAATTTGTTAAAGTAATTGATGGTAAGGTTTCACCAATAATATCAACTCCATTTTTTCGCCATTGATAGTTAATTGATAATCCAGTCGCAGAAATATTAAATGTTACACTTTCACCAACGCAAACATTTTGACTTGATGGTTGAGAATTTACAATAATGTTATTTAAGGTCAATGTAGTAACATCGCTTAAAACAGAGCTACATGAATTATTCACATAGCAAGTGTATGATGCTTCAGATGTAGAAGTTATGGGCGATAATATTAAAGTATCATTGGTTTGTAAGTTAATATTTACTCCATTTTTTTTCCATTGATACGAAAGTCCCGAACCACTTGCAATAACTGTAAAAAATACATCTTCGCCAACACAAGTCGATTGACTTATTGGTTGTGTAGTTATTTGAGGGTTATTAATAATTAACGATACTGTATCGCTCGAAACAGAGCTACAAGTATTTGAAACAATACAATAATAATTGCCTGTATATAATGAACTTACACTGCCAATATTATAAGTATTACTAAATGCACCTGAAATTAATACTTCATCTTTATACCATTGATAAGACAATCCTGTACCTGAAGCAGTTACCTTAAATTGAGCAGTATTTCCTATACATTTAAGTAAATTTAATGGTTGTAATGTTATAATAGGATTATTTAGCGAAAGTGTTGCTGAATTACTTAATACTGAATCACATGTATTTAAAACAAAGCATGAATAAAGTCCTAAGTCGTTGGTAGAAGCTGAAGCAATATTATATGTTGATAAATTTGCTCCTAAAATATCAACTCCGTCTTTTTTCCATTGATAGTTTAAATTCAAACCAGTTGCAACAACCGAAAAAGTAGCACTTTCACCAATACAGACAAGTTTATTTGTAGGTGAAGTTGTTATAATTACCTGATTTATAGCTAAAGTAGCTTCATTACTAACTGTACTTCCACAAGCAGTATTTACTTTACAACTATAATTTGCATTATCTGACGAACTTAACGAATTTAATGCTAAAATATTAAAAGTACTACCTGTAATATTTGAGCCATTTTTTAGCCATTGATAGCTCAATCCAATTCCACTGGCAGTTACGTTAAATGTCACGGTATCTCCTGTACATCTAGTCTGACTTACAGGATGATAAATTATTTCTGGAGAATTAACATCTAAAAGTGCCGTATCAGAAATTACACTTCCACATTCGTTACTTACTTCGCAATAAAATCCACCTTCGTCTGAAACAGATGAAATTAGAAACATATATGATGAGCTAGTTGCATTCACAATTAAATTTCCATCTTTATACCACTGATAATTCAAAGCTGTTCCTGAAGCACTTACCGTAAAGGTTGCCATATTTCCAGGACATTTCATCAAATTATTTGGATTTGAATTTATTACAGGTATCGAAGGACAAACAGTAATATTAAATGGTGTAGAATAAATACCTGTAGCACAAGCATTTTTTGATTTAACTTTTAATTGCCCCGATGTAGCATTTGAAGCAAAATCAATAGTAATATTTTCAGAATTTCCATTAATTGTTTCACCTAATCCTGTATAAATCCAAATATAAGAATCGGCATATAATGCAGGTGGAACAGAATATGAAATTTCTGTTTGACCAGCACATATTACTGCATCACCACTAATTCCATTAGCATTTTCAGGTAAAGGATTTATTGTAAGGTTAAAATCGGGAGAAGCAGCCCCGGTTCCACATAAATTTGTACAATACACCGAAATAACTCCTGAAGTGGCATCATCTGATAAAATTAAAACACTATTTGCAGTTGAATTACTAAAGTTTCCACCTATACCACTAAACGACCAAATATAGCTGACAGCATCAGGCACAGCACTCACAGTATATAATGTATAATTATCGCCAGCACAAAGAGTATCTTCTCCAGAAATAGTCGATACAGTTGCAGGAATTCCAGAAGTAACACTAATAGAATATGCCGATGAAATATTTCCAAGCCCACAAGCATTTTGACCTCTAACCTTTAACTGACCAGAAGTAGCATTTGAAGCAAAATCAATAGTAACATTATTTGTTGAACCATTTATTGTTACACCAGCTCCTGTATAAGTCCAAACATAATCGGTTGCATTATTAATTGCATTAGTCGAATAGCTTACACTAGTTACTCCTGCACAAATAGCATTTGTTCCTGTAATTGAACTTGCCGAAGCAGGAAGAGGATTAACTGTAATTGGAAATAATGCAGATTCAGCACTCGAACCACATGAATTATTTGCTTTTATTTTTAAATTTCCAGATGTTGCTGTTGATGAAAAATTTATTGTAACAGCATTAGCACTACCATATATAGACGCTCCTGTTCCACTATACGACCATGTATAATTTATTGCCCCTGTAATTACAGGAACAGAATATGATACGCTTGTCTGACTTTGACATACAGTAGAAGTTCCTGAAATAACTCCTGCATCTGCAGGTATTGTATTAACAGTTATACTTTTATTTGCCGAAATTGCTCCATTTCCACAAGCATTTGTACCAGTTACAGTTAGGTTTCCAGAAGTAGCATTTATATCATAATTTATTGTAATACTATTTGTAGTTCCTGTTATTGTTGCACCAGTTCCGCTAAATGTCCAAATATAACTTGTTGCATTTGTAATTGCTGGTACAGTATAACTTACATTATTAGTTCCAGCACATAGTATTGAAGTTCCACTTATGTTTCCAGCTGATAATGGTAAAGGATTTACAGTAATTGCATAATTTGCCGAAATAGTTCCACTTCCACAACTATTTACACCATACACGGTAAGATTTCCCGATGTTGCATTTGTTGCAAAATTAATAGAAATACTATTTGTTGTTCCTGTAATTGTTGCACCAGTTCCGCTAAATGTCCAAACATAACTTGTTGCACTTGTAATTGCTGTTACAGAATAACTTACATTATTAGTCCCTGCACATACACTTGATGTTCCTGTAATTATTCCTGATGCAGAAGGTAAAGGATTTACACTAATTGGATAATTTGCCGATACCGTGCCATCTCCACAAGCATTTGTGCCTTTTACTGTTAAATTGCCACTTGTTGCGGAGCTTGAAAAAGCTATTGTAACTGAATTTGTTGTTCCTGTAATAGTTGCTCCTGTTCCACTGTATGTCCATGTATAACTTGTTGCTCCTGTGATTACTCCTACGCTATAAGCTACTCCCGATGCACTTTGACAAACAGAAGATGTGCCTGAAATTACTCCTGATGCCGAAGGCAAAGGATTTACACTAATTGGATAATTTGCCGATATTGTGCCATCACCACAAGTATTTGTGCCTTTTACTGTTAAATTGCCACTTGTTGCAGAGCCTGAAAATGCAATTGTTACTGAATTTGTTGATCCAGTTATGGTTGCTCCTGTTCCACTATATGCCCATGTGTAACTTGTTGCTCCTATTATTGCTCCTACATTGTAAGATACTCCCGATTGACTTTGACAAACTGTTGATGTCCCTGTTATTGTCCCAGAAGCAGATGGAATGGTAATCATTGTTATTGGATAATTTGCCGAAATTGTTCCACTTCCACAACTATTTACACCATATACTGTAAGATTTCCTGATGTTGCATTTGGTGCAAAATTAATTGAAATACTATTTGTTGTTCCTGTTATTGTAGCACCTGTTCCTGTGTATGTCCACGTATAACTTGTTGCATTTGTAATTGCTGTTACCGAATAATTTACATTATTAGTTCCTGCACATACACTTGATGTTCCTGTAATTATTCCTGATGCAGAAGGCAATGGGTTAACTGTAATCGGATAATTTGCCGATACTGTACCACTTCCACAGGCATTTGTGCCTTTTACTGTTAAATTTCCTGAGGTAGCACTTCCTAAAAAAGCTATTGTTACCGAATTTGTTGTTCCTGTTATGGTTGCTCCTGTTCCGCTATATGTCCATGTGTAACTTGTTGCTCCTGTGATTGCTCCTACACTGTAAGATACTCCAGATGCACCTTGACAAACAGATGATGTGCCTGAAATTACTCCCGATGCACTTGGTAATGAATTTACTGTAATCGGATAATTTGCCGATACA
>MEND01000224.1 GCA_001768975.1 Bacteroidetes bacterium GWA2_31_9 | reverse complement strand
CGTCTTCTGTGACGCCCATGCGTTTTGCCCAGAGGAAATTTCCCGAAGGGTCGAGTTTGGAAATAAAAATATCAGTATGGCCAGCCGAAGTTAAATTAAAAGTGTCTGCCCCCGGGTCAAAATCAACTGTGCCATTGAAAAAGCCCGTTAAATAAATATTTCCAGAACCGTCTAATGCTATGGAATTGGCGTCATCGAATGTTGTGCTGCCCATGCGTTTTGCCCAAAGGAAATTTCCCGAAGAGTCGAGTTTGGAAATGAAAATATCCCAATATCCTGCCGAAGTTAAATTAAATGTGCCAGCACCCGGGTCAAAATCAGCTGTGCCACTAAAATACCCCGTTGTATAAACATTTCCAAAAGCATCCAATGCTATGGATCTGCCGATTTCGTCTCCTGAGCCACCCATGCGTTTTGCCCAGAGGAAATTTCCTGAAGGGTTGAGTTTGGAAATGAAAATATCAGGACCGCCCATCGAAGTTAAATTAAATGTACCTGCACCCGGGTCAAAGTCTGTTGTGACATTGAAATAGCCCGTAGTATAAACATTTCCCAAATCGTCTAATGCTATTGAGTAGCCTTCGTTGCCAGATGTGCCACCAATGCGTTTTGCCCACTCCAACGTCTGCCCCCAAGCTCCCCCAAAAACCAAAAGGCTAAAAGCCAAAGTTAAAAGATGAGTTTTCATTTTTGAGCTATTGATAAGGGTTTTCAATATTATGCTTAAAAGCAAAACAGCAGTAGTAGCAATGTGTTTCATATACAACTAGTTTTAAAATTAGAGGTTATAAATGTATATAATTTCTTTTAAATATGGAAATTATTGTTTTTATTTCACCTTAAATCCACAGATTTTATGCTATGTCGCTGTTTAGCAGTCAGGTGAAAATACCTGACTGATGCACTTTGCCTCTTGCAGGTGTTTTTCACCTGCAAATACTTACATCTTAGACTTGCGGATTTAAGGTTAATGTAAAATTTTACTTTCAAACAGTGACCTAATTTCCAAATCAGAAAAATTCAAAAATTTACTAATTATTTCCCTTGTATGTTCTCCTAAAAGAGGTGCATTGCTTAAAATTTGTCTGGGAGTTTCGCTAAATTTCAAAGGAGTGTTTGTAATTTTCATTTTTCCGGCAATTGGATGATTTATTTTTTTGAAAACTTCTCTTTCGTCGTTATGGCTGTCGTTAAAAACTTCATCAATATCGCGGACTTTTCCACATGGAAGTTTTTCAGCATTAAATGCTTTAATTACCTCTTCGGTTGAGTTTTTCGAAGTCCATTCTTCCATTATTTTATCAACTTCCTGCCAGTTTTGTTTTCGTTTATCGGGCGAGTTAAAATTTTCGTTATCAAATAAATCTTCTCGTTCAATAATTTTAAGGATTTTATTCCACATTTCATTTGTCAACGATGTATGTGCAATATGTCCATCAGAGGTTTTGTAGCAACCGTGAGGCGAGGTTCCGGGATGGTGATTTCCTGTGCTTTTTATTCCTTCTTTAATCAAATCAAGGTCTGGTTTATTTTTTACACTTTCGTAAATCAAAAAGCTATTGTCCATTACCGAAATTATAGAATCGTACATTGCAACATCAATAAATTGACCTTCGCCAGTATTTTTTAAATGATACAAAGCCGATGAAACAGCAAACGAAGCATTGGTTGCAGTTGTATAATCGACAACGCTTAACGGACTTCTTAAAGGAGAATTATGTTCTGGAAATCCATTGAGCGAGGCTAATCCAGATTCTGCTTGAATCATAATATCGTAAGCAGGTTTTTGTGAGTTTTTGTTATTATGTCCGTAGCCTGAAATAGAAAGGTAAATAATATTTTCTTTAATTTTTTTAACGTCCTCATAACCTAAACCAAATTTTTCCATAACTCCGGGTTTGAAGTTTTCTGAGATTACATCGACATGCGGAATTAGCTGTTTGATTATTTCGAGCCCTTTAGGGCTTTTCAAATCAATGCAAATACTTTTTTTGTTACGATTTACTTGAATAAAAAATGCACTAACTCCATTTATTTTTGGGCCTGTATTTCGTAGTGTGTCGCCAATTTCGGGTGGTTCTACCTTTATTATTTCTGCACCTAAGTCGGCTAAAAGAGTTGTTGCATAAGAACCAGCAATAACTTGACAAAAATCTAAGATTGTAATTCCTTTAAAAATTTGTTTTTGATTTTTTTGTTCAGTTTCCACAGATGGAGGTTGAGTTTAAGATATTAATAACCAAGAGGCTCTCTACTTGTATGTCTGATTCTTAACGGATTTTTTTAATAGCTTCTTTTTATTATTAATCAAATTTATAAATTTTTGATTACACTTCAAAGTTAGCATATTGATTGGTCGTAAAATTACAAAATTTTAATGAAATTGAAATTTTTATTATTTGAGATAATCCAATAACAGGAATTTAAGAATTTAGAATTTGAGGATTTAGAAATTTAGAGACTTAAGACTTGAGGTTGTTTCATAAATGCTGTTAAATTGCTGTTAATCGCTTTTTTTCAAACCTAAAACAAATATATTTGTAACCGTTTAATTTAAATTCAATTTTATGAAGTTAGTATTTGCATTCGTTTCATTTTTTGTAATTACGTTTTGTTCTTTCGCACAGGAAGTTAAAAAGGATAATTCTCTTTTGTTAATCGACGAAAATGTAAAAATCGGCAAACTCGAAAATGGCTTAACATATTATATCCGTAAAAATTCTCTCCCCGAAAAACGTGTCGAAATGCGTTTGGCAATAAATGCTGGTTCGCTTTACGAAACCGACGAACAACAAGGCTTGGCACATTTTACAGAGCACATGTGTTTTAACGGAACTAAGAATTTTCCAAAAGCTGAGTTAGTAAACTTTCTCGAAAAAATGGGAATTAAATTCGGCGGCGACCTTAATGCTTACACGAGCTTTGCAGAAACAGTTTATATGTTATTCCTTCCTACCGACAACGACGAATTATTAAGCAAAGGCTTTCAGGTATTGGAAGACTGGGCTCATAATGTGTCGTTTGAAGACAAAGAAATTGACAAGGAGCGAGGCGTTATTATAGAAGAGTGGCGACTTGGATTGGGAGCAGACGACAGAATGAGAAAACGAGCTTTTCCAATAATCTTTAAAGATTCAAAATATGCCGACAGAATTCCGATTGGCAAAAAGGAAATTCTCGAAACTTTCAAATACGAAACTATCCGAAAATTTTATAAAGACTGGTATCGTCCTAATTTAATGTCGGTTATAGTAGTTGGCGATATTGATATTGCAAAAACCGAAGAAACCATTAAAAATCAGTTCTCGAAATTAACAAATCCTGTAAATTTTTCTGAACGAACAGAATATAGCCTACCCGATAATAATGAGCCACTTATAAGTATTGAAACCGACAAAGAAGCAACCGGAAATATGTTAATGTACTTTATAAAACATCCACATAAAATTCAAGCTACAGTTGAAGATTTTAAAGATGGACTCAAAGCTCAAATTTATGGCGGAATTTTAAATAATCGACTTCGTGAATTAGGACAAAATCCTGATTGCCCGTACATAATGGCTTATACTTATTTTTCTGAATTTCTTGCTCGAAGTAACGATGCTTATATGTCGTATTCAATGCCAAAAGAAAATAAAATTGCCGAAGCATTTGAGCTTTTACTAACCGAAAGTATGAGAGTTAAACAATTTGGCTTTACACAAACCGAATTTGAACGTCAAAAAGCCGAAATATTAATGAATTATGAGCGTGCAGCAAAAGAAGTTGACAAAACAGAATCGAAAGTATTTACGCAACAATGCCTAAACAATTTTCTTTCGAAAGACCCAATTATGGGAGCAAAAAACGAATTTGAACTAACTAAAAAATTGTTGAATGAAATAAATTTAGAAGAAGTAAACTCATTGGCAAAACAATGGTTAATTGATAAAAATCAAGGAATTATGGTTACTGCACCCGAAAAAGAAGGTTCTATTGTACCAACAAAAGCAGAAATATTAGCAATTCTTGAAAAGGTAAAAACGTTAAAATTAGATGCTTACGTTGATAATGTTTCAGACAGTCCGCTTATTGAAAATAAACCTGCCGAAGCCAAAATAATAAGCCGAACCGAAAACACCGAATTTGGTTATACTGAAATAAAATATGAAAATGGAGTTAGAGTAATTTTAAAGCCTACCGATTTTAAAAACGATGAAATTTTATTGTCGGCATATAGCCCCGGTGGCTCATCGCAATATCCCGATGCTGATATTTTATCGGCAAATTACTCAACTTCAATAATTGCTTCGTCAGGAATTGGAAAATTTGACAATACCGAGCTTGAAAAAAAATTATCGGCACAAAAAGTAGATGTAAATCCTACAATTGACGAATTGAGCGAGGGTTTTGAAGGAAATTGCTCACCAAACGATTTTGAAACAATGATGCAGTTGGTTTATTTATATTTCACCCAAGCACGCAAAGACTCAATGGCTTACGGAGCTTTTATGTCGAAAATGACAAATCAATTCAAATTTTTCCGTTCAAGTCCGCAAGTTGCTTTTTCCGATACGCTTGTAAAAATTATTAGTTCGGGCAATCCACGAGCAATAGCTATTCCAACCGATAGTCAACTCGAAACAGTAAGGCTGAATAAAGTTTACGAAATATTTACCGATAGATTTTCCGATGCCGATGATTTCAATTTTTTTATAGTTGGAAGTTTTAAAATTGATTCGGTTTTGCCTTTTATTTCGAGCTATTTGGGTGCATTGCCAACCAAGCACCGAAAAGAAACATGGAAAGATGTTAGCTCAAAATTTCCTGAAACAACCAAAGAAGTAACTATAAATAAAGGGCTTGAGCCTAAAAGCATGGTTGCAGTAATAATGTCGGGAAAATTTGACTGGAATTATAAAGAAAAACTAAAACTACAAATTGCTACCGATGTGTTAAATATTAAGCTACGCGAATCGCTACGTGAAGAGCAGGGCGGAGTTTATGGCGTTCAAATAATGAACCGAACCGAAAAATATCCAAACCCAAAATATCAGGTTTTTGTGGCATTTGGTTGCTCTCCTAAAAATGTAAAAAAACTGGCAAAAACGGTTTTTAACGAAGTTGGAAAAATCAATAAAAACGGACCAACCGAAGAAGATTTAAGCAAAGTAAAAGAAACTATGATTCGTGAGCGTGAAACTATGCTAAAGAAAAATAAATTTTGGTTATCGGCAATCGAAAATTCGTATTATTATAACGATGATTTAAAGGTTATTAACACTTATGTTGAAGATATAAACTCAATAACAATTGACGATGTAAAAGCCGTAGCAAATAAATACTTTACCAAAGAGCATTATGTTAAGGTTGTGTTGATGCCGGAGAAGAAATAAAAGCTTCAAGGAGTTAATTATTTAATATTTAATAAATTCAATCCAATCTGTTATTGTTTTTGATGTCATTTCATCTCTTGCAACTGGATAAATGTCTCCTCCACAACCATTCAGAAATATTGTATCACTATCAAATTTTATTAACGACCAATAAATTCCTTCTTTATCAAAAATACATTTTGTTGAATCAAATTTTGAATCATCAATTTTTAAATCATCTGAACTTAATTTTTGATTGTCTTCTTCCATTATCCTTGCATTTTCTCTTGAATTTGACATCAATCTAATATTTTGTGCAAAATATGTCCCTTTATTGTATGAACGTATTCTTGCTGCTCTACAATAAATAAAACCATCTTGAATTACAAATGCATAATTATGTTTATTTGTTCCCAGTTCAAATGAAATTAAATTTGGAATACTGTCTAATGTCAATCGTGAACCCAATCTCCATTGCTGAAGACATAAACCAATATTATTTTTTTCAACTTTAAACATTTCATAATTATCAACTATTTTTAATGGCTCAATTAATTGAAGTAATTGCTGTTTTGTTTTAGAATTTATAATAATTTGCCCATCATTTTGTATTACTCCAATACTTGACTTATCAATTAAACTATCCATTTTTGTATTTACATATTTGTATGATACAATACTGTCTTTAAAAATTGTTTTACTAAATAATTTACAACTTAATTTATCACCAGATTTTTCAATTCTTTGTAACGTTGCTGATATTTCATTGCCATTTCGTTCAAAGAATAAAACAAAATTATTTGTAATAATCAATTCACAATCTTTATTAGCCCAAACTCCTATTTCAGATTGTTTTGTTTGTTTACAAGTTATAAATAAAATAGAAAAAATTGTTATTAATATTATCAATTTAATTTTAAAATGAGCCATAATTTTTTGTTTAATTTTTTTCCAAATTTAAAATTAATTCTATCCCACTTTGAATCTATTAATAATCATTTTATCATCGGTATCATTCATGATTCAGGGTTTCTATGTCACCCTAACATGTGGCTTTGTACACCTTAGTCCATTAATTGTTTATTTTACAAATTCTTACATATCCATTTTTAAACGATTGCAACCATTTACAGATGTTTATGCTCTTTTTTTGCAAAGCACTTTAATTTATTGCATAAAAATACACATTAAGTTTTAAATAAGCAAAATCAAGTTTAATTAACTAATTCTGTTTCTGTATATTTAGGCAATGCTTTATTTATTTTTATATCTGTTAAAAATAAAATGTTTTAATTTAAATATGGATTTAATATCTGGGCTGTTCAGTTAAAATATTTAAGAAATGCCACAAAGATGCGAAAACACAAAGAAACACAAAGATTTTCTTAATGTAAACTTAGAGGCTTTGAGGCTTAGTGGCAAATATAAAACAATTAAGAATAAGCATTTTATGAAACTCGACCGAACCCCTTATTTCTAATGTATTTGTAATTGAACTGTCTTATTTTTGAATTATTTTAAAGTATAATTCATAATTAGTGTTAGTAAGAAAACTCCAAAAAACACATGTGCTGAGCGGAGTCGAAGTAAAAAATAAATGTCAAATAAATTCCAATTCTCAAAACAGTTTGGATATTAAGCTATTGTAGGTTGAGATTTATTTGATTTTTGAAGGTTGAAATTTGGTATTTCAAAAAACACAACGTTTTATTAGATGCAATAATTACTCTATACAGCTGTTATCCAGCAAACTAATCAACATGTGCAATAATTTTTAAATTCTTCTGTAACTTTTTAAAACATCAATGCGTCCTATGCACAGAAACACTCGAGTTAAAAGAATTAAAAAATTTAAACTAAAAATAATTATGAAAACAAATCTTTTTAAAACAGCAATTTTATGTCTTTCGATAATTTTTGGAGGCATATTTAAAACACAAGCAAATGGTTTATTAGTTCCTGGAATTATGTCCGACGACGATTACATTCTTGGATATTATCCCGACACAACAAAAATCAAACTTGGAAAAAAATCAATCATCATTGTAGAAAATGAAAAAAGCGATACAGTAATGTTCGAAACCGACTCACTTAGTTGCGACACAATGAATCCTGAAGATAAAAAATTCAATGGACATTGGGCTGGAATTGAAATTGGTCTAAACAATTATATTAACAATGCAGGTAGTTTAAATTTGTCAAAAGAAGACGAATTTCTTAAACTTAATCCTGGAAAATCGTGGGCTTTTAACTTTAATTTTATTGAGTTTAATATTCCACTTTATAAAAACTATATTGGTTTAACTACTGGACTTGGTCTAAATATCAATAATTACAGATTTGAAAACGACATAACTCTTTTCAAAAACAGCGATACATTATCATATTTTTATGATACTACCAGAAATATTTCTAAAAACAAATTGACTTCTACATATCTTATTGCTCCATTGTTACTTGAGTTTCAAATTCCTGCATTCAATACCCGACTGAACTTTGCAATAGGTGGATATGCAGGTGTTAGGGTTGGCGGACACACAAAACAAGTTTTTGAAATAGATGGTGTTGAAGCAACAGATAAGATTCGTGATAGCTTCTATATTAATCCATGGAAATATGGCTTAACTGCTCGATTTGGAGGCGAAGATATTCAGTTATTTATTAATTACGATATGTCAACATTGTTAGAAGAAAACAAAGGACCAAAACTATATCCTATAACAGTTGGAATCACATTATTCAATCTATAAATACCCTTTTATTAAAACGAAAATGTGACTTCGGATTATGAGGAGAATTAAGGCTGCTTTTGCAGCCTTTTTTTTTTGCTACAAATTTCGTAATATGCAACAATAAAAAAATTAAATAAATGTCTGCAGAAAAAGTCTTAACAATTGAATCATTAAGTAAGAATTATGGAAAAATTCATGCACTTGATAATTTAAATTTATCTATCAGCCAAGGCAATGTTTATGGACTTCTTGGTCCGAACGGAAGTGGAAAAACTACAACTTTATCGATTGTTATGGGAATTGTTATCGCAAGTTCGGGAACTTATAACTGGTTTAGCGGTGAAAATAATAATGATGCAAAAAAGCGAATAGGAGCTTTAATAGAAACACCACTTTTTTATCCATATTTAAGCTTAGAAAAAAACTTGGAAGTTTCGGCATTAATCAAAAACATTGAAAAATCAGATATTTCAAGAGTTTTAAAAGTTGTTGGTTTAGAAAAAAGAAAAACTTCACGTTTCGACACTTTATCGTTAGGAATGAAACAGCGACTAGCACTGGCATCTGTTTTGCTCGGCGACCCCGATGTTTTGGTTTTAGACGAACCAACAAACGGACTCGACCCAGAAGGAATTGCCGAAGTAAGAACAATTATCAGAAACGAAGCCTCAAAAGGAAAAACAATAATTCTAGCAAGCCACATTTTAGATGAAGTTGAAAAAGTTTGTAGTCATGTTGCTGTGCTAAAATCAGGAAAGCTAATTGCAAACGGCAAAGTAAATGAGCTACTTAGCTCTGAAGAAACTTTTATTATCTCTACCGATAGAATTACTGAATTTCACGAAACATTAAAATCGTCGGGAATATCAAAAAACGAAAGTATTAAAGGCTTTGACATTCATTTTAATCTGATTACTGGTCGAAATATTTCAGAAATAAATCAATTTGCATTTTCTAAAGGATTTGTGCTCAACAAAATAGAAAAAAATAAAAACACTTTGGAGAAACAGTTTTGGAAATTATTAAATAGAAAATATATGCCACAGATTTACTCATAAATTGTTTATTTATAAAAGCATTCGTGAGTCGCTTCGCTAAGTTCACAAATTTTCACAGATTAAACTACCAGAGGTAGTTTAATTTGTCTTAATATTAGGAAAATTTGTGAAAAAAATCTGCGTAAATTAGTGCAATCTGTGGCAAAAATACATTGAAACAAACATTAAACCCATCAACACTATATCAAATGATTAAATTATTAAAAATCGAATTAAAAAAATATTTTTCTTACGCCAATTTTTGGGTAATTTTTGGATTACATGCAGCATTATTTGTGCTTTCGATATTTATTGTCGCAAATATAAAAATTGATATGCAGGGGTTTGATATCAATCACTTATGGACATTTCCTGCTGTATGGAATACTGTAACATGGATTGCAAGTTGGTTTAATCTGATTCTTGCAATTTTTATAATCGTAATTACCGGAAATGAGTTTTCGTTTAAAACTTTCCGAAAAACCCACATTGATGGACTTTCTCGACATGAACTTGTTGCAGGTAAGGTAATAGTAATGCTAATGTCGTCGGTTTATTGTTTTGTTTTGGTATTTATTACAATTCTGATAACAGGTTTTGTAAAATCAGGTTTTATAGGTTTATCGTCGGCTTTTGAAAATAGTTATTACTTGTTTGTTTATCTTATTCAGGCATTTGCGTATATGTCGGTTGGTTTTTTTGTTGCAGTTATTGTGAAAAATACTGGCTTATCAATTTTGTTTTTCATTTTGTATTTTTTCCCTGTTGAACCAATTCTGAGAGGAATTATTCCTGATGTAGTGTCAAATTATTTTCCAATGAAAATTATTTCAAATCTAACACCTGCACCAGAAATATTTAATTTCGGAGGAAGTGCTCAATTTACAACAAGCATAAACGGAAGTGTTGTTACTCAACAACCTGCTGTTGCCGAAGCTCCGTCAGATTTAATGTGGCTGAATGTGATTTTTGCGTTAATTTACATTTTTGCATTTTTATTCACAAGCAAGATGTTGATTGAAAAGAGAAGTTTATAATCTCATTATAAAATGACAGATTTCAATCCTCCTATAGAAATAAGAGATATTGAAGAATTAATTGCAATTGCAAATAGTTCAGTTGAATATTGGCAACAAGAGGCTATTGATAAAGCCAAAAAAGAATTAAAAAAACGTGGTATTACTAAGGAGCAACAACAAGAAATTCTTGACAAATTTGCAAATGAAGAAAAACAATTTGAAATTGAATATCAAAAACAACTTGAGAGTAATGCAACTGAGAAATATTCTTTTATAATAATGATTTATATATTTTTTATTGCTCCTTTAATTTTGCTTGGCAGGTGGAGTGTTGATTATTCTTTAATAGAGCTACATAAAGAAAATTACAAAATTAAATTCAAACAAAGACTTTTGCTTCTTCTTGGGGGATTATCATTTTATATTGTATTTTTTGCTATTGGGATTAATAATTATGAAAAAAAACATCAAGCTGAAATTGACAATGCAGATATTTCATCATGGGAAAAAAATAGAATACTTGATACAAATATTGCTACAACAAATTTAAGTGACACTTTAGAAAAATGAACAGCTTTTAACACTACAAACCAAATCATGGAATCGCAAAATCCTAAACGCAACAAAATAATATTGCCATATAACAAAAACTACTTACTTTTGTAGATATTCAAAAAACAATGGAAAATTTTCGAGAAACGATATGTTACACTCGCGGATGTATGAACGAAGAAACCGATGGTTCTAGTAATTCGTGTTATTCAGGCGGTTGCAACAAACTACATACACACGATTGGCTAAGCGATATTCCCTCTAATTCTGACGAATTTGATATAGTTGAAGTTCGATTCAAAAATGTAAGAAAAGCTTTTTTTACAAATGTTAATAAATTAAAACTCCGACAAGGCGATGTAATTGCAGTAGAATCGTCGCCAGGACACGATATTGGAATAGTTTCACTTGTAGGAAATCTTGTGAAAATACAAATGAAAAAAATGAATGTCGATGTTAAAACTTACGAGTTCAAGAAAATATATCGTAAGGCAAAACCAACCGACATTGAAAAGTGGAAAGAAGCCATTTCGCTTGAAATTCCTACAATGCTTAAAGCTCGTCAGATTACACAAAAGCTGAATTTGAACATGAAAGTTGGCGACGTTGAATATCAGGGCGATAGAACAAAGGCGATATTTTATTACATTGCCGACGAACGTGTCGATTTTAGAGAGCTAATTAAAATTTTAGCAGATGAATTTAAAGTAAGAATCGAAATGCGTCAAATTGGAGCACGACAAGAAGCAGGAAGAATTGGTGGAATTGGACCTTGTGGAAGAGAATTGTGTTGCACAACTTGGGTAATAAATTTCAATTCTGTTTCTACGGGAGCTGCTCGTTTTCAGGAACTTTCGCTGAATCCTCAAAAGCTTGCCGGACAGTGTAGTAAATTAAAATGTTGTCTGAATTACGAATTAGACACATATATGGATGCCATTAAGGATTTTCCAAATATTTCAGTCCCATTGGAAATGAAAGACGGAACTGCATATCATCAAAAGACAGATGTTTTTAAGGAAATAATGTGGTATTCGTTCGATAAAAACAATTCAATAAACCTTGTTCCTGTTCCTGTAAATAGAGTAAAAGAAATTATTCATGCAAATAAAAAAGGAATTAAAGTTGATACAATTTTAATTGAAACCGAGCCTAAAAAGGACATTCTTGATTTTCAGAATCAAGTTGGACAAGAAAGCATCACTCGCTTTGACGACAATAGACCAAAAAAGAAAAAAAAGAAAAAATTCAGAAAGCCAAATGATAATCAGAAAAGCTAAAACATTCTATTTACTAGCTGTTTGCATATTTTTATTATCTTCATGCGACAATAAAAGATATTTCGAAGAATATACCGAAATACCTGGTCAGTCATGGAATAGAGCCAATATTTTAAAATACAATGTTAATATTTCAGACACAAAAATGCCTTTCAATATTTTTCTTGACATCAGAAATTCAGGCAAATATAATTACAGTAACATTTATGTTTTTTTGAAAACACAAAGTCCCGATAATATTGTACGTATTGATACTATTCAATGTGTAATTGCAGATGACAATGGACGTTGGCTTGGCAAAGGAATTGGCGATTTATGGGACAATCAAATTTTGCTCCGTCGAAATGTAGTTTTTCCTGATACCGGAAATTATATTTTTGAAATCGAACAAGCTATGAGAGAAGAAGTTCTCGAACACATTTCTGATGTTGGAATTAGAATTGAAAAAGCAATTGCAAATTAATCTCTCGTGTCAAAAAATAAATTACATAAATTCAATGAGATGGAAACATTTGCGAATGTTTTCCAGCCAGAATTCGATTCAGTATTTAGAAACACTTGCGACCTTAAAGGAAGTTGGAGCAAACACTTCAAAAACAATAATCCAATAGTTCTTGAATTAGGTTGTGGAAAAGGAGAATATACTGTCAATCTAGCTCAATCATTTCCCAATAAAAATTTTATAGGAGTTGATATAAAGGGTGCAAGAATATGGAAAGGAGCCAAATTTGCAACCGAAAATAATTTGCCAAATGCTGCATTTCTTCGTACTCGAATCGAATTCATAAATTCATGTTTCGATGTTAACGAAATCAGCGAAATTTGGGTAACATTTCCAGACCCGCAATTAAAAAAGAAAAGAGCATCAAAAAGATTAACATCTTCAGGGTTTTTGAATAAGTACAAATTATTGCTTCAACCAAACGGAATAATTCACCTTAAAACCGATAGTAAAGAGTTGTACGATTACACAATGGGAGTTTTATCGTTTAATAATATTACACCAACTCAAAACACTGATAATTTATACAATTCTGAAATTCTGAACGAATATTTAAATATTAAAACATTCTACGAAGAGCAGTTTTTGGGCATAGGCAAAAGAATTACATATATTCAGTTCAGATTAAATAACGAAAGCTTAAATGAGCCACCCCAAGAATGATTCATTTTTTAAGAGAGTTTACGAAATTGTAAAACTTATTCCTTACGGACGAGTAACCAGTTATGGTGCAATTGCAAAATGTATTGGAAGTCCAGGTGCAGCAAAAATGGTTGGCTGGGCAATGAATAATTCACATACATCAAAAGAGTTTGTTCCGGCACATAGAGTGGTAAATAGAAATGGACTTTTAACAGGCAAGCATCATTTCACAGGAAACAACGAAATGCAAGAACTTCTCGAAAGCGAAAACATTAAAGTTGTTAACAATAAAATTGTCAATTTTAATGAGATTTTTTGGAATCCAGAAGAGTTGAGTTGAATCAGATGTTGTGGAAATCAATTCAATTGATGATAAAACTGAACCAGATTACAAAAAAATAGATTTTAGCTATCGTTTTTAGAAATTTCGTAGAAGTTTCATATTTGTAGAAAGGTAAATCACCCAATCATTTCAATTCAATAGCAGTTTTATTTTGCGTCTTAATCAATTTTGTAAACCTTTGCATTAATTCAAAATAATGTAATGCGTTTAAAACAAATTCTTTTTAACAGAAATGTACTTTTGCTATCGGCTATGCTTTTAGGCATTTTTGCTGGTGATTTGGCTGATTCTTTAAAAGAATTTGCTTCTTATGATTTGCTTATAATGATGACAGTTTCGTTTTCGGCTGTTTCGTTTAAGCAAATTTTTAATTTTAAGAAATTCTCGCAGAATGCTTTGTTGGCATTTGCTTTTAACTATTTATTGTTTGGAAGTTTGCTTATGCTTTTAGCTTATTTATTATTGCCTGCCAACTCTCCAATGATTTATGGTTTTTTATTCATCGCTTTGGCACCTCCAGGTGTTGTTATCGTTCCTTTTTCTCAAAAAACAGATTGCAATAAAGAATTTTCTGTTATTGGGACACTTAGTGGTTATTTAATTCAGATTATTATATTTCCCGTCCTTATTTACTTCTTAAATGTAAAACAGCAATTACCTATTAATTTTTTATTGTGGCAATTTTCATTAATGTTGGTATTTCCATTATTAATTTCACGTGTTCTTCGATTCGAGAAAGCACAAATGATACTTAAAAACCTAAGAGGTCGAATAATTGATATTACTTTTTTTATTTTAATCTATATAGTTATAGGAATTACTCGAAAAGTTTTTTTTACAAATATCACTGAAATTGTAATTCCATTGATAATACTGTTAATTATGTATTTTCCGATGGTTTGGATCTTGCAATACATTATGAATAAATTAAAAATCTCAGAGGCAAATAAAAAGAGTTATATTTTGATGTTTGTTGTCAAAAACAATGGCGTTTCAGCAATGTTTTCATTACTAATTGTTGGTGAAGATGCGGCAGTTCCTTCTGCTGTATTAAGTGTTGTTCTTTTGATATTCTTGCTTATATATTTAAATGAACATCAAAAAAAATGACCTTAAGTTTATCATACCTAAGGTCATTTAAAAATATTAAAATATCTTTTACTTTTTCATAATTTTAAATTCTACCCTTCTATTCATTTGACGACCTTCTTCGTCGGTATTAAATGCAATTGGACGAGTTTCTCCATAACCAAGAGCCTTCATTCTTTTTTCATCAATTCCGCTTTTAACAAGATATTCTTTAACAGAATTAGCTCTAGCATCTGAAAGTTTTTGGTTTGTTACATCTGATCCAACATTATCTGTGTGACCACCAATTTCGATTTCAATTCCAGGATTGTTAAATAAAAACTTAACAGCTCTGTTTAATTCAGGGAAAGATTCTGGAAGAAGAGTAGCTTTAGCAAATTCGAAGAAAATATTATTGATTGTAAATACCGCACCAACTTCAATAGGCGCAAGTTTCAAATCTTTTTCTATTTCCTGATATTCTGTAAGTTCGCTTAAGTCAATATTTTGCGTAACACTATAGTGACCATCAGCAATAGCCATAAAGCCATATTTTTTACCAGCAGGTAATACAATTTTATATTCACCTGTTAATGGATTAGTTCTTGCTATACCGACTTCTTCGCCAGTTTCAAGATCTTCATAAGAAATCTTTGCAGAGATTGGTTTTCCATTTCTTTCATTAACGGCTTTTCCAACAAGTAAAACAACAGGTTTTGGCTTAATTAAGTTTGGAAGTTTAATTCTAAAAAGGTCGTTTTTGCCCAATGAATTGTTAGTAGTTGAAAAATATGCAAATTCACCAGAAGCAGGAATATTGTATTTAGTGTCTGATTCTGAGCTATTAATAGCATTTCCTAAATTCTGAGGTTCTGTCCAATTTTTCCAAGTGTCGTCTAGTCTTGTAGTAATAAAAATATCTTCTTTTCCATATCCACTTTTACCAGAAGTAGAATAGTATAAAGTTACTCCATCAGCAGCTAAAAATGGGCTGTAATCATTTACATTTGTATTAATTGTAGATCCTAAATTTTCTGGTTTTGACCATCTGTTATCACCTTTTCTAAAGCTAACATATAAATCTAAAGCTCCGTAGGCATCTTTTCTTTCGATTGCCATCATTAAAAACATTCCATCATTAGATAAATAATAATTAGCAAATTGATTTAGATTGTAGAAATCAGCAATTACTTGCTTTTCAGGATACGACCAACCTTCTTCGACTCTATTAGTAATAGATGCTCCAGGACTCATTGTTCCATCTTTGTTATAAACATTTCCTAATAATAATGTGTTTCCATCAGGTGTAATTGATTGTACAAAGTTGTTATATTGATTATTTATTGGCGATCCCAAGTTAATTGCATTTGACCATTTTCCAAATTGATTTTTTAATTCAGAATACCAAACATCATCTTCGTCTTTAAACCCTCCAACATTATCAGGATGATATTTTCTTGTAAAGTAAACTGCTTTCCCATCAGGAGTAATTTTTGGTGCAAGTTCATCATAAATTGAATTTATTTCAGAACCCAAATTTTCAGGTTTTTCTTGAAATTCTAATGTTGGAATTGTATTAATAGTCCATTTTATAGTGTCTTTTGAATCTGAAATTCCAATAGCATCAATTTGATTTAATCCATCAACTTTACCAGGTTGTAAAAATAGTTCTATATCTTTTACAAAATATTCTGTAACGGTAAAAAATATGTTTAACAACCTTGTTTTATCTTTAATAGGAGCTGGAGTGTTTTCATAAATAATTGTGCTTTCACCACTTGTTCCATAAATTACAATTTTTTCGATTGCTCCAGGGTTAAAGCTTTCGCCCACAGCAACTTGTTGAGCTCTTGTTGGAGACTCAAAGCTAACTCTTAAAGTAACAGGATCAGGGCTTTCATCGCTACCTTTAGCTTTTGTTGCCCAAGCAAGATTTGATTCTCCTCCAATAGGCAAAACATTTGGTTGACCTAATAGTTGTTCAGCAGATTTTTCTATCTTACTAAACTGAGAAGATGCCTTTACAACTTTATTCGCCCATTGAATCTTTTGTGCATAAGAGCTAGAAAGACCAGCTATAAGCAAGATTAGCAATATTTTAGAGATGTTTCTCATATTAAATTATAATTTTTTTGTCAAAATTTTCAATGAAAGTAATACTTCTATTAAAAATATCAAAATTACTGATAATTTTTTTGCAATATGGGTAAAATTTGTGAAAAAAAGAATATCTTTGTGCAAAATTTTCAATTGCGGATGTGTCGTAATTGGTAGCCGAGCCAGACTTAGGATCTGGTGCCGAGAGGCGTGGGGGTTCGAGTCCCTTCATCCGCACAGTTTTTTAAGCCGTATTCATTTGATTACGGCTTTTTTATTTTGAGTTCTACATTACCATAATGTCCGATTTTCACACATGCAGGCTCAAATACTCCACGAGTGTTTGCCATGTTAATAATTTATTTTTTTAATTGACAGAGGGAATCAGATTTGAATTTTAATTAGCCTGTTTTATTCAAAAACATTTATTACATTCGTTACTGTAATTTGTTTAAAAGTTGAAATACTTAATTTTCAGACTTTGTAGATTTAACAAATCGTTCAAAATTATTAAAATAAAGATTAAAATTTTTCTTAACTTTGTTTAATGAAGAAAAAAACACAATATATCAGTCAGTTAATCCGAAGTTATGTAAATCTTATAGACCCTAAATCGGATGTTATATTATATGGTTCACGTGCTCGTGGAGACGAAAATAAAGAATCGGACTGGGATATTTTGATATTAACAGATTACCCTGTTGATTTGCAAAAAGAAAGACTTTTCAGAGAAAAATTATACGATTTAGAATTAGAAACAGAAGAACCGTTTTCAATATTTATTTACCCTAAAATTGACTGGTTTTCAAAACAAAGCATAACTCCATTTTTTAACAATGTTTCTCGTGAAGGTATCAGAATATGAATAGTGAAGAAAGAAAAGAGTATGTAAAATATAGAATTGAAACTGCCAAAAAAACCTATAATGCAGCAAAAGTGTTAGCTGCAAATGGATTTTGGAATTCAACAATAAATAGGCTTTATTACTCTTTATTTTATACAGTTAATGCTCTTTTATACTTTGTTCGGGATAAATTTGTGCATTTTACATAAAGG
>MEND01000223.1:1109-15651 GCA_001768975.1 Bacteroidetes bacterium GWA2_31_9 | reverse complement strand
TATATTCTTGTCAGAATTAGTTTCAAAATAATTAATTATTTCATTTAATGAATCAATTCCAAATTTACTTATTTCACTTCCAGAAATTACTTGAACAGAGAAATCTGCAACACAGATTATAAGGTTATTGTTTACGGTTTTTGACCAATAAAAATCGCCAGTAATTTTTTCAGCCGGTCTATATAAAATAAAGTGTTCATTTAAATTTATTGTCGAGGATTCTGCTTGTAGGTTCATAGTAAATGTCAATAGATTTTTAAATACTAAAAATTCAATATTTTGTTTCTGACAAAAATAATTGATTTTACAAAGATAATTTAGTATTTGATTTTTTTTTAATTTATCTGCTTTAAAGCATTCCAATGAAGGTCGTTAAACTTAGTTGAAACAAAATTGCAATGTGATATCTCAATAAGCTTATATTTCGATTAAATAGTGTTAGTAAGAAAACTCCAAAAAACACTTGTGCTGAGGGGAGTCGAAGTAAAAAACAAATGTCAAATAAATTCTAATTCTCAAAATTCTAATTTTCAAACCTGTTTGGTTTTTAGGTAATTGCGATGCATTGATCTTGTCGAAATGTAATTTGAGATTTATTTGATTTTTGAAAATTAACTTCGTTGAGCTCGCAAGCTCGGTTGAAATTTGGTATTTTTAAAAATACAACGTTTTCTTAAATGCACTAAATACTGATTACTTTCCTTGTCTTGGAATTTAGACCTTTTAAAATTGTTAATATTTTAGTTATTAACTTTTTAAATTGCATCAAAAAAAAAGGTTTTTAATAATCTATTTTTACTAAAAAAAGTATGCGAAAAAATATAGCTTTATTAGCAGGTGGCGATTCTTCAGAATATGTAATTTCAGTTCAAAGTGGCGAACAAATAAGTCAGATTCTTGATAAAGAGAAGTTTAATGTTTATCAAATTCATGTAAAAGGAAAAGACTGGAATTATTTTGATGCTGAAAAAAGAACAATACCAATTAATAAAGATGATTTTTCTCTTGAAATAAATCACGAAAAAGTAAAATTTGATTGTGCTTTAATTTTAATTCACGGAACGCCAGGAGAAAATGGAATATTGCAAGCATATTTCGATTTAGTTAAAATTCCATATACAACTTGTAGCTTTTTTACATCAGCACTTACATTTAACAAGTTTGCTACTAAGTTATTTGTAAAAGAATACGGAATAATTACTGCTAAAAGTGTAATTGTGCGCAAAAATGATAAAATTAATTCTCAGGATATTATTAAAACAGTTGGTTTGCCATGTTTTGTAAAGCCTAACAATGGAGGTTCTAGTTTTGCTACAACTAAAGTAAAAGAAGAAAAAGAGCTTGCTGAGGCAATAAGCCTCGCAATAAAAGAAGATGGAAATGAAGCAATAATTGAAGAATTTATTAAAGGAACTGAATTAACTAATGGAGTATATAAAATAAAAGGAGAAAAAACTGTTTTGCCAATTACAGAGATTGTAAGTTCAAAAGAATTTTTCGATTATGAAGCAAAATATACCGATGGCGTAACACAGGAAATTACTCCCGCAAGAGTTTCATCAGAAATTGAAGCCAGATGCAAAGCATTATCAGCTAAGATTTATGATATTTTAGATTGTAAAGGAGTAACTAGAATTGATTATATTTTAAGAGATAATGAATTATTTTTTCTTGAAATAAATACAGTTCCTGGAATGAGCAAAAATAGCATAGTTCCTCAGCAAGTAAGAGCTATGGGCGGAAATATGACAGATTTTTATACTCAAATAATTGAAAATTCATTAAAGTAAATATTTGAAATTTAGTTCAATTCTTGCTTTTTATTGTATCTTTACATACTTTAGCAAAATAATATCGACTGACTATAATGTTATTAGATGATTTATATAGTACTTTTTTAACTCTGAAAAACGATAATCTATCGTTTATCTATCAAGGTGATTTCAGTGATGATATTACTTCTAAAATAATTAATTTAAGCGAATACAATATTTCTAATATTAGCGAACTTTCAAAAATGAAAAAGAAAGTATCGTTAATAATGGTAGAATGCTTTCAGAACATTATTCGACATGGAGATGAAATTGATAAAAAAATAAAATCTTCAGCTACTCATTCCAGAATGTTTATTGCTAGAAATATTGGAGCTAATCATTATATAACTTCTGCAAACCTAATTGAAAATGAGAATATTCCAAAGCTAAGGGAAAAACTTGAAAATATTAACAAACTAAATAAGGAAGAGCTAAAAGCATTATACATGGAGATTCTTTCAAATGAAGATCTTTCTGAAAAGGGTGGAGCTGGTTTGGGCTTAATAGAAATGGCACGAAAATCAGGTGAAAAGCTTGAATATGATTTTACTACCTTTAATGATAAACTTTCTTATTTCTATTTACAATCAAAAATTTTAGGTTCAGAGCAAAGTAGTGAAGCAGGGCAGTACTTACATATCCCAATTAGTATAGCTAGAAACTTTCATGCAAAAGTAATTTCATGGAATGTTTTAATGGTTTATAAAGGTGATTTTTCTCAATCATCAATTCTTCCGATGCTTAAAATGATTGAGAATAATATGTCTAATCAATTAGATGAGTTGAAGGTTAAGAAGTTGGTATATATCGCTTTAGTTGAGATTTTACAAAACATTTCAAAACATTCTAAAGAAGTTGGTGGGTTAAGAGAAGGAATTTTTTTAATGGGTCAAAAAAATAAAAGTTATGTTATAAGCTCTGGTAACCTAATTTATAATGAGGACGTTCCGTCTTTAAAAAAACAACTTGATACTTTAAATAGTTTAGATAAAAAAGGTTTAAATGAATTATATAAATCAACTCTTTTAACAGGAGAAGATACTTATAATGGCGGTGCAGGGTTAGGCTTAATTGACATTGCTAGAGAGTCTGACGGTAAGCTAGAATATAATTTTGTACCATTCGATAATAAAACATCATTTTTCTCATTAATTGTAAGGGTTTAACTATGGAAAAAATACTTTTTATTGAAGAAACTGAGGAAACTCCTTTAATAAAGTTGGATTCAGAATCTGGTTTAATGGAAATTTCAGGAAGATCGCTTCCCGAAAATGCGAGTAGTTTTTTTGAACCTGTTCATAAATGGTTAAGTGATTACTTGAGTAATCCTGCAATTAATACAACAATGCATTTAAAATTGGAGTATTTTAATTCATCTTCAGCTAAACAAATTATGCAAATTATTTTACTTTTTGAACAATTACATTTAAAATCAAATAATGTTAAGATTCTTTGGTTTTATAGTCAAACTGATGAATTAATTGAATCGAGAGGAAGAGAACTTAAAAATTTAGTTAATATACCCTTTGAACTCACTCAGTTCTGATATTTTTCTCTTTTCGTAAATTATTTCATTAATAAATCGGTAGATTTTGTGGTAAAATATACAAAATCAAGATTTTAACTTTTTTTTCAATAATTTTAAAATCACTAGATGTACTAGTTTCAAACTTGGCTAACTGATTTTTTATTTTTATAGGTTGATAGGGAATCAATGTACTAAAAATTGAAATCCCACCTGTAATCCACTTATATCCTTAGTATTATAGAAATTTTGATACATACCACCAATAGTAAAATAACCTTTCAAATGACTGTAATTTATTGCTTTAATTTTCGCACTTAAACTAATTTCAGTATAAACGTCAACTAAATTTGCGTAATCAGCAGCATAACGACCTTCAAAAACAAAGCTCATCTTACTGTCAAAAAACTTTGTTTCTAGGCTTAAAAAATGCTCATTATATGAATAATTATTAATCATATCAAACAAAATTCCTGTTCCAAATCTAAAATTTACTCTTTCAGCAGGGAAAGTATTAAATTCTATAATTTGCCACTCTAAAAACTGATCCGTTGCAGAACTATCGACATAACTGCCTTGATTAAATCTTAATTCGGTAGAAAATATTCCAGCAGTTGCTCTAATTCGTGGCAAAACACTTAACCTATTTCCATCACCACCAGCACCTATAAGCATTCCTTCAAGCGATAATGCTTCAGGATAAGTATCAAGATTATCAAGTAAATACTCATGATGATCTGCCATAACATCAATAAAAAAATAGGCAGCTTCACTAAAAAAAATTGTAACACAAGCAGCCGCACATCCATCAGTTTCAGGTACTCCAATTATGCTATTATCAGAACTTTTCTTTTGTGTATCCAGATTTACTTTCCTTTGAGAAAAAGCATTTATTGAACAAATTATTAGAATAATTGATAATATTTTTTTCATTTTTGCTAAATTTAAAAATCATTTTTAAAGCAAATTATAGACCAATAATACAAAATTATTGTGAGTAGTTGTAGAAAAATCAATTTATTTATAAAAAATGCAAGTGATTAAAAAATGTTATTAGTTATAATTGTAAATTTTAACCAACTAAATCTTTCAAGAAACCTAAAAAATACTTATTTTTATTAAAAATTTATATATGAAAACAGCAATATTTACAGTTATATTTTCAGTAATCTTTTTATTAACATCATACTCTCAGCCATTTAGGCTTGAAGGCGATTTTGGCGGAGGTTGGTCAAACTACAATTTAAATACTTCTGGATTGATAAAATCTGTAAGAATACAAGCTCTGGCTACAAATACAAATGCTGGTTTTATTTTTAACAACGATCAGTTAAATTATACTCCAAAATGGTGTGGAAGTAATGCCCCAAACGTTTTCAGACCTCTTGACTCATTATTAACAGGACAAGCATATTATTACAATGGTGGTGGTTGGGATCAGAATTTAGAAATTTCAATTACTAATGGAAATTATTATACTTTTATTATTGATGGAACCAATCCGTCTTCCACATCAAACAGAGATATTTCTATTTTAGAAACTGATTATTTACCTGTTACAATTGATTCTGTTTATCAAACTCAAAACGACACCGTAGAGCCAACCGACTCTGTAACTGTTTTCGTAAAACTTTCTGCAACTTTAAACGCTTCTGAAAAAGTATTTTTACGTTGGTCAAATGATGGTTGGTCAAGTTCAAATTTTATTGAAATTTCAAATTTTGATGGTAGTAATTTAGGTAGTGGAATAATTCATTCTCAGGCAAATGGCACAACTGTTTCGTATTATGTATTAACAACCGAAAGAACAAATCCTGTTGGTTCAACAATAGACTATTATACATTAAACTTAAAAAATAACAATAATTTAAACTATCAATATGATGTAGTAATGTCAAAATTTATCAATATTTCTTTTGATGGATTAATAACTGAAGGAGCTGAAAATAATGAACTTATTGATGTTACTTTATTTGGAGATACTTTTGTAAACATGCTTAATACTTCAAATTGGACATTCTCAAATCTTCCTTCTGGTGTTACAGTTGGAAACATTAATAGAGTAAACGATACTTTGGTGCAATTAACATTATCGGGCAATTCTACTGTAGATTATGATTCTGACATTACAAATTTTTCAGTCGAAATTTCAAATATTGAGATTCAAAACTTAACAGCAGGAAGCTTAATTGATTCATCTGGAGTAACTTTTACTGCAATTATTGAGTCTGATGGAATTTTCTTGCACATGCTTTCGTATCAGAACTTTACTCACACTTTAGGCGATAATGCATCAGACTGGCTCAATGCCGAACTTGGTCAAACCGTATGGAATCAGAGCGATATTGGATATGGAACAAATAATTCAGATACAACCGGATTTGCATGGTCAACTGCCGATTGGTACGAAGATGGAAGTGGAAATAACAGAAGAATTCATTCTTTAATTTCAATTCCATCTTCACTTGGAACAGGCGATTTTTATTATGTAGCTCGTGCAAGAGATTTAATTACAGACGAGTGGCATTATGCAAACGATACTGTTTGGGCAAATAATCTTGTTTTTAATCCTCAGTATAAAATTACAATTAATGCTGTTCCTCAAATTGATACCGTATCTGCAATTGCTATTGACTCTTCGAATATCGATTTAACTTGGCAACACGATTTAACTTACCAAACAGTTATGATAGTTGCTAAAATTGGAAGTGCAATTAGTTCAGCTCCAGCACAAGGAACTACTTATAATGTAAGTGATATTTTTGACGGAGGAACTGTTATTTATAAAGGTACAAATCAAAACTTTACACATTCAGGTTTAAATGCCTCTACAACGGTTTATTATAGTTTTTTCACAGTAAATAATGATTATTATTCTGCTGTAAAAGACACATTTGCAACTTCAACAGATGGAACTGAACCAAAAATTACGATTTCAGATGATGGGCAGATTTCAGAAGGAAGTGAAAATGGCGAAATTATTTACATAACTCTCGAAAACGATACATTTGTTAATGTTTTAAATTCATCAAATTGGACAGTTTCAAATCTTCCTACAGGTGTTTCGGTTGGTAGCATTTCAAGAACTGATGATTATCATGCACAAATTTTGCTTTCAGGAAATACTTCAATTGATTATGACGTTGATATTACAAATATTAGTGTATCAATTACTAGCGATGAATTTGTTACAATGTCGTCGGGAACTTTAACAGCTGACACAGGAGTAACATTTACTGCAATAATCGAAGCCGACGGAATTTGGCTACACATGCTTAGTTATGAAAATATCGTTCACACTTTAGGCGATAATGCATCAGACTGGCTCAATGCCGAACTTGGACAAACCACATGGAATCAGAGCGATATTGGATATGGAACAAATAATTCAGATACAACAGGATTTTCTTGGTCAACTGCCGATTGGTACGAAGATGGAAGTGGAAATAACAGAAGAATTCATTCTTTAATTTCAATTCCATCTTCACTTGGAACAGGTGATTTTTATTATGTAGCTCGTGCAAGAGATTTAATTACAGACGAGTGGCATTATGCAAACGATACAGTTTGGGCAAATACTCCTGTTTTTAATCCTAAATATAAAATAACTATAAACGAAGTTCCAAAACCAACCGTATTTGACACAATTTCTGTTTCTTCAAATACTGTAAATTTATCATGGACTCTCGATTCAAATTATCAGAATGTAATGCTTGTTGCAAGTACTGGTTCTGACATTTCAACAACAGCTGTTCAGGGAACTCATTACAATGTAAACGATTCTATTAGTAATGGAGTTGTAATTTATAGTGGTACTGCACAGCAATTTTCAAACACAGGACTTCAACCAGCTACAAATTATTTTTATAATTTATATACGGTCAACAATGACTATTATTCGTTACTTGATGCGTCTGTTAAACTTACTGCAACAACCTTACAACAAACAGTTTGCAATATGAATATCAGCCTTGGAAACGATACAAATATTTGTGGAGGTGGAAGTGTTTTACTTTCAACAGGATTAACTGTTTCACCTTTTGGTGATTCATTAAAAATTACTTATGACGCAACTTCTGGGACAACAGGACTTGCTGGAGCAACAAAAGTATATATGCATGCAGGTGCTGAGTTACATCAAAATGGAGCATGGCAATATACTATTGGAAACTGGGGATTAGATGACGGAATTGGATTAATGACAAATGTTGGTGGAAATATTTGGGAAAAAACAATAAATCCGATTAATTATTTTGGTTATTCTGCCGATAGCAGTTTATGGGGTATTTTAATAGTTTTTAGAAATGCAGACGGAACATTAACAGGGAAAAACGATGCAAACGGAGATATTTGGATTGATATGTCAGCCAATCCTCCCGTTTCGGCTTTTAGTGGCGTAAGTACTTATTTTTCCCCAAATCTTTATAATTCAATAACTTGGTCAAATGGTGCAACAAGTCAGAATTTAGCAGTTTCGGTAAGCGGTGATTATTCTATTACAGTTACCGATATTAATGGCTGTAGCGATTCTGATACAATTTCTGTTGGGCTACACGGATTACCAATTGTAAATATTGGAAATAGCGTTTTATTATGTGGTCAGGATAGTGTAATTTTTGATGCAAGTTCATCATTCTTTTCTTATTTATGGAGCGATAGCACTACAAGTCAAACCCTAATTGCGAGAGATTCTGGTTTATACTCAGTTACAGTTACAGATATTTATGGATGTCATGGATTTGATTATGTAACAGTTAATCAATCAGAAATTCCATCTGCAAGCTTCCTTGTTGACACCTCTAATGGTTTAAATGTTACATTTATTGACTCATCACATTTTGCAACCAATTATGAATGGGATTTTAATGGTGATGGAACTATTGATAATACAAGTTCAGGAGATGTTACATATTTGTATCAATCTGCAGGTCAATATAATGTAATATTAAAAGTTTTAAATGATTGTGGCGATAGCACTATTAATCAGTTAATAGTTGTAAATAATGTTTCAGTTAATAAATTGGATAATGATAATGATTTAATTTCTATTTATCCAAATCCTGTAAACGATTATTTAACAATTGAATGTGACAAATGCGAATTAATCAAAAATATAGAATTAACTGATATTGTTGGAAATAATGTAAATGTTTCAATTACTCAAAAAGACAATCGAAGATTTACAATTGATACAAAAACTTTAACTAATGGATATTACTTTATATCAATTAATAACAGAAAAGAAAATAGTAAAAGCTTTATAAAAATAAAATAATGGTTAAATGGTTATGTTCTAACAAATAATCAGTGAATAACTAAAAAATATAAATTTGAAAACAAACTAAATAAACATATAATTATGAAAAACTTACTCTATTTAATTTTAATTGTATTTTATATACAAGTAAATGCTCAAGTTAAACATAAAGTTGTTATTACACTTGATACAAAAAAAATGACAAACATCGACAATAGTCTTGGTGCAGATGGTGCTAGTGGTATATCTCCTGCAACAGAAGTATATATTCATTCAGGAGTTTGTACATGTAAATTAAATGATAACTTACAGAGAGCATGTGGAACTCCAGCAGAGAATAGAGCTTATTGTTTTGATGAAATAATACCTTATCAATCAAATGTATGGCAACATGTTGTTGGAAATTGGGGTAGTTTTCCTCAAGACGATGGTGTTGGGAAAATGACAAGCCTTGGAAATGGAGTTTATACAATTGAATTTATAATTGAAGATTATTATAGTAATCCTCTATTAGTTAGCACATCTACAAGTACAGGAAATAGTGCTGTTGCTTCAACTCCAATGCCAGTTGGCTCTATTGCGTATGTTATGGGTGTAGTTTTCAGAAATGGCAATGGTACTTTATTTGGTCGAGATGATGATGGAAACGATATTTTTGTAATAGATTTAGACAAAGACAATCCGGCTGCCTATAATAGTGAATCGGGAAATCCTTATCTTCCATTGGCAGTAACAAAAACCATTGCATCAATTGATGATATTGAAAAATTAACCAGAACTGGAGCATATCCAAACCCAATGATTGATGGAACTACAATTGAATATTTTGTCAGACAAAGCTCCAAAAATATTTCTGTGAAAATATATAATTCAATTGGACAGGAAGTAAGAAGTTTATTTAGTGGATATAAAGCTCAAGGATCTCAAAAAATATTTTGGAATGGAAAAGACAATAAGGGAAATGATGTCCCAAAAGGTGTTTATTATTACTTGATTTCAGATAATGAAAAAACGGTAAGCTCTAATAGATTGGTTGTGATTAGATAAAAGTCATGGTACATGTCAGGAATTAAGTGTTGACAAAAGAAAAAAATATACCATAGTTGTTGACCGAACTATTTTATTTTCTTATTCAAATTCGATTTATCATTTAGAGGATTTTATTGGACTAGAAAGTAAGTGGAGGGAGAGATAGCACTGAGAGTAAACAGACGGAATTAGCGAGATTGCAAACATAATTCTAAAATATTGTGATTATTTTGGTTAGGAAATTATCATTTGTAATTAATATTGTAAATATCAATTAATTAAAAAAATACATAAATGAAGTTATTAGGGGGAGTTAAGACAAGTGGAGGTGTTCTAATCACAATGTTATGCGTCAGCTTAAAAATCGACACCGACCGACAGTAGGAAACTTTTATTTCCAAATTTAGAAACTTTATTTATCTTTGTGACGTTTAACAAAAGACATTATTAATGAAATATTTTGAGACAAGGTTTATGGAAGAAGCAAACGAGTTTATATCAGAACTTGACCCTAAGACCATCAAAAAAATATTTTACAATATTGACCTAGCTGAGCAGACGAATGACCCAAAATTGTTCAAGAAACTGCAAAATGACATTTGGGAACTTCGTACAAAATTTGCAGGACTTCAAATAAGACTTCTTGCATTTTGGGACAAGACCGATAATAAAGAAACTTTGGTAATTGCGACACATGGTTTTATAAAGAAAGTGGACAAAGTTCCAAAAAATGAAATTGACCGTGCAGTAAAACTAAAAGACAAATATTTCAAAAATAAACCAAAAAAGTAATCATATGATAACAAAAGAAATCAAGACATATTCACTTACTGAGATGAAGGACAAGTATATCGGCAATGTCGGGACAACTGACCGTGACGAATACGAATATGAACTTCGTATGGATGTGTTAGGAAAAATGATTAAAACTGCAAGACAAGAGCGCCACTTGACACAAGAAGAACTTGGTCAACTTGTTGGAGTTCAAAAAGCTCAAATTTCTAAACTAGAAAGTAGTGCAAATAGTGCAACAATTGACACCATCTTGAAAGTCTTTAAGGCATTAAAAGCAGAGATAAACTTTAACGTAAAACTTGAAAACAACTTTGTTAAACTCGCCTGACAGAAAATAAAGCCAAACGCATAACATGGTATATAAAAAATTGGGTAGATAGTGCTAAATTTGAAGTGTGTAGCTCGCATTTAATTTTGTGCTGTTCGACAGAAAATCGCTCCGAAACGCCCAACTTTTTATATACCCAACCGTTATGGTTTTTTTTAAAAGAAATTTTGCACTAAATAATTATGCCCGAACAACAAAACATAGAACACAATAGTAATTTTTATCTGTTTTCAAGAGAATTGATACTTAATGCCCGTTAGAAGAAACAGCTCATTTAAAAATCATAGTTCAGAAAATGGATAATTTTGAAGAATACATACGACAGGGTGAGCCAAACAAAGCAGAAAAAGCAAAAGTTTGGAAAACGGCTATCGGCTTACAAAAAGTTGATGGGCTAAAACCGTCTGACTATCTCATAGAAACTGCCAAACAAAACATTGAAGGCGACATTCGCATTGAAGAAGTAAAGCAAAAAATAGACAGTTATTATAAGCAAGACCCAATAATAAATGACGAAAACCATATCTTGCAAAACAGAGAAATGCACATTCAGTTTGATGACCCTGTAAAAGCTAAAAATGACCCTGTAAATGACCCTGTAAAAAGAAACATCTTGCAACATTTAAAACAATATTGAAATGCTTGGAACAGGAACACAAAGAATGATTAGGGATTGTAAGGAGAATAAATTTAAAATTCCTGTATGGAAACAAAAAGAGAATACAACAATTGTTACTTTTCCTGATGTTGCACATAATAGAAAGAGTGAGGGACAAACTAAGGGAATAACTGAGGGAATAAGTAAAGGAGTTATTGCTAAGGTTGAGGGAATAACTGAGGGAATAACTGAGGGAATAACAGATGATGTAAAAGATAAGATAACAAAGATTCTATTAGTGCTTTATAAAGAAGGTGGAGTTAGAACAGTAGATATTGAAAAGCTTATTGATATTCCTGTTAAAAAGTTTAGAGAGATACATAAAGCAATTAAAAAATGCTGGTATAATTGAATTTAAAGGAGCCAATAGAAAAGGTGGATATTACCTAACTAAGAAAGTAGGAAATAAAATAAGTAACTCTTAACAGTGATATAAAACGTCTGCTGGGTAGTTTTATCAGAAATAATATGATAAAGATTAATTTAAGTGATTTTTTAATATAAAAACGTATAAAAATACAAACTCATGAAACACATATACACAATTATTTTAGCATTTATTTGCAATTTTTCATTTTCACAAGTAATTTCCATTTCGCCTCAATATCCTACGGTAAATGATACTATTACAATTATTTACGATGCATCGTTAGGAAATGGAGCTTTAAACGGTGTAAGTCCGATTTATGCTCACACCGGAATAATTTCAAATTTCAGTTCCACTCTTAGCGATTGGCAACATAAAATTGCAAAATGGGGAGTAGCTGACTCTTTAGTTTTAATGGAAAATATTGGAAACAACAAACATAAAATAAAATTTCAAATTGCAGATTTCTATGGTGTTGGATATAATACAGGTGAAGTTGTTAGAGAATTAGCTTTCGTTTTCAGAAATGCAGACGGAACTATTGCAGGAAAAAATTCTGACGAAACCGATTTTTATATTCATGTTTATAACTCAGATGCTCGATTTATGACTCCGATGGATTTTCCACTCAATCCTCAATTAAATCAATCAATTAATGTATTAGTAGAATCTATTGGAAATTCATTAATTAATTTATATCACGATAATACTCTTATCAAACAAGCTTACGGAACATCGTGCCAACAGAATATTTTGGTTGGTCAAACCGGAAAACATTGGATTTGGTTTCAATCCGAACATAGCGGAAAAACAGTTGTTGACTCAATATATTATATTGTTAAGCAAAGCTCACCACAAGTAAACTTACCAGCAGGAATCAAAGATGGAATAAATTATATAAATGATACTACTGTAACTTTATGTTTATATGCTCCTTACAAAAACTTTGTTTATTTGATTGGCGATTTTAATGATTGGCAGCCAGAGCCTTCATATTTAATGAATAAAACACCAGATGGCAAACGCTACTGGATTACATTGAATAATTTGGAAAAAAATAAAGAATATAGATTTCAATATTATGTTGATTTTGATGTAAAAATTGGAGACCCTTATGCCGAGAAATTACTTGATCAATATGGAGATGTAGGAATTAATAATATAATTTATCCTGATTTAATTAAATATCCTACAGGAAAAACGGCTGAAATGGTTTCGGTGTTGCAAACAGCTCAAACACCTTATAATTGGACTGATGCAGGATTTACTCGCCCAGATAATCGTGATTTAGTAATTTATGAACTATTGGTGAGAGATTTTTCAATTCGTCACGATTTTAAAACTGTTTTAGATTCTATTGATCACTTAGTTGACCTTGGAGTTAATGCCATTGAATTAATGCCAGTTATGGAATTCGATGGCAACGATGGCTGGGGTTATGGTCCTGCGTACTTTTTTGCTCCCGACAAATATTATGGAACAAGAGAAGCCTTAAAAAACTTAATTAATAAAGCACATGAAAAAGGTATTGCAATAATTCTTGATATAGTTCTGAATCATGCTTTTGGACAAAATCCCTGGGTTAAATTATATTACGACCGAGCTACCGATAATGTAACAACACAAAATCCTTGGTTCAATAATTTTATACCGCATCCATTCGGTTTTAAATACGATTTTAACCATAAATCTGATGATACTAAGGCTTTTGTGGATAGCGTTTTTGGCTTTTGGACTCGTGAATATCATGCCGATGGTTTCCGTTTAGATTTATCTAAAGGTTTTACAAATTTAAATACAGGTGAAAATGTTGGTTGGTGGGGCGAAAAAGACACAACAAGAATTAATATATTGAAAAGAATGTATAATAGATACAGAGCTTATGTTGACCCATCTCCTTTTTTAATCTTGGAGCATTTTGCAGATAATCCAGAACAAGATACACTTGCAAGACATGGATTTATGCTTTGGGGAAAAGCTAATTCTTCATACGGTGATGCAACAATGGGATGGAGTTCAAATTTTGAGTTTGACATTTCGTATAAAAATCGAGGATGGGCATTTCATAACCTTGTTGGATATATGGAAAGTCACGATGAAGAAAGATTAATGTACAAGAATCTTACTTTTGGAAATTCTGCTGGAGACTATGATACAAAAGAGCTCAAAACTGCACTTAAAAGAATGGAGCTTGGTGCTGCTTTTTTCTTAACAGTTCCCGGACCTAAAATGATTTGGCAATTTGGAGAACTTGGCTACGATTTTTCTATAAATTATCCATCTATGACTGAAATAAGCAGAACTACCAAAAAGCCAGTGCGTTGGACTTATAAATTAGACCCCGATAGACTTCATTTATACAAAGTTTATGCAGCATTGTGTAAATTAAAAACAGAATATCCTCTTTTCAGAACCTCAAATTTTGAAATGAGCGTTGGAAACTACGATAAGCGAATAAAACTTTGGGACGATGGTAATGTAAACTCAAACATGAGTGCCGTTGTTCTTGGCAATTTTGATGTTGCAACCCAAACGGTATGGCCAGAATTTTACAAAACCGGTTATTGGTACGATTATCTAAGTGGCGATAGTATTAATGTCGATAATACAAGTATGACAATGCAATACGAAGCAGGAGAGTTTCATATTTATACAGATGTGAAATTGCCAAAACCAGATTTAAGCGTTCCGTCATCCTCTGAATTAATTTACAATCCTGAAAATTCATTTTCGTATGTTTCTCCAAATCCATTTAATACAGAAACAACA
>MEND01000223.1:0-1100 GCA_001768975.1 Bacteroidetes bacterium GWA2_31_9 | reverse complement strand
AATTTATCAAAACAATCAGATGTTAGTTTGAAAATATTTGATATTCAAGGTAGAATTGTTAAAGCTTACAATTTAAACAAATCGAAAGCCGGCGAAAATCAAATTAAATGGAATGGCACTAACGATGAAGGTGTAAAAGTCGATAAAGGATGTTACATGTATAAAATCAAAACTGAAAGTAACCTAATTACTGGAAAGATTTTGTTTTATTAATGTCAGTATTTTTATGAAAATATTACTGTTTTTAATCTGTATAATAGTTTATTCAAACATAATTGCTCAAAATTACAGAGTAATAAAATCTGATGCAGAATATTATTTTTTATGTAATACTTGTAATTATAAAGATATTAATGGAATAAGGATTGATTCTGTCCAACCTATTGCAAATGATACAATTTTACTGAATTTCAAGACTATGCGCAATCCCATTTTTTCTGACACATGTGGAAATTTATACGGAGCATCGTGGTTAGGCAATAAAATTATTTTGAAATCAAATGGCTACAATTATTTTTTTAATAAGTATAGTGATACAATCAAGATAAATACTCTAGCACATATTAATGATAATTGGAATTTCTACAAATTCCCAAATAAAAATTATATCGAAGCTACCATTGTTAATATTGATACTACTTTATTTTTAAACATAATAGATAGTGTTAAGATTATTGAATTACAAGTAAAAGATTCCTTAGGAAATAATGTCTCTAATAATATTAATAATAGCACCTTCACATTAAGCAAGAATTACGGATTCGTTAAAATGCCTGACTTTTATGAATTTCCCTATGATTCGATACCAGATGTAACATCTACTTCTATCGAAGGTTTGCAAAATTATTCACCGGAATACTACTTAATTGGAAAAACGAATCCAAATATAGGAATTGTAAATATAACTGCAGAAAATATTTTTGATTATAACGTTGGAGATGAGTTTCATACAGAAAAAATTAATACAATTTTTGGCCCTGGTACTAAATATATAATACTCACTATTAATAAAGTAATATAGGCATCCTAAATCAATTATAATATAAAATCCCTGTACATTTGAATTTTCGGGAAGAAAAAAATTCTACTTTTTAAAAAAG
>MEND01000222.1:24844-36526 GCA_001768975.1 Bacteroidetes bacterium GWA2_31_9 | reverse complement strand
ATAATTGAAACGGAAAAGTCTTTAATACTCTATTTTACTGACTTTTCCGATTTCTTTTTAACAAGTCTTGCGGATTTAAGGTTATTTATAAGTTACTTTCCTTACATCCATGCTTCAACCAATTTAATAATTTTTGTAGAATAGAATTATTTATTTACTTTTTTGTTTTATTTTTTGGATTTAAAGAAAAAAAAGTCTTTTTAAATGGTTTAAAAGAATTATCCAAAGAAATATTCTCCCTGACTATAAGGGTTTTTATTTGCGTAAATGTAGGAATATTATTATTTTATTATATAACAAACTATCCGGATTCTATTGTGCTATTTTTTATTAGATTGAACTTGATTTTTGTCGAAACATGGACAATGTTAATTGTTTTATTATTAATTATTTACAGACTATTTCCCCAGCTATTATCAAAGTTAATTTTGTCATTTTCAACTCTCATTATATTAAGAATAATTGCTAACGATAAAAAAGAGCCTATTTCTGGTCTATTTCGGTATTTTAGCTATTTGGCAGCAATTTCGAGCCTAATTCAATTTGCAATTTCGTGGGTATGGAGTAATTGTATTTAACGCATTTACGTAACATATTGGCTTTATAGGATATAATCTTAATAAACAGTAAAAGGTACTTGCCTATAAGGTTGGAAACTGCACGAAGAGGCTGTGGGTAGCTGATTTTACCAGATGGCGTTCTGTCTTCCTTTTTATTTGTCAATACAATCACGGTTTCTTTATTGTATTCATTTGAAATAATATTTCATAAAATATTTCGCTGTAGTTTTCAGAAGATTTGGGTAATGGAAAGTCTATACCAAAATGATTCCCCCAAAGTGTAAATGCCAGAGATGCCATTCCCCACTGAAGGTCAAGGTCTTTTAATTCTAGTTTTTCCATGACATTTCGAATTCTATCATCTGCATCTGGATAATACCCATTTTGGTATAGTTTTGGGCTTAAAAAAAGCAAAGCACACATACCTGCAACAGCTCCATGTTTTAATGATGGTAATAATCGGGTATCTTTACATGTTAATACCTTATCAATTGCAAAATTATCTGCATCCAATTCCTCTTGTAATGATTGAGCCGCAGTTGCAGGGTTATATGTCACATGGTTATAAAAACTATGTCCAACTTCATGAGCCAAAATAAAGAACATTGAACAGACAAATATAGAATTTGCTTTTTGGACGTAGTAAGAGTATTTGCAATCATACTTTTCTGGATTTGGTAGTGAATAATCCCAAGTGCTATAACTATTTTTTAAAGACATTCCGTAATTAAAAACAGCAATTGCTGCCATCATATGTTCATTTTTCTTGTCTAATTTTCCAGTATATTTTCCCTTTAAATGTGGCTTTTGTATTGTTTCATCAAATGAAACAAGCAAAGAATAACAGATACACCATAAATATGCATTGAATGTCTCATATATGCTAATCTCTCTATTGGAATTAATACTTGCAGCATTGACACTTACTGCATGAATTATATTTTGTCTGTCAACATTGTATTTTATACCTGGATGCAAACCATTCTTACTAATTTCATCCATAAGAGTTTTGAAAAATTCAGGAGAAACTGTTTCAAGCCAATTGATAATATTATGCTGTAAAACTCTTATAGGTAATTCGCCCTGATGAGAATTAGGATTATAATAAGTTTTTTTTCTAAGAATACGTTTTCTGAACATACATCTTACAATGTATGAAATTTCAATTAAGAAACTGACAACTAAGACTTTTTTATGGCTAATATTCATTTTGTTGTATTAAAAATGTTAGAATGTGTAGTAACCTCACGCTTGCTGGTAACTCACACCAATATGAGTGGTTATTCTTCTATGTTTTGTTTGATATTATTAAAATGTGTTTCTCTTTGCTTACATTAATACTAAAGCCAGCACCGACTAAAACAGATAATTTCTGTATATCAAGTTTCTCTTTTATTTTTTTTATTTGTGTTATTGCACTATCAGTCATATTGAAATAGCATTTATTGTTAATGGTTGTCTATTATCTGGAAATCAAGTCCGTTTTAAGCGTTTCTAATCTAAAAAAAATGTAAAATACTAAATAGCCTTACTGTATTTGTATTAGTATGCTGTTGCACCAATTACATCCCAACCGATTGAATTTACATTTTTATAATTATCAATTTTCATATCAACTGTCTTTGTTGAATTTGGTGGAAATACTTCATATATCGTATAATCTTTACTGCCCAATTCTGTTTTTGTCTTTGTATAATAAGTAATTCTAACAACTGCATCTTTAAATGATGCTACAGTTGCTCTGTTTGTGATTACACATTTAACTTTCATTTTATCTCCCCAAAAATTCTCCCGATATGCTCCATCTGCTGATAAAAAAGTTGTTGGTTGGGAGCGTTCAATTTCTTCAATTGTCATTACTTTTTCGTTGTATGAGTCACTTGCTCCGTAACTGCCACTACTATTCAATTTTTGAAATATTGCAAATCCTACAATAATAACGATTATAGCTATTGCAATAATTAAAAATGTCTTGTTGAAACCACTCTTCTTTTTTTCTGACTGTTTTTTTGACTCTTGTTGTCCATGATTGACTTGATTCTGTATTGTTGCTTGAGAGTTCAAAGGGATATAACGTTTTGCAATAGTAGTTAGACGCTCTGGAGTCATAGCATTATGCTCATCATCTTGTAAGTCTTCAAGCTTTATCAGAATTTTTCCATTCGATAATTTTACAGTGTAGTCAAAATGTTCTGTTATTGCAAATACTTGGTATGCACCAATGTCATTGTTAAAAATTCTTACTTTTTGAAGTAAGGTTTTAATTTCATTTTCTCCGTAATTTACTTGCATAGTTGCTCTTTTGAATTTTAAAAATAGATTATTAATTAGTTACGCAAACTTTAATACACTCTAAAGAACTATTTGGCGATACAGTTCCTGACCCTAATAATGTTGCTCCTGAACTTAAGTATATGGTTGAATTCCAATCAACAGACTTCCCGCTTTGAAAATTATAAGAAACAGTTCCTGTTGCACTACAATTTCCAGGTCCATTTGGGAAAAAAGCAGTTGCAGAACCTATCATATTCCCATCAACAGAAATATCTACCTTAGTTATAGGAATGCTGTTGTAATAACTGTATTTAGCATAAAATGTTACGATTGAATACTCACAAGATTTATCATCTTTTTTAGCATCGTAATCATAGTTTGTTGCATTACTATCAGTACATCCTTTTTTGCAAGCATAGAGTAATGGCAAAAATGCTATTATCAAAATTATTTTTTTCATGTTTTATAATTTATTAGTTATACTTTCTACTTGTATAGAGTCAAAAAAAACAAAAGGTAACCCAAAAGACCTCAGATATTATCAAAAATAACGTCTGAACTTGCAGAATGAAAAAGACTTATGTGATGGAAAAAATTATTTTATTTTTTCTAAAATTTCAGAGGATTTTTTCTGATAGTATGTGGAAGTGTTTAGTAAAGATTTAAATTGTTGCTTTGCTTTGTCGTTTTGATTTGTTTTTAAATAACAAAGACCTGAAAACCACATTATATTTTCACGTAAAGAACTTTTATTATTTTGCAATAAGGGTTCAATGTGGTTTAATGCCTTATCGAAGTTTTGTAATTCCATGTATGAAAGAGCTGTGTAATATTCTTTAGGTTGGTAAAACACTGAAGTATCGCTTATTTGCTCAAATAGCTTAATTGCTTCTGCATATTTTCCTTTGTCGTAGATTCTTAAAGCATTTGTAAAAATTTCAATTGTTGGCTTTACTTCACCTCGTGTAATGGTTTCGGCATCGTAATGTTCGTAGTACATATTGTAAAGTTCGTCGTTTGTATAGCTTTTATTATAAAATAAAAATGTTGTAATAAATGCTATTACAATTATGCTACTTGATGCGTAAACTGTAAATAGTTTTTTCTTTTTTTCTTTCCTATGGTAATCGTCTCTAATTATGCTTAGTTTCTCCCGAAGGTCTATTAAATCTTCGTCGCCTAATGCATTTCTTATTTCCTGATGTATTAGCAAATCATTAGCAAGCTCTTTGTTTGTTTTTAGTTCTTGCTCAAACTGAAGCTTCTCTTGTTCGCTAAGCTCACCATCGAGATAACTTTCAATCAATATGGTTATTTCTTCGTTAGTCATTGATAAGTTTTTTATATAATGAGTTTTCTTTTATTAAGTCTCTTAATTTAGTCAGTGCTTTAAACTTTTGTGTTTTTGCAGATTGTTCATTTTTAAAATCCATTTTATCTGCAATTTTTGCCATCGTCTTATTTTTTAAATAAACCATTTCTAATAGCATTCGACTATTTTTATCTAATTTTCTGATAATTTCAATAGCCAGTAGTCGTATTTGTAATTTTTTATAATCAGCATCTAAATCTGTTTCTTCATACGCTAAGTCGTCCGAAAATTGACTTGTTAGCTCTTGCTTGTTTTTAATTCTTGCTAAATTTTTCCATCTGTTTTGGTATATAGTAGTAAAGTATGCTTCAAAATTTCGTTCAAATTTGAAGTCTTTACTTTTGCTTGTATTAAGCAATTTTTCTATAGCATCATGAAATACATCTTCTGCTTCAAATTTATTCCCTTTATTTCTGGTTACATACTTTATTACTCTTTTATGATATTTTGAATACAACCGCTCAAGTAGCAAATTATCTCTGGCTTTAATACCTGTTATTATCTGCTCGTCTGTATAGCCCTTCATATATATAGAGTAGGTTTTTTGTAAAGGTAACCTGAAAATTTGAAGATACAAGGGTTTGTTTTGAGAATTATCTTTGTAAATTATTCTGGTTGTAAGGCTGTTGAGGATTTTTTATTATGTATTTAATTTTTTTTGGGTTCTGTAGATTTTTTTTGAAAAGTTTTTTATACTACTTTAAACATACACGAATCACAAATTTTTTTCTTAATTAACAACTTCCTATTTCAACATTTTCTATACTCAACTGCATTGCATATTCCACTTTCTTAATTTTACTCTCATTTTTAGCTTTTTGCAAATGAGCTTTTAGTGTAATTATTGCTTTATTTCGGTTAACGTCATCATTAAAAGAAGCTGTCCATGCTGTTGTTAATATTGGTATTTTATTCCATTTTTCTTTTTTAAGAACATCGTAGAATTTTTCTCTTTGTTCTCCGTTTGCATCCGTCAAGTCCAATGTTATTAATGCTTTTAATCCCATAATTATCTCCTTTTTAATTATTATTAACTAATTTTTTTTCTGCTCTTTCAATAAGTGGCATTAACGTTTTAACTGCTAAGCTAATTACAGTTTTAGGGAATTCATTCCGACTTTCTACCAGAAGAACTTCAAGCCCTCTCATATTAAATTCAATATTTGTAGCTTTCCTATCTGACCAAATATCAATTAGACTATTTATCGCTGCTTTACTTTCTCCATCAAATGTTATATCCATTTTAGACATGAAATAATCAGATAGTTTTTTATTATCATTGCCATTTCTCCAATAGGGTTTTTCTAAATTATTAAATAGAAGAATAGCTGTTTTGAAATATGCATCAATTTCCTCTTTTGTTTTAAATTCTTCTCTCGAAAGAGTCATTCTAATGGCATAGATTAGTTGTTCCAGTGCTTTATTATTGTTAATACTTTCTATACTCTGGATTTGAAAATCCAATAAATTTTTGTTGATTTTTTCTATTAATTTCATGGTTTTATTTAATTAATGTTTTTTAATAAACGATAACCTTCCCTCCAATCCTTTTCCCTTCCGACTCCAGAACCACATAATACACTCCGGTAGATAACCCTTTTATCTTTATCTCTGAATTATTTGCTTGGAGCTTCTCTATTTTTACTTTAATGCCCATGCTGTTGTAAATGGCAATTGTAGCGTTTTTAAGGTTGTTTATGCTGATTGTAAAATCTCCGTTATTTGGATTTGAGGAAATATCAAAACTAACTATTTTATTATTTTTTTTAATTTCTGTAATCGTATTTATTTCTACACTATCAACTTCGACACAGTTATCAGCATCGGTTATTGTAACTGAATACCACCCTGAAGACAAATTTGTAATCATACTATCTGTAGATCCATTTGACCATTGGTAAAAAAACGGACTATTCCCATTACTAATACTTACATATGCAACTCCATCGTGCATTTCGGGATAACTTTCACCTGTTGCAATAATTTTATAATTATTACATATTGATGGAGTAACGGTAGTTACATAATCAGTTGGACAGAAAACCAACGAGCCTGTTAAACATGCCCAAAATGAAGTAAAACTATTAGTCGAAGTACTGCTGATTTGTAAATACATTCCATATCCGCTTCCAAGAATAGTTTCAGTAAAAAAATCGCTTGGTAAAATGGTAAAACATCTTTGAGGACTAATATGCATACAATCTGAACCAAACCAAACACTTATATGAGTTGTATCACTACAGTAAAATCTTATAGAAATATCACATGAAACAGGAGGAATATAATACCATAAATCCCTTGCAGGTGCTGCAATAGAACTTGAATATCCCTCACAAGGGTTCGTATTATGAGGGTATGGAAAGTTTGCTATTGCAGAAGAATCAATATTTCCAAATATTGAAGTATCAGCATGTTCACTGTCAATGCAATGATAATCGGTAATAACCCATTGTCCAATTAAAGTATCCAAATTTGCAGCATGCGAGCAATCATCATTCAATACTTGGCATTTTGAGCTTGTAAAGCTTATTAATTGAATGATAATCAAAATTATTATTATTTTATTCATCTTACTATTATTATTTGTATTTACCTCATTACAACCAACTTTCCACTCTTCACTACCCCCTTATTATCCTCAATTTTATAGACATATACTCCCTGTTGCACTTGCGAAATATCAATTGTTTGATTTTGCCCTGTTATTGAAGTTTCCAAAACTTCCCTGCCAAACAAATCATACATTTTTAACTTACAGTTTTTTATTTGTAACTCTTCACTCGTAATTTGTAACACATTACTCGCAGGATTTGGATACACTTCAAACTTGCTATCCCTTAACTTTGGCGATTCTACACTTGTGCTGAAATCAAAGTAACTGCTTATGAAATTAGGTAATACATATGGGCATATAAGCCCATTCAAAGAAAGTCCATCTAATACAAAATCACAAGCAGCTCCACCAGCATTTGGGTTGTTTATTACACCTAAATAATTATTCCCATTTCTTGCTATGTATATTTTACCATTGGAGGCAAGCTGTGCTTTTCCTAATTTTGCTAATGTCGTTCCCGAAAAGACGATCTCTTTAGAGTTTAATATTGAATCTACATTCCAATATGATAAATCATACTGATATAATGATGAGACTATAGCTCCATACATTTTTTTATTATCAGGCGAAAACTCTATTCCATACATACCATCTTGGATAGTAATAGTATTACTTATTATTCCAGTTGAATTATTAAATTGAGATAAATCTGAACTGTCTTTTGCTGTGCGCATTGAGGCAGCTATCATACTGCCATTACCTGATATCTTCATTTGACCTGTACAATAGCTATTACTTCCAGTGTACAATGTTCCCGAATTTGATACAACAGGTATACTGTTAATGCTATCAGGAGTAACCAAAAAAGAATTGTACTCATTGCCCGAAAGTTTATGAACTACAACCCATACATCTTTACCGTTACTATGAAAAGTAGCAGCAACTCTTTGACTTATACTATCACAAATAACTATGTTTTTTTGTACTACATCACCATTGCCATTGTCTAAACCCATATCCACAACAGAATAAGCTAATTCTTCATGCATTTTCACACCATCATAATACCATGTAACATAAAATATATAATAAACACTATTTGATAAAGGCTTTGGTACAATAATCACATTATTAAACCCCTCTAAATTTTTCCCAAATAAACCTGTTCCATTAGGCATAGTATCATTTAAGGCATTTGCTACTATTTCACCATTGGTGTAAAACAGTATGTTTCCTGATGTATCACTAATTGTTGCACTTTGAGAACTAATGTTTATCGCAAGTGCTGGAATGTTTTGATTAACTTGCACAGGGTCAAAGTTAAAATTAAGTTGCCCAGCACCAACTATTTGCCATATATTTGCCCTTTTATTTTGAGCAAACAAAAAGCTATTTAATAATAAATATATTAATATGATTGAAGTAGCTTTCATAAAATAAATCTTTTAGTAAAATTAATAAAAAAAGAAAGGCATTACAAAAAATGCCTTTCTTTAATTTTCAGCTTAATTAATAATTACTTTTTTAATAGAGTATTCGTTGCCACAATTTGCACGGATAATATAAATTCCTTTAGGTTTATCTTCCATATTAATGATCTGCCTGTTTATAGCATTATAGTTAACAGATATTAAGGTGCCAACCATATCATAAATTTGAATTTCAACTGAGCCTTCTTTATTAAATCCTATCATAAATTCTCCTTTATTTGGATTTGGCATAATATTAAATTCAAAAAGTGAAGGTTTATTTATGGTTTCACTTCCTGTCATCATACTTTTCGCACTACTACATAGCTGAATATTAACGGTATCAGAGGTAATAGCATTGCTATAAGCATCAGTTGCCACAAGATAATAATTCCCGTCTGCATCAGGTTCAAATGTAGATGAGGTGCTAACAGGAACAGATGGATTATTTACTTCGTACCACGCATAACTTACAAAAGAATAACTGCCAGTATAACCTAAAGTTACACAATCAAAACACTGAGCATCCTGTTTCCAGAGTATATAGCCATTAGAGTAATTCTCAAATACTGTTGCAGCATTCCAAGTGTTTCCACCATCAATACTAATATCCACTAGCACACTTCCAGTGTGTAAGTTATTAGCATAATTAACAGCATCATAACCTGGGCCACAACTTACAACTCTCGGATTTTGAAATAGTTGTGTTCCATCAATTGTTACCAAATTACCATTACTCAACCAATTAAAATGCATTAAGAAAACATCGTTACGACAAGCCCAGTAGACAGCAGTATTGTCTGACCACCCATATCCTGCTTCTGCAGGAGCACACATACCATAATAGTGATAATCAGAATAAGGATTGGAATTATTTTGATAAAAATTCCAAATAAAATGAAAATTATTATCGCTATGAAAGTCAACCGAAACCCTTAATGTTGAGCCACTACCCCAGCATGGAGCACTGGTACTGTTACACCACCATTCAAAACCTTCATATGAAGAATCATCATTAATTGTTTTTTCAGACCAGAAATAAGTTTGGTGTGATGGATTAGCCGCCCAACAGTTATGACTATAAGAATATTGTATATTACTTAAAAAATCAAATAAGCTATACACACACTGAGTAGGTTCTTTAGGACTACTCGAAGGAATACTATTGTCAACTCCAAACTCTTCGCAAACAAGTGTAACCAAGCTTGTTGTTGTACAACTATTAGCATCACTTACAGTAACATAATAGGTATTGGCAGCAAGAGCAGTAATTGGGTTAGCAGTGAGACTGCCTGTCCAATTAAAGCTGTAAGATCCTGTTCCGCCTTGTATATTAATAGCTTCAGCTCTTCCGTTGCTATAACCACATATTGGGTCAACTGAAGTTAAGCTAAATGTAATTGCATCAGGTTGTGTAATATTAATATAGTTTATAACAGAACACGAACTATTATCTGTAACAGTAACCGAATGTGCCCCTGCACATAATGAGTCGGCAGTAGCAGTAGTTTCTCCATTATCCCATGCATAAGTAAATGGCGTGTGAACCCCTGTAGCATTTACCGTTGCATTACCATCACAATAACCATTACAGGTAGCATGCGTATTAATAGTAACAGAAGTTTCAAGGCTGTCAATATAACCAATATTTACGGTATCAATTACATCGCATCCACGCTTATCAATTACCGTAACAATATAATCGCTGGGGCATAGACTACTTATAGTCGCAGTAGTATCTGTAAAACTACCCCCATCTGTCCAGTTATATTGATACGGAGAAATCATATTGGTATATCCTGTAATTTCTATTGCACCATTGCAGCTACAATATTCTGGATTGGTAGCGTCAAAAGTTACCTCACGAGGTTGAGGATTTGATGCTGAAACATTAAATGATTGTGTAACATAGCAATTATTTACATCATAGATTGTGAGTATATGTTGTCCTGCACAAAAGAAATCATAATGTATGGTAGTACCTGTACTAATTGTATCGTCCCAAACAAAACTCAATGGATTTACATTCTCTACAGTATAAACAAGTGCTCCTGCATGTCCATTGCAGTTCCCACAATAAGCAGGAGATGTATTTTGTATAGATTCAATTGTAATTAAATCACCCATATATGCAGGAGTAAGGTTAAAGCTATCTGTAAGAGCACAACCATATGCATCGGTAACAGTAACTTCAAAATGATAATTTTGGCTATCAGCAATAACATAGCTTAATAATATGGTATCATTATGGCTACCAGTTGACCAGCTATAAGTGTAATTAGGAACTCCTCCTGTAACTGAAGCCACAGCAATAGTGAGATCATCAAAACAATAGCTGTATGTAAGGTCTAAATTAAACTGTGCAGGATTTGTTAAAGTAACTGATGCAGTAGCAGTACAATTAGTTGTATCGTTATTTGTTATTGTTACGGCATATGTCCCGGGGCAAAGGCTATCAAGCGATTGTATGCTGTCGTTAGTGTTCCAGTGATACGATACATTGGTAAATGCAGCAGGCTTAATAGCGGTAGCCGTACCGTTGCAGTCGTCATGGCAGGTAACATGGGCAGCCGAAATACTTGCAGTAAAGCTCGTCCCTATAATTGCCTGAGCAACGCCTATACAATCATCCGAGGTTTCAGGTGTTCCATTTGTATCAGTTATAGTTACCAAATATTGACCCGGAGCTAATCCTGTAATTGTATCATTAGTTTGTGCATTACTCCACAAATATGTATAATTGCCACTACCTCCAGTTATACTTACTATTGCAGAACCATTATTATACCCTAAACATAACTGGTTAGTTGTGGTAATGTTAATTGTAAATGAGGCTTCATTGTCAACTAATGCACTGCAAACAGCCGTATCGTTAACATTATCTATAACTGTTAAATAATAAGTTCCATAGGATAATGAATCAATGTCTGAAGTTGTTTCATTAGTACTCCATAGGTAGGAATATGGGAAAGTTCCTCCTGTAACAACTGCTGATGCTGTCCCTGAAGTATCGCCACATGTTGAAGGAGATGTTATAACACTGCATGAAACTTCATTGTTTATTATTATCGAATCTATAGCAATGCAACCATTTACATCAGTTAGAGTAAGATAATACCATGTATTTGTACATAAACCTGTGGCAGTTGCAGAATTTTGGGTGTTGCTCCATGAATATGAATAATCAGGAGTTCCTCCATTAGCAAAAGCTGTAGCCGAGCTCTGGCAATTTCCTCCTGAAGGTGATGGGGTGATAGCTGCTGATAGAGAGTCTAAGGGCTCATTTACTGTAGTATTTTTGTTTGTTGTACAACCTAGTGCATCAGTAACAGTAAGATAATAATCTCCTTGTTCTAAAGCCAGAATGTTAGCAGTTACCGCATTATTAGACCAAAGATATGTATATGGAGCATACCCTCCTGATACGCTTGAAGATACTGAGCCATTATTTCC
>MEND01000222.1:20927-24802 GCA_001768975.1 Bacteroidetes bacterium GWA2_31_9 | reverse complement strand
ATTTGTATCACACATATAAATAGTATGGCAGTCTTCAATAGGAATATCGCAAACTCCATCGCCAAGTATTATAGCAGAACAATTTGTGATTGAATCGCCTGTAAATGAATTGTCAATTTGTGCAATAAAATGTAAGGTTAGACATTGACCTAAAGGAATATTCAGGCTGTCTGATTGTAATACATCTGCATTATTGCTAAAGTCAGCAGAAGATATAAAGTTAATATCTATGGGCAAAGTATCTTGAATAACAATATTGTTAATGTCGAAATTTCCAGTATTGCAAATAGTAACGCTGTATGTAACATTGTCACCGGCTGTATAAGCTGGTTTATTGCTTGTTTTACTAATTGTAAGTACATCGGCTCTGCCGGGTATAATTGTATCTGTAACTGCTCCGCCAGTTATGCATGAGCCTGACAATGTCATTAAGGTATTCTCAATTACACTTCCCGCAACAGCATTATTATTAACTACTAAGTTGAGATTCATAACAATACAGCTATCTGTCCAATCTATGGGCAAAATTGAAACTATGCCATTTGAATCAAAATTAGTATCAGGAATAAGTGTAATGCCATAAGGAATATTATACTGCAACTGAACGGTATCGACAGGTGTTACACCATTATTACAAACGGTATATTGAATATAAATTGTATCGCCAACGCAAGGAACTGTATTGGAAACAGTGCTTTCAATTGTAAATTCTGTTTCATCTAAATCAACAAGTCTAACATCATCAAGATAACCATAACTTGAATTTTGCCCTCCTCTTATTATTAAAAAGATAAATGGTGAATCCGCAACAAAATCTTGTTGAACATCTATCCAATTGGTCTGTGTACTAGTATATGTCCAAATTAAATTAGGATTAAATGTGCCACAAGAAGTCCAATTTCCTCCAGTTTCAGGACAAGGTAATGTTTCACTTAAGTAAACTCTATAAGATGGCGGACAAGTTGCAACATTTTGAGTACTAACTTGGAAATTAATCCTATAATTATGACCAATAATTAAAGGAGTTGATAATGGAAGGCAAACAGCCTCCCCAGTGAAACCTACCATTCCAATATACTGATTACCTTCTGCTGGAAAAGGATATTGTCCAGTAGTACATCCATAGGTTGATGTGGTAGAATTTGATGCAATATAATTGTTATTTATAATTAAATCAGGATGATTAAATCCCATTATTCTAAACCCAGTCAATTCGCTTACATGCTCATTCTGAATATCCTCAAAATTTCCATAACAAATAAGATTTGCACCACAAGCTGAATTTTGTTCACAAGCTGGTAATGGAGGCGGAGTTACATCTAAATAAATATAAGTAATATTTCCTTTATCACCATTATCATTTTCAGGAATATATTTTATAACTGCTGTTCCTGAAAAAGTAATAGGAGGTGTAAAAACAAATGAATTTGGCAGCCCTGCAAGATTAATGTTTGAATTGTTTCCTCCCAAAATTACTTCAACACAAGAAATTTTTGTAGCATTAATGTCATTATCTAAAATTGAATTAGCAGCACCAGTAGCATTTATTGTAATTGATTGTCCTGCTTCCACATTGTAGAGGTTGGTTGCATTAGTTAATGAATATTCATTAAAATCGTTAAGCCCCGCAACTACTCTTGAAACAAAACATGGGTTAGTATAATTTACTGCTGGAATTGCCGTACCATTCCATGCTACACCAGTTCCAAAAGAGCCGGAAACATTATATCCAAGTGCACATAAAGCCTGAACTTCTCTTTCGTTTGGCGAACGTTGTGTATATCCGACCGAAATTCCTGGATTCATAACATAACCACTATCGTTCTGGCAATTAAAATGGCTGAAACTTGAGCCTCCGCTAAAAGGGCTTGATGTATAAACAACTGTTGAAGGGTTACTTCCGGTAAAAAGCATATTTCCATTACAAGCAACATTCATATTTGTGGGGTTAACTTCGAAGTTTGTTGAGTAGCAACCATTTGAACTAATCATGTCATTGCCTGATAGTTGAAGATAAGTATCATAAATACTGTATTGTCCTTCACCGACAAATGATTTGCTTGAGCCATCACTATCAATTAATGAACCAAAGCCAAGCATGTGAATTATTTCATGTAACATAACGGTGTATAAATCAATTTCGTTGTTTGCAGGATTGGCATTTTGTGCAAGGTTCAGGTTCCAGTTATAGCCAAGATTATCAAAATTAATCTTTACCTGTCCATGATAATATTGTGATGTGCCAAAAGGAACATTTGAAAGATTAAAATAAGGGTCATATCCGGTATTCACATATTCCCATACATTACCAAAAACAATACCTTCTCCTAGTTCTGGTCCGTAAAATTGGCTTCCTGTTCCTGCTGCTGTCATGTCAGTACCGTCATCATTAAAGCTAGAACGTTGAACGTTTATTTCAATAAAACGACATGCAGGAAATGTTCCTTCAGGGTCTGTACATGGATTAGCGGTTGCCTCTCCGGGATATGGATTAGGAAGCACTCCATTTTGAGTTATTAATTCAGAAATATCTTCAAATACACGAATAAGAACATTTTTTCTTTGCTGACCTATTGTTGGGTCATTAAATCCGTCATTTGTACCTGTTAAAGCATCTGTGTCATACATTTCATCGCCGAAATGTAGTCTGAAAATTCCTGCTATATCCGAGTTTTCAGGTATAACAATATCTTCAAGTAGATAGTTGTTACCATACATGTCGTAAACATACATTGGGTCGTGCGTTTCTTCTCCTGTCAAAGTATCAGTTGTTGTTGTAGAATATAAAGAATAACTCTGCCCATAAGGAGGAATTGTTTTTGTTCTGAAATAACAAGTATCTCCATAGCTTGCTGTATCATTACCAACAATTATTCTGACTGTAACACCATAAACAGTATTGTTTTCCAGTCCGGCAACCTGTGATAAATACAAAGCTGTGGTATTACTTGTTATTGTATAATTAAAGTTGCTGTTAAAAATATGGAACTGGTATTGTGACGCACAAGAAAGCGTATCAGAGTACAGAGTATCTGTAAGTAATACATTTACCATTCCGCAGAAACCGCCATACATTTTTATTAACGGAATTTCAGGCTCGGTAACAATCATTGAATCAATAGCTGTACAGCCATGACTATCTGTTACCGTAACGCTGTAATTCCCTGCCGGAATATTATTCAAGTCTTGCGTAGTTGAATCGTTCGACCACAAATATGTATATGGTGACGTTCCTCCGGTTATTGTCAGGTCAACCGAACCATTACTTTGTCCGAAACAAGTTACATTGACTATTGTATCAGTAATTGCAAGTGAATCAGGTAAGCTAATATTTATATTTGCTACTCCTGTACAACCATTATTGTCGGTAACTGTTACATAATAATTTTCGTTTTCAGTAATATTTATTACCTGAACAGTATCAGATGTTGACCATAAATATTCCACACCTTCTGAAGCAGTTAATGTAATAGTATCTCCTGCACAATATGTACTTAACCCACTTGCAAGAATATATGAACTTTCAATATCTCCTTTTAATTTAATATCATCCAATCGGAAGTATGTAGCGGTATCTGAACTACTAAAACGAATAAAAAGATTTTCCGAAACAGGAAGGTTGTCGTTTATTTGTACATAATGCCAAATAGCCGTTCCAGTACCAGTTGGTAAAGCATCAAATTCAACCTGAGTATAATTTGTATCATTCGTGCTTACTTCAACCATAAATTCAGTTCCATCAGATGCTGTACGGCTTTTATATAAACCGAACTCTAAATTTACATTTTCATAATATGAAGTATTAATGCCTGAAATTTTAAAATTTGTGGCATGAGTTAATGCAAAAAACACGTTCGCTCCACCCGAAGCACCTG
>MEND01000222.1:0-20888 GCA_001768975.1 Bacteroidetes bacterium GWA2_31_9 | reverse complement strand
CCTGATAATTAAATGAGTTTACAGTTACATTAACAGATGTTGCAGAAGAATTGCAATTTGTTCCTTCGGTTACTGTTACATTATAACTACCCGAAGTAGAAACAGAAATAGATTGAGTAGTATCGCCATTGCTCCAAAGCCATGAATCGCCATTAATTGCTGTTAGGTCAACAGATTCTCCACTGCAAAAAGTAGTGCTTCCACTTACAGAAATCGTGCTTGTTCCGGTAATACAAATATTATCAATAGCAAACGATGGTCTTGCTCCCGAGCCTGTTGAATCTCTCTGAACAATACGTATTTGAACAGTTTCTAAATTTTCGCAACTTGCAGGCAACGTAACTGTAATTGTTTGTAAATTTTGTGGAGTAGTAACTCCGGAGCCTGTTTGAGTGGTTGTATTATTACGATAAATACTGCCTGATAACGAAGTAAATGTTCCCATAGCAGTGTCAGCTCTATATTGTAATTCTACATTATTTCTTCTTGTGTTATTTGTTCCATCGTAAGGGTTTCTGATAGTCATAACATCAAATGTTATGGTAATTGAAGTAAAGCCCATTGTGTTTGCACAAAATACAATGGCAGGGTCAATAGAAGTAGATGCGAGCATTCCAACTTTTCCATTATAATTATAAACGCCTCCGGCAGTAGAACTTGCTGACCCATTTGCAATTAATGAAGTATTTGCAATCGGGGCAACAGTTTTAAACGATGTTCCGGATGAATTTGCAATTTTCCAGCCTTGAAATCCTGTAGGATAGGTAGAAGAGTTGTGGGCTAAATTAGCAAAGCCATAGCTAAAAATTAAGTCTTGAGACGTAGGTTTTGTCTGTGCGTTCGCTTTTCCAGCAAACAAGAAAGAGCTCAATAAAATGCTGTAAAACAAGCATTTTAATAAAGAATAGTTGTGTCTTTTCATAATATATTTGTTTTAGGTTAATAGTCACGATATAAATATACAACATATAAAAAATAAGCTTCTTGGACTTTCGTATATCGTATAAGGACGAACGTTTATAAATTTTGGACTTTCGTTTTTTTTGATAAATAGTCAAGTATGCTTGTAACCTTTATCATTGCATCAATTTGTGACTTTTTTCTTACACTGACAGGAATTTCAATATCATTAATTAATGTTATACAGCATGTTTTTTTATTAAACCCAACAATATGCTTATTATTAGCCACGTATTGCTTGTGAATTCTGATAAAATTTTCATCTCTCAAGTTTTCTTCAATTTTGGTTATTGGATATAAAATTTTTATTATCCGATTGTCAATAAGGTTTAATATTGTATAATTTCTTTCAGAATTACAATACAAGATATTATCAAGTGAGATTATGTCAAACCCTTTTCTATTTTTAACTTTAAGTGTTTTCATAATGTCTTTTATATCAATTATAAAAATATTATTAGAGAATAGTCTCTACTTATATAGAGTAAGAAAAATCAAAAGGTAACTGAATATTTTTGGAGTTATAATTCTAATGTTAGACATGACTGTCTATGTGTTACAAGAATATCAGCCTATATGGCGAACAAAAAATATTTTGTATTATGAATGAAAATAATTTGAAATTGAAATATTTTTTTTAACGAAATAGCTTTTCATTTTTACCTGAATCAATTTTTAGCAATTTTTCTCTTAAAATCTTCATATCATTGCTAACCTTTTGCTCTACTACTTTACTATAAATTTGTGTGGTTTTAATGCTTTTGTGTCCAAGCATTTTGCTTACTGTTTCTATTGGAACTCCGTTGGTGAGTGTTACGGTGGTTGCAAATGTATGTCGGGCTATATGGAAGGTTAGGTTTTTCTTTATTCCACAGAAGTCTGCGATTTCTTTTAGGTAGGAATTCATTTTTTGGTTGCTTAATATAGGAAGGAGCTTGCCTTTGCCTTCATATTTTTCAATTATTCCTAACGCTTTTGGCAAAAGAGGTACAGATGATGGCGTTCCCGTTTTCTGACGTTTTATTTTTATCCATTTTTCACCGTCTATTCCTGTCAGGATATTCTCATCTGTAAGATTAAATATATCTACATAAGCTAATCCTGTGTAACAGCTAAATATAAATATATCCTTCACGATTTCTAATCTTTCAATTCTGAACGTTTTTTCTTCAATTCGAAGTAATTCTTCAGGAGTTAACATTTCCCTATCAACATTTACACGCTTTATTGAGAAATTCACAAAAGGATCTTTGTCAATCCATTGATTTCTTATTGCAATTGTTATAAATTTTTTCAGTTTTTGAATATGCTTATATACTGCATTTTGCCCAATTCGTTTATTTACTTTTAGATAATATTCAAATTTTGTGACAAAACTATATTCCAGTTCTGAAAATGATATATCTTTCTTGCTATAAACCTGATTTAAAAAATTAAATAGGTGATTTTTTGTTACCTTATAGTTTTTGATTGTTCCTTTTGCAAAGTCTATATTAATAAGGTCTTGCATTTCTTTTAAATAGCTCTCAAAATATTCTATAAGTAATACTTTTTCGGATGCTTTACCAATTAAAATATTTTTTATTATTTCTGAAGTTATTAGCTCATTCTTATTTAATAGAGTTTCATATATTTTCCTAACTCTAATTATAAAATTATCAATAGAATTATTTATATTTTTTGCATCTTCTTTATTTCCTTTTACATATCCTTTTGAAGAATCCCATCTGTCTGGTTCAATAAATATTTTAAGTGCAATTTCTGCTCTTTTTCCATTAACTGTAATTCTACCATAAATTGGTGCTTTGTTCTTGCTATTGGCTTTCGATTTATTCATCCATACCAAAATGCTAAATGTATTTTCCATAACTATCAAATTAAAAAATGACTAAATACTTTATTACAACTACTTTTTAAATTGAAAAATTGTAAGTATTATTAAGTTATATCAACGAAAAGAAGGATTTTATAATAGGTAACCGAGCAAATTATAATGGTAACCGAATTGGTCTCTTAAAGATTGGAATAATTTACATTTCTTTGTAAGGTGTCTCAATGAAAAACCCTCTAAAATCATACATTTTAGAGGGTTTTAGATTTATTTAGTTTCCTAATTGTGAGCCTTACTGGAGTCGAACCAGTGACCCCTACCCTGTCAAGGTAATGCTCTAAACCAACTGAGCTAAAGGCTCCAATGTTGCAAAGATATTAAAATAGAAAAGAATTAGTATAATTAGTATCATTTTTTTTATTTTCGTAATATTATAATTGCTACTATGAATGGAGATTCTAAACTTTACGAAATTTTAAAATCCTTAAATATCAGTTTTGATTATTACGAACATCCACCTGTTCCAACAGTTAAAGAAGCCGAAATATATTGGAAAGATTTGGAGGCAAGTCATTGTAAAAATTTATTTTTCAGAAATCATAAAGGGAACAGACATTATTTAGTAATATTTGATTATCGAAAAAATATAAGTATTTATGATTTGGAACAAAGACTAAAACAAGGTAAATTGACATTCGCATCTGAACAAAGAATGGCAAAATATCTGGGTTTAAAACCCGGTTCGGTTTCGCCATTTGGTTTAATACATGACACCGAAAATCATGTACATTTGTTTATTGACAAGTGTTTGGAGAATGTTGACAAGATAAGTTTTCACCCCAATATTAACACTGCTTCACTTGTAATAAAAAATGAGCATTTAAAGAAATTTCTGAAATGGAGCGGAAATTCTTACGAATATTTAAAATTATATGATTAACTTTATATTATCATTTAACTGATTGCCTTTTATGCATCTGAGATTTTTTAAATATTTTATATTTTTAGCTTTTTTATTTGGAAGCATATCTGTTTATTCTCAGTCATCATTAGGATTTATTCCAAATCAAAATCAATGGAACAATAAAGTCAGATACAAAACTGACATTTTAGGTGGTGCAATGTTTCTTGAAAACGATGGATTTACTTTTCGCTTCGTAGAACCTATTGAAAAATATCACACACACAAAGCAAATGGTGATTATGAGCAATTTACAGGAAAATTGAAATCACATGCGTATAAAATTGAATTTTTAAATTCAAATAAAAAAAGCAAAATCTCGTCTATTAATCCATCAAAAATGAGTTATAACTTTTTTTATGGTCAAGATAAATCCAAATGGGTATCAAATGTAAAGAAATATAGTACAGTTAGTTACACCGATTTATATTCGGGTATAAACATGAATTGCAAACAGAGTGATTCTGAATTAAAATATGAATTTATTATACTACCTAATGCCAATTATAAAGATATAAAGCTTAAGGTAACTGGTTCAGATAAGGTTTATTTAAATAACGAGGATTTGATAATTGTTACAACCATTGGTGAAGTATTTGAAACAAAACCTTATGTATTTCAAAAGGTTAATGGCAAAGAAAAAGAACTTAAAGCCAAATTTATTTTAAATGAAAACATTATCAGTTTTCAGGTTGATGACTACAATAAAAATGATACTCTAATAATTGACCCAACATTAATTTTTTCGACATACTCTGGCTCAACAGCCGATAATTGGGGTTTTACTGCTACTTATGATTTTCTTGGAAATGTTTATTCAGGAGGAATTGTAATGGGGATAGGTTTCCCCGATACATTAGGAGCATCAATTATGGATTTTGCTGGTGGTGCAGATTTTCCTGAGAATCCAACTTATAATTTCGGATGGGACTTAGGAATAATAAAATATGATTCACTTGGTAAAGGTCTTTTTGCAACTTATATTGGTGGAAATGGGTCTGAAATGCCTCATAGTATGATTGTTAATGAGTTTAATCAGTTAATAATATTTGGGACAACAGGTTCTACTAATTTTCCAGTTTCTCAGAATGCATATGACAAAACATTTAATGGTGGCGATTTTCTCGACTATGATGATGTTATTAGATTTAATCTTGGTATTGATATTTTTGTTACCAGAATAAGTGAAGATGGTTCAAGTATTTTAGCATCTACCTATGTTGGAGGAGCTAGCAATGATGGATTAAATTTTAGCACTGGAGCTTCTGGAGGAAATTCATTAGCGTGGAACTATGGAGATGGAGCCAGAGGTGAATTAATTACCGATGATTTGAACAATATTTATATTGGAACGTGTACTTTTTCAGATGATTTTCCACAAGGTATAGGAGAGGGTTTTAATCCAAATTATTCTGGAAATCTTGATGGTATAGTTTTTAAGATGGATTTTAATTTATCTAATATTGTTTGGAGTTCGTACGTTGGAGGAAATCAGGACGATGCAGTATATTCTATTGATGTTGATTCTGAATATGATGTTTATATTGCAGGAGGAACTGCCTCTTCAAATTTTCCGGTTACATCAAATGCTTATGATAATTCATATAATGGGGCTGTAGATGGATTTTTAGCTCATATTAAAAGAAACGGTTCTCAAATTATAGGTTCAACATTTTATGGTTTTACTAATTATGATCAAGCATTTTTTGTTAGAACAGATAAAAGAGATAATGTTTATATTACTGGTCAAACTGTTCAAAGTGGAGGAGCTTTAGTTTATAATGCAAACTACAATATTCCAAATAGTGGACAATTTATCGCAAAATTTAAAAAATCTATTGACGAACTAATTTGGTCAACAGAGTTTGGAAAAGGCGATGGAAAAACAAATATTTCACCAACTGCATTTGCTGTTGATATTTGTAATCGAGTTTACCTTTCAGGTTGGGGAACTGATTGGAGTATTGGATCTTCAGACCCTAATTTTGGACTTAAAGGTATGCAGACGACTTCAGATGCAATTAGCAATGTCACCGATGGTCAGGATTTTTATATTATTGTTTTATTAGATGATGCCTCAGTTATTGATTATGCTACTTTTTTTGGTGAACAACATAATACAAGCTGTGGATTCAGTGGGCATGACCATGTTGATGGTGGAACAAGTCGTTTCGATAAGTATGGTAATATTTATCAATCTGTTTGTGCTAGTTGTGGTGGTTGTCAATCTTTTCCAACTACTCCTGATGTTTGGTCGCAAACAAATAATGCAGATAATTGTAATAATGCACTTTTTAAAATAAATATCCATTACGACTTTGCAGACGCTGATTTTACTTATCAAAACATAGGAGTTGCACCATTTAATGCTTCATTTAATAATATTGGAACAGGAACTTCATTTGTTTGGGATTTTGGAGATAGTTCTGCGGTTTCAAGTGATGTTAATTCTCAACATACATATAATGAAGCAGGCGTTTATAACGTAACCTTAATTGCATACGATCCAACAAGTTGTAATCTTTCTGATACTATAATAAAACAGCTTGTCGTAATGTCAGATACAACATATTACATTTACGATCTTAGTGTTTGTAAAAATGATTTTATTCAAATAGGGATTAATCCAATTGGAGATACTTCGATAAGTTATAGGTGGACTCCATCTGAAACATTATCTGATAGTACCATTGCCAATCCATTTGCTTTTCCTGATGAAACAACTCAATATAAATTAATTGTATCAAATGGTATTGTAACTGATACAGTAATTCAAGATGTAATTGTAATAAATACTCAAATAAATGTTGATGCAGGAAATGACACTACCATTTGCAAATATTCTGACATTAACCTTGTTGCTCACTCCAACGATATGATTGAAGGGTATATTTGGTCATCAAATAATCAATTTACTGACACAATTAATGTAGATTTTGAAAATTCAACAATCATTAGCGTTGATACAAGTAAATATTTTTATGTAAAGGCATTTATTACTTTATGCAATTGTCAAAGCGTTGATAGTATTCTTATTACTATGTCAGAACTAAATATTCAATTAGATAGTAGTAAATATGTTTGTTCGGGTGATACAGCTTTAATTAATGCAATTAACCTAAATACTCAAAATCAAGTTGTATATTCATGGAGTCCTTCATCAATTATTGTCTCAGAAAATAACGGACAAGTAAATGTAAGTTGTGCTGAAAATTCTATTCTTTATGGAATATTCACAGATCCATTTGGTTGTACAAAAAAAGATTCGGTAATAATTTCGGTTAATAAAGTTACTATCGACACTATTAAAGCTGAACTAAGCTGTTTTAACTCATGTACAGGTAAAGCTAATGTTCAAATTTCAGAAGGTATTGAACCGTTCAATTATCTATGGTCAAATGGTGATAAAGGCTTCGATGCCGATAGTTTATGTAATGGGATAATATCTGTAACAGTTACTGACTCACTTAATTGTATTGCAAATAGGATATCAGTAATAAACTCTAATTCTTTTATTAATATTAATGCAAATATCCAAGATGCTACTTGTGAAAGCAACTGTAATGGAAAAGTTACAATAACAGTTTTAGATGGGAGCGAACCAATAACTTATTTTATAGATAACAATCAAGTAAATAACGAAATTTCAGATTTATGTCAAGGTGTTTATATTTTAAAAGTAGTTGATTCGTTAAACTGTATTTTGTACGACACTCTAATTATAAAATTAAATACCAATGATATTGCTATGCCAAATATTATTACACCTAATAATGACGGCATTAACGATTATTTGTTGATTGAAAATGAGTGCAATTATCAAATTGAGTTTACTGTATTTTCACGTTGGGGAGCAATAGTTTATAATTCAAATTCAGAAACTGTTCAATGGGGTGGATATACAAATGCTGGAATTTTAGTTAGTCCTGGAGTATATTATTACATTATTAAATCAAATGAAGGTGGCGATAAATATAGCAAAGCCGGATATATTCATGTTATTCATTAATTCCTTTTAAGCACAAAAAAACCTGATAATTATTTATCAGGTTTAATTTTTTATTTTAGTTAGGAATTAGTTTTTTACAATTTTTTGAAGGAATTTACTATCACCATCATTTATTCTTAACATATAAACTCCACGATCAAGATTATTGAAGTTTAATTTAGTTTCTGATGAAAATATTTGTTCTGAAGATATTTGTTTTCCTAAAACATCAAAAACTTCAACAAAACAATTTTCAACATTAATAGGAGCATAATCAACAGTTAATTCACTATTTACTGGAATAGGATAAATATTTACATTAGTAATATTATTTTCAACTAATTGAGAACTTTGTTGAATTTCATAATTTTTAGTTCCACCATCATTTAAAACTGATATACCTTTCCAAGTTCCAACATACTTAACTCCATTGTTATCAATTAAAAATGAATTTACTCTATTATCAGCTAATCCAATAGTATTTAACGTATCAACCCATTTAGTACCGTATGAAGTCCAAGTAGTTCCATCAAATTTTCTTAAACCTGAGCCCCATGTTCCTGCCCACACAATATTGCTTTCATCAACCTTAACATCCCACACGTTTTCACCAATTAAATAGTTTGTGAAGATAGAATCATTATAAGAAGATAATCCTCCTCTTGTAGCTATCCATTTAGTCCCATTTATATCAATAGCGATAGATTGAACATAATTATCAACTAAACCATCCGACATATCAAGAGTTTCCCAAGTTGATCCGGTAAATATTGTTACTCCACCTCCATAAGTTCCAAACCATTTATATCCTTTACTATCAATAGCAATTGCATGAACATCGTTAAATGCAACTCCATTTACATATCCATAATTAGTGAAACTGCTTCCGCTTAATTTTGAAACTCCATTACCATAGCCTGTTCCGAGCCAAACTACGCCACTATTATCGATTTTAATTGAGTAAACACAATCACCCGCTAAACCATTATAATGTGTATAATTTGTAAACGAAGTGCCATTAAATTTACTTAAGCCCTTTCGATTTGTTCCAAACCACTTATTATTAGAATTATCAATTGCAATTGATAAAACTATAGAGTCTGCAAGACCATTTCCAGTATTATAATTTGTCCAGTTTGTTCCATCATATTTAAAAACGCCAGCACCATAAGTTCCAAACCATTTTACATTTTGCTTATCTACAGCTGTTGACCAAATATTATGCGAGCCTAATACAGATAATTTTTTATAATTTGTCCAAATTTTACCATCATAGTAATAAAGTCCATTATCAGTTCCAAACCATTTATTTCCATTTGCTTCAGGCATTATACATAAAGCATTGTTGCAAACTAACCCAGATGTATTTGAGGTATTAATTGTTTGCCAAGTAGAATCTGTTTGATCATATATTGCAATTCCTGTAGAAGAAACAAAATAAATACTGTTTGAATTGTCAATATATATACTGTTTACCTGATTACTTACCAAACCGCTATCTACAGTATATTTTTTAAATGTAACATCATCAAAAGAATAAACGCCATTATTAGTTGCCAACCATTTTTTACCAGACAAGTCTATTTTAATAAATTTGACAACAGTGTCATTTAGAATCATTAAGGAGTCAACAATAGACCATGTAGAATTTATGGCATCAAATTTAGATTTTCCTTGCTTGTCATATTTAAACCAGTTTGTATTATTAAAGTGAGAAAGACCTGCATTTGTAGCAAACCATCTATTCGTAGTAAAATAATCCGAAGCATACACATTATTGTCAGCTAAACCATTGGCTTTATTAATATTCTCCCATATATATGGATAAGTACTTCCTTTAACTCGAACAATTCCTGTATCAGAAGTTCCAAACCATTTTTGATTAGCAGCATCAATCAATACGCAGGTAATTTTATCTGATACCATACTATCACTTACTACATAAGTATATTTATTATAACCATCTGTATATGAAGAAGTATAGCTAATGCCTCCGGTTTTGTTTGGTGTAAAGAAAGTCCATTCAGGTTTACTTGATGGAGTTATTGGATATGATAAACCGTAGCTGAACACTCCAGTTCCGTAAGAAGCAAACCATTTGAATTTTTTTAAATCTTCATCTACACCCCTGATATCATTTCCAACTTTTTTATCTGGGCTGTCTAAACGACTCCACTCATAACCATCAAATTTAGAAAGACCGCCATTTTTGGTACTTATCCAAATATTTTTTTGTGTATCAATATAAATATTATTGATTACACTATCTTCAATAACATTAGTAGTGGTATAGTTTGTCCATGATTGTGAATTTGCTTTAAATCCAATCAAACAAAATAAAATTATTGGTAAAATTCTAATATTCATAACTATATGTTAATTTCTGTTAATTATCCTTACTTACAAAGTTAAAATATTTACTTAAAACAATAAACTTTTTCTAAGTTTTTGATGAAAATTTATTACACGAATATATTTCTTTATAGAGATTATTCAAATATAGAGTTTCCGAACGGTATGCAATATTGAATTATTTAACTATTACTTTGTTTGATTAGCGACTTTTTTTAACCACTTAGGGACTATTACTGCACCAATAATTAAGTAAGGATAATAACTAACTATACGCCATAATAACGCCATTGATACTGCTAGTGTTATAGGTGTAACAAATTCGCCTAAATAATCTCTAAAAATAATTTCTGCAAACCCACTTCCTCCTGGTGTTGGCATTACAAGCATCATTATCCACATTACAAATTGTCGGGCAAATATTAAAACGTGGTCGTCAACAATAAAAAAGGCTAATAATAAGCAGTTTACAACCCAGTATCTTGATGTCCAGGATAAAACAGTTGCCAAAAAAGTTTTAATCCAAAATAAAAAAGATTGATTTTTTAATTCAGCAGAAGCTACTATAAGGTCGTCTCCTGTTTGTCTGGCTCCATTTTGCCATTTTCTTAAAAGAGGGAGTTTAAATACTTTTTCAATTAACCATTTTATTCCTTTAGGATTTATAAATAAACCATAAGCAACAAGGCAGGTAAATAAAAATTTAATAATATAACCTATGAATGCAAAATAAAAATATCGGTTATCGAAAGAAAGCGTTTCAACATTAATAGTGTCCTTTCCGATTATGAATAAATCACTACTTCCAATTAAAAGTATTATTAAAGGAAATATAATTATAAAATATAATTCATCAAGAAAGCTTGTAGCTAAAACTATTGCAGTGCTTTTTCCAACAGAAATTCCTTCTTTGTGTAAAAACAAAACCGCAATACTTGTTCCCCCTACTGCCGATGGTGTAACTGCTGATGTAAATTCCCAAAGCATTATTATATTAAAAATCTTTTTCCAAGTTAAGTCTTTGCCTGTAAGAATCCTTAATCTTATCATGTATCCAAAATCTCTTAATGCCATCATTACAAATGACAGAACTATCCAAAACAATGAGAACCATGTAAATTCTAGCATTGAAAAAGCTTTTGGATCAAATTCTTTATAAAGCAAATAACCTACAACACCCAAACCAATTATCATTGGGATGAATATTCTACTGGGTTTGATTTTTTTTAATAAACTGTCGGAACTTTCAGGCATAATCAGTATTAAACTTTGATAAAAATAGGTATTATTGAAATAATATTAACACATTCAAAAAAATAATTTAGTAATTTTATTAAATTACAGGTATTTTAGAATGATAAAAAGTCTATTAATTGTATCTTTATAAACTAGTTTAAATTAATATTTATGAAATTTAAAATAATTATTTTTCTATTATTTGTATTCACTTATACAAAATCATACTCATTACATAGCGATACAATTGATGTAATACATTATGAAATAAATCTAAAATTTGATTATTCAATATACAATATTATTGGTTATACCGATTTGCAAATTAAGCCTGTTGTTAATGGATTAAATGTTGTTCCTTTAGATTTATTAGCACTTACAATTGATTCAATTACAGATGGAAGCAATTTGTTGACTTACTCTTATAACGACACGTTGCTTGTTGTTAATCTTCTAAATTCGTATAATACAAGCGACACATTTAATATTAAAGTATATTATCATGGAAAACCTAAAACAGACCCTTCGGGTTTTGGCGGATTTTACTTTAATACCGTAGGAGCTTATAATATTGGAGTTGCTTTTCAGGATAATCCGCATTGCTATGGAAGAGTTTGGTATCCTTGCATCGATGATTTTATAGACAGAGCAACTTATGATTTTATTATTACTGTAACTGCCGGGCAAACAGCCGTTTGTGGCGGATTGTTAATTTCAAGTACTAATAATGGAGATAATACAACAACTTTTCATTGGAAAATGCAGACCGAGATTCCAACATATTTATCGTCAGTTGCAGCCACAACATATTCATTAATAACAGATACTTTTAACAGTATTAGTGGTAACATTCCGATAGATATTTATGTTCGACCAGTAGATTCGTTAAAAACAATAAATTCGTTTATAAATCTTAAAAATACTTTGACAGCTTACGAAGAGTGTTTTGGTCCATATAAATGGGAACGAGTTGGTTATGTTGGAGTTCCGTTTAATGGCGGAGCAATGGAACATGCAACTAATATTGCATATCCAAATTTTGCATTAACAGGAACTTTAACCTATGAAACTCTTTATGCTCATGAATTATCTCATCATTGGTTTGGCGATTTAATAACATGCAGTACTCCAGAAGATATGTGGATTAACGAAGGCTGGGCAAGCTATTGTGAACCAATATTTAAAGAGAAAGTTTATTCAAAAGAACAAGCAAAATCATATATCAGAGCTACTCACGAAAAAAACGTAAGATACTTACACATAGAAGATAATGGATTTAGAGCTGTATATGGTGTTCCGCATGATTATACATATAGTTCAACAGTTTACGAAAAAGGTTCAGGTGTAGTTCATAGTTTGCGTGGATATTTAGGCGATAGTTTGTTTTTCAGTTCAGTTACAAGTTTACTAAATGCTTACAGCTATAAATCAATTAGTTCGTTTGAAATGAGAGATTATCTTTCATCTGTTTCAGGCATAAATCTAAATAGTTTTTATGATGGTTGGGTTTTTTCGCCCGGATTTTTGCATTTTGCAATTGATTCTTTTAAGGTTTTACCTTATGGAAATGAATATGAGGTAATTGTAAATGTAAAACAACGTAATCGTGGAACAAGTTTTTTAGCTAATGATAATAGAATAGAAATTACTTTTATGAATGACGGTTGGGAAAAGCAAACAGAAATACTTGAATTTTCTGGAGAAATAGGAGTTGATACATTTTATATTCCGATTAATCCGGTTGTGGCAATTCTCGATTTAGAAGAAAAAATATGCGATGCAACAACTGATAATTATAAAACTTTAAAAACTACTGGACAACAGACATTTGATAAAAATTATTTTATTGCAGATGTGGTTAATGTTGTTGACTCTGCATTTTTGAGAGTTGAGTATAATTGGGTCGAGCCCGATAATTTCAAAACATATCATAAAGGAATTTTTCTCTCAAAAGAACATTATTGGAGGATTGATGGGATTATTCCTGAAAATTTCTACATAAAAGGAAAATTCTTTTATAATAAAACCACAAATAGTTCAAATGGTTATTTAGACATTAATTTAATGACTAATATTCCTGATTCTGTGGTATTATTTTATAGACAATCTCCTGCTTATGACTGGTCTGAAACACCTTTTATTAAATCAGGAAGTGCTTACTATGGTTATATAATTTCTGACACATTAAAAGTTGGAGAATATACTTTTGGAATTAGAGATTTCGACAGACTTCAAGGCTATATTCAAAATAATTCATGTAATAGTGTTGGAAAATTAACTGCAAAAATTGAAGGCGGAACTCCTCCATATTCTTATGTTTGGAGTAATTCAGCAACTACAGATTTTATTGATAATGTTCAAAATGGGAAATATAAGGTTACAGTTGTTGATGCGTTGAGCGACACTTTAGTGTTGACATCTTGGAATAGTATTCCGGCTTCACTTCAAATTCAATTTGAGCAACCAAATCAATTTACAAACGATTGTAATAATTCTATTTCAGCAGTAGTTACTGGCGGAAATTTGCCATATAGTTACATTTGGAACGATATTCAAAATCAACTAACTCAAACAGCAACTAATTTATGTAATGGAAGTTATACCGTAACAGTAACCGATTCGTATGGTTGCTCAATTGTTGATATTGTTGATATTTTTGTTGGAATAAAAAAAATAGATGAAAAAAAAATAATCATTTCGCCTAATCCTTTTAGCAATAAAACAATAATTCAATTCAATAACCCAAATAATTCAGGGTATTCAATGAAAATTACAGACTTTTCAGGAAAAACAGTTCGAAAGGTAAACGATATTAAAGGAAATAAGCTGGAAATAAATAGAAAAGGATTGCCCGCTGGAATATATAATCTTGAATTACAAGGTGAGCAAAACTTTAGTACAACATTAATTGTTGAATAATAGCATTAAGATTATCTTTTAGCCAGTTCAGTTGTCAAATGATTTTTGATTTCGAGAGGATCAATAGGTATAATTTTAAAGTTATCGTCAGGAAATGCCGCAATTTTAATTTTATCGTCGCTTAGTTCCTTCATCCAATTAAGGAAATCGTAAATTTTCATTTCTTCGGTTTGATAATCAGCCCAATCGTCTTGAATGTAAGCTTTTGTATGTTTTTCTTCTGGCCAAACAGGGATATATTCCTGACCATTATTGTCTTCGAGCATAGCATACATACCTTCGTCTGCTTTCAATAACCATACTTTTCGAAGTTCAATTATTTTATCAATTAAATATTGATATCGTTCGCTATCTGACATTTGCATATTTTTCTTAAAAATTGAAGTACAAAATTACAAAAATGAATGAAAATAAATTTAAATTAATTTTCACTACTAACCGACTAAAATTTTAATTTTCTTGGAACTATTTAATAGTTAAACCTCTACGAGGTAATTTGGGATTTTGGGGTAGTTTTTATTTTATTGACATAAATCACCTACGGTGAATAGCTCGGAGAGCTTAAATGACAATAAAACAACATAATAGAAATTCAATTTTTCCTCGTAGAGGATTAACAAGAATTTAGTCGGTTAGTAGTGATTAATTTTATTAATTTCTGGTATTGAATTTTTAAAACCTATAAAATTGCATTTTTTACAGTTGTAAACTGTTTGATATTATGCAGTTAAGTTGAAAACTTAAATTTTTCGGATTACCGTTGTCGATTATATGTTTCAACTATAATATTGTCTAATTCATTTTCGCTGATATTTTCTAATTGACTTTTTGAATAAATGTATATCATAGTCAGTTCGTTGTCTTTTAATTGCAAATAGCTTATTAGACGATAACCTCCACTTTTACCTTTATTGTTATCTGTGTTTTTTATACGAGCTTTGTATAAGTTACTCCCTAACGAAATTCCTAAATCTTCAATGTTTTCAATTTCAGCGAGAAAGCTATCAATATCATTTTCAATATTTCGATATTTTTTTGTAAGTTTTTTTACAAGTTTTTCGAAATATTCTGTTTTGCTGACATTTAATTTAAGCATTTTTTATTGTCAACTTTTTGTTTTTCCAACTCGAAACTTTCTTATTTTTTAAATCGCTTAGCGATTCTGCAATTCCTTTTTGAAATTCTTTAAGTTGATTATCAGTACTGATTTTTTCAATTTCAACAAAATCTAACTGCTTTAGAAAGTTAATTAACGAGCGTGCTTTACTTTCGTTTGTAATATTTAAGATAAGTTGCTGCATAAGTATTTATGATTAAACAAATTTAAGCTTTAAAATCCGAAAAACAAAAAAGCAATATCACAAATTAGATTAAATTTCATAACAGAAAACAGAACAATTTATACGGATTGCATTTTTTGCAGTTGTAAGCTGTTTGATATTATGTATTTAAGTTGTGAACTTAAATGTGCCGTGGGGATGGTTATTTGTTGAAATAGTACACTCTATTAATTCCGATTCAAGGTCGGTTAACATTTTTTGAAGTTTGGTTGGAGTTAGTTTTTGTGGAGTCATATTTTTATTTTTGCTGTAAAGTGGTTGATATTATGTATTCATGTTACCGGATTAAATGGGCGAGGGATAACTTCAATCAATTTATTCAATTTCTTTAATATTTGTTTCGAAAAGAATTATAGTATTTTTTAATTTCTTAATACACTCATAAAAATAACTCGCTATATCAGGAATTATATCTCGTATAAGAATATACTTTTCTTGCATTTCTTTAACACTATGAAAATATTCATTCTTTAATTGATTTTTTGATTCCCACCAAAAGCCTTGATGCGGATTATATTTCATCCAAAAGAATGATTTACTGTGATATAATAAATATGTATTGACTGATTTACCATTATTTGAAATTGAAATAACGATTTTATTATTATTTGAGACCAATTCTGCATCAACAAACATTCTTACTGTATTAGTTCCATATAATTCTTTGTTAATATTTACTGATAATACAACTTTTTCCGCTTCAAACTTAAAGGTTTTTATTATTTCTATCATGTCAACTAATTTTATTATAAATATGTTTTGTTAACTACAATTATAAATCTCTTTTATTCAGACTTATACTATTAATTAAATTATTATGTTCTTTTTCTAATAAATCTTCTTCGTATAAATTTTCGAATAAAAATGAAATATACTGTTTAGATTCAAATAACTCATTATTTGCTATTAAGTAATAATAAAGTAAAAACAACTCAAACTTAGTCATTTGTGTAATAATGAATCCAATATATTTAGTATTCTCTTCTTTTTTGATTTTACTATTCTCAACAAAATCAACTATCATGAACAAAAAATTGAAGTAATTTGCTATTGCATAATTATTCTTTTTAAAGAACAGTTTGCTAATTTCCACAATTTGAATTCTTACTTCCAATTGTTTAATTCTATTGTAATCTTCAGGAGATATTTTATAAAAGTCTATTTTTAAACCCATTCTTAATTCTTCGATTTGTTCTTCTTTACTATACAAACCATTGTTATCAGATTGATCATCTTCATCATTGTTTTGTTCAATTAGCTTATCATAAGAAATGTATCTTCTCTCTCTAAAAATTTTTATTAGAAATTTTAATTCATTTTTTGATCCAATAAAAAACTCAAGTCCTTTAACTTCATAATTATATTTTATTTCAGACGTATTTATATCATTAAACCAAGCGATAATTTCCTTTTTTACCTCTTGATAATTTTTCAATAAATTAAAAAAAAGATTTTCAAAGCGATCAATATCGGAAATGTCTTTTTGTTGAGCTATTGCTTCCGTTTGTTTATCAATTGCTATTTTTTGTAATTTAAAAGTCTCATAAATTAATAGGAAACCAGCCAAGGAAAATAATGAACCTACGAAACCACCAATAAAATCGCCAAATTGACTAAATAATAATGAATTAGGGTTGTTAAATGGGTGGGCGAAAATGAAATATATAATTGTAAATGAGCCAAAAATAATTAACCCAATAGCAATGTTTGTTAAAATTTTATTTTTCAATTTCATTATATTCATTTTTTATTTTCTAACACATCTAAAACTATGTTGGATATTTTTATTATGTATAGGGAAATCAAGACTTGAACCAGTATTAAGTATTGCCTTTGCATTATATTCACTATCTTCATAAGATGTCCAATATGTCACATTATAAGGTAATATTCCACTAACCATCTGATTCATTTCGCTAGTAGTTGGTAAATACCAATCATCATAACCAAAAGCATCTAAATCATAACAATATTTGGCAGCATATTGAACCACACCATTATCTCCCAAAATAGATACAATAGTATTTGTATTTATTCCTCCATTAGTATTACTTGATGCTCCTGTTAATATTCCATACCCTCCCCATTCCAATTGATTTTCTGGGCTATACGGATAAACATATACAGTACCAGACGAATTAAATGAGTCAAATGCTCTAAAGGTTACAGTGAATTCATCAAAAGTAGAATCACAAATAGTTGATATACTCCACCTTAATTGATATGTAATGTAAACTGTACCAGTAAAATCAGCATTTGGATTATGTATATCAGTTAAAACCCCAAGTCCATCAGGATTTGAAATTAAAGTCCAAGTGCCTATTCCTTCTTGTGGAATATTCCCTTGTAATGGCATTGTAATATTAGAAGAAATCCCATAATAGTCCATATCTCCTCCATTAATATTAGCATCAGCCTGTGACGGTTGTGGGGTACAGTTACCACATAATTCAAACCAATTAATTCCACCCCAATAATTTAAACAATTAGTTGTTATATTAAAAATTTGTAACCCTATTGATGGGTTAAGTATAGAGTCTCTTTGTTCATGGGTTAAACGAGGAATTAGTACACCTTTATTAGTTGAAGAAATATCCAAAATGGCATTGTTATCTGGATTTAAGATACCAATAGCAACACTTCCATTATTATAATAAATATTATTACCTGATAATTTCCAAAATGCTGAATCATATGGAAGAACAACAAAGTTTCCATTTGTCATAAATAAAGTGTCCCCTGAAAAACTAAGGTCCTGTAACTCGTTCGTACTATCATTATCAAAGTTTTCGGGTAAAATCACAAAATTTCCATTACTCAAATACAAAGTATCATTTGAGATATTTAAAAACTGAAGTTCATTTGTTGGGTCAGCATCCAAATCAACTGCTCCGGTAAAAGCAATTGTATTTCCATTACTTATTGTTAGTTCGTTTCCGTTTAGTATAAGTGTTTGTCCATCGGAATTATCAAAATAATTTCCTAAATATACTTTATTGCTATTGCTTAAATACAATGTGTCGTTTGTAAAACTCAAAACTTGAATTTCATTAGTTGTGTCAGCATCAATATTTACAGTATTTCCTTTGCTAATAATTAATTGATTGTTATTTACACTCAATACTTGTAACTCATTTGTTGTATCAGCATCATTATCTGGTGGAATTTGGATTGTATTTCCATTGCTAATGGTTAATTCATTGTTGTTTAAGCTTAATGTTTGCTTATCGCTGTCAATAATAGAACCGCCGCTCTTTGAAAGTGAAATGGTGCTGTCTGTTTTGGAAATTGTTTGTATTTCATTTGTTGGGTCTTTATCTAAATCATCGCTGGCGTTTCCGGCTTTTTCGGCATATAGTGCATAAGGTACACTTAGCGGTTGCGAGGTTCCAATAAACTCGTAGTTTTGGTTGCCTGTAATATCCAGTTCGGTTTTTACAAAGTGAGTGGTTACACCCCATGCTATATCGGCAAATACTCCTGTTACTACAGCTCCGCTTCCTATGCTGAGGTTGGCAATTCCGTATTCGTTGGTTGCAATTTGGTGAGTTTCAATATATACAGGGCTTCCAAGCGGGTCGTTTTGCAAAATACTTACTCGCAGCGAAACTATTTGGCTTACAAGCACCTTGCCTTGGTTATTGCGTATTACTGCCTGGTATTTAAAGGCTTGCGGTGTTTGGGCAAATATTACTGTGAGTTGTAGTATTGCGAGGGTGGTTAAAAGGAGTGTTTTCATATTTTTTTGTTTTCTAGTTTATTAAATGTTTAATATTTAGTGTTTTATGTTAATTGTTTATGTAATTGTACTCTTTTAATCGTTGTGTTGCCCAGATTCGAAACTGTGTTCCTTGCTGCGATTTTACACGATAACCAACTGAAATTATTACATCTAAATTATAAAAATTAACATCATAGTTTTTTCCATCAGAAGCAGTTGTTCGGAAATTCCGAACAACTGAAATTTCAGTTAATTCTCCTTCATCGAAAATATTTTTAATATGTTCGCTAATAGTGGCTTTTGACTTTTGAAAAAGTTCGCATAACTGCATTTGACTAAGCCAAACTGTTTCTTGCTCTAGGCGGACATCAATTTTGATGTTTCCTTCGGGGTTTTGGTATATTATTATTTCGCTGGTGTTCATAGTATTTCTTTTCACTCACGCCCGACCCTTCTCTAATTAGAGAGGGGAGGAAGAGGCATTTTTATATTCCAATTGTTTTATTAATTTTTGCTAATACTTTATCAATTTCATTAAGTATTTCTTCGTTTTTAAATCGTAATACTGTCAGTTCTTTTTCTTTCAATATCAAATCTCGTTGATAGTCGTATTCTTTCTGGAAATCATGTATTTTACCATCAAGTTCAATAACAAGTTTTGCTTCGTGGCAATAAAAATCGGGGATAAAAAATTTGTAATTATAATTAGCCTGTATTTCATAAATTATTGGATATTGCCTGTAAAATTTTAGTTTGTTATATTTTCGATTTCTTAAAATTTGCCACATAATTTGCTCTGCTACAGTTTGATTTTTTCTGAGTTCACGAGCAAAAAGTGTTATTTGTTTTAGTGTTGCCATTATTTTTCTCACCCCCGACCCCTCTCACAATAGAGAGGGGAGTAAGAGGCTTTATTTATTTATATTTTATTTTCAAACTTCTTTTCTTTTCCCCTCTCTTTCAAAGAGAGGGGGCAGGGGGAGAATCTTTAATCCAAATTCGCAAAATTCATATTAATTTTGCGAATTTAATCGCCATATTTATATGTTATTTGTATTTTGATGTTGGGATTTTTAAAATATTTATTGCAAAAAACAAACTTCCTTCTTGTGCTCCCATTGAAGTAATTCCAATAACTTCCCCTTTTGAATTAAATAATGGACCACCGCTACTTCCATGAGTTATTGGTGTATCAGTTTGAATGTAATCTTTTTCTTCTCTATAACCAGAAACTATTCCAGTTGATAATGTTTGCTCCAATCCTTCGGGGTTACCAATAGCAAAAACACTTTCACCAATTTCAGGTAATTTTCCAGCTATTTTTACATAATCAAACTTCCTATTATAAGCATTTTTAACTTTGAAAATAATATAATCTAAATCTTCATTTTTTGAGATTTCTTCAATTTCATATTCACTTCCATCATTTGTTACAATGCGAGAATTTTTCTTATACATACCTTTAAAAACATGATAATTGCTAATATAGGTATCCTATATGATATATAAAATATATATTGTATCTTTATATTTTATAATCACACCATATGAAAGATATTGATATAGTAATTCAAGGCTCC
>MEND01000221.1:4313-15749 GCA_001768975.1 Bacteroidetes bacterium GWA2_31_9 | reverse complement strand
GGGGGATTATTAAGATGTTTGAGGTTTGTTGTTTGAAGTTTGTAGTTTCGCATCATTACGAGGAACGAAGCAATCTCTTTTTCTAATGTAACTCAATAACATATAACTAAGTAACTTAAAATATGCCAGATTTTTACATTAACCCCGAAACCTGCTCAAAATGCGGAAATTGCGTTGAAGTATGTCCTGCATTGGTATTAAAAAAATCCGAAAACAAAATTGAGTTTAAAGACGATTTTCTTCATTTGTGTTTAGGTTGCGGACAATGTATGGCTGTTTGCAATACAAAATCGGTGTTTGCGAAAGGACTGAAATACGAAAAAGATTTTTTTGAATTTTCCGATTCAAACGATTTTTTTTCAATAGTAGAACATCGTCGTTCGGTTCGTCGTTTTAAACCAAAACCTGTTAGTAAAGAAGAAATTGAAAAAATTCTGTTTGCGGTTTCGCAGGCTTCACATGGCGATTCACATCATCATGTTGAAGTTACAGTAATTAATAATCGTGAAAAAATTATGGAAGCACTTCCATTAATGTCGGCTTTTTTCGACAAACTTGGGGGCTGGCTTCATAACCCGATTATGCGAACGATGATAAAATTAAAAAAAGGACAACACACCTTAAATACACTCAATAATCATTTGCTTCCACGAATTGAAAAAGGAATTTATAAAGAATATTCTTATGAATACGATGGAATTACACGTGGAGCACACACATTATTGATTTTTCATGCACATAAAGACTCCGAAGAACATAAAGAAGATTCTCATATATTTGTAACTTTTGCAGCACTTGCAGCTCAAGCACTTGGACTTGGTGCAACAATTATTGGACTTGTACCCGCAGCCCTAAACAAAAGCAAAAAGTTAAAAAAAATATTCCAAATACCCGAAAATCACGATGTTGTTGTATCTTTGATAGTTGGATACCCAAAATATAAATACAAAAGAGGAATAAAACGAGAACTTAAAAAGGTGAATTGGGTTAGTTAAGATTTATAATTAATGAAAAAAACAAAAAAAATAGATGCTCGAAAAGTAATACTTCCTCATTCTCAAGCTAAACTTGATTTTTATAAGGATTATTTGAAGAGATATATTCCAATTTTACAATTAGCTGATTTTACTACAAGTATAAATATATTTGATGTTTTTTGTGGTACAGGAATTTATGAAGATGGAAAAAAAGGAAGTCCAATTCTTGCATTTGATGCAATAAAAGAAAGTTATGAAAATACATTAAAATTAAATAAACCACTTACACCTATTAATCTTTTTATTAATGATTTGGAAAAAGGAAAGGTTGAACAAGTTAAACAATATTTAGAAAGTCAAAGTAAAGGTGTTTGTAAACTTGACTTTCAAAATAAAGATGCTATTGAATTTCTAACAGACATATATTGTAAAATAAACTCACAAACTACAAAAGATAGGAATCTAATTCTAATTGACCCGTATGGATATAAAAATATAAAAAAAGAACTTATAGAAAATTTAGTTCAAAACAAACGAAATACAGAAGTTATACTATTTCTCCCAATTTCTCAAATATATAGATTTGCAAATTGTGTTCTTGATGAAGAAGAAAAAAATAATGTTCAAGCTTTGAAAGATTTTATTGAAAGTTTTTTCCCCGATAAAGAACATCCAATTTATAAAAATAAATTATCTGAAGAAAAAGATTTGATAGAATATATTCGTATTGCATTGACTTTCAACGATAAGTTTTATGCAACTTCATATTACATTCAAAGAGATAACAAAAATCATTATTATGCGTTATTTTTTTTAACTCCAAATATTTATGGATTAGAAAAAATCTTAGAGGTAAAATGGTTATTGAATGACGAACATGGAGAAGGGTTTGAACAGCCAAAGCAACCCTCTTTATTTGACGAAGTTGACAAAGAGAATAACAAATTGGAACAGTATGAAAAATTAGAAAAGTTAATTTTAAACTTCATAACAGAAAAAGATGCAGTAAATAACATTGAATTATATCTATTTACTCTAAAAAATAATTTTCTTAAAAAACATTCAAATGAAGTATTACGAAATTTACAAAATGAAAAAAAAATTAATGTTACTGATTTAAATAAGAGAGATTTAGCAAGAAAAGGTTCATTTTATTTAGGATATGAATATTACAAAAAATGTGATAAAAAAATAATAATTACACTTAAATAATTATGGCTACAAAAATTGAATGGACAGAAGCAACATGGAATCCTTCAGCTGGTTGTACAAAAATTAGTGCCGGTTGTAAAAATTGTTATGCCGAAATAATGGCTATTCGACTTCAGGCAATGAAAGTAAATGGATATGAAAACGGCTTTAATTTTAATATAGTACAAGACAGATTAAATGAGCCAATAAACAGAAAAAAGCCAACAGTTTATTTTGTTAATTCAATGAGTGACATTTTTCATGAAGAAATGCCAGAAGAATACTTAGACAAAATATTTGATGTAATAAAAAGAACGCCACAACATGTTTATCAAATTCTTACAAAACGTGCTGATAGAATGTATGAATATTTAGAAAGTAAAAATATTCCGAAAAACATTTGGCTTGGAGTAACTGTTGAAAATAAAAATGATGGATTGCCAAGAATTGACAAATTAAGAAAACTAAAAGCTTCCGTATTATTTCTTTCAGTTGAGCCATTATTAGAAGATATTGGGAAAATAAATTTGCAAAATATTGATTGGGTTATTGTTGGAGGTGAAAGTGGAAATAGAGCAAGACCAATGGATTCAAGTTGGGTTTTAAATATTAAAGAACAATGTGAAGCAAATAATATTGCATTTTTCTTTAAGCAATGGGGAACATGGGGTGCAGATAAAATAAAACGAAATAAAAAAGAAAACGGAAAAATCTTAAATGGTAAAATTTGGCAACAATACCCTGACAAAATCAAAAATGAACAATTAGTACTATTATGACAAAAAGATTTCTTTTATAAATAATGTTATAACCGCTTTAGAATTTGAGTTAAAAATGAATTTAGCAAATTATAATAAATGAATATCAAACGAATTTTATATAAACTTTTTTTCCTCTTTATAACTTTTAACTTTATAACTTATAACTCTTTCTCCCAAAAGCCAGAAGAAAAAAAACCAACAACCCGAATCCTTTTTGTATTCGATGCCTCTCAAAGCATGCTCGGAGAATGGGAAACCGATACAAAAATAAATATTGCCCGAAATTTCCTGATTAAAATGGTCGATAGTCTTGAGCAATTGCCAAATGTAATGATGGCTATACGTATTTACGGACATCAAAGTCCAGTGCCACCACAAGATTGTGAAGATACAAAACTCGAAGTTGCTTTTGCTCCAAATAATGGAACACGAATAAGACAAAAACTCAGATTTATTACACCAAAAGGAACAACTCCAATTGCACATTCACTTGAACTTTGCGGAAACGATTTTCCTCCAATACCAAATTGCAGAAACATTATTATTTTAATTACCGATGGCGTTGAGGCTTGCGATGGCGACCCATGCAAAATTTCGCTCGAACTTCAAAAAAAAGGAATAGCTTTGCGACCTTTTGTTATAGGAATCGGGCTTGATTTGCAATTCAAAAAATCGTTTGAATGTATTGGAAAATTTTACGATGCCGACAATGAAAAGCAATTTGGCGATATTTTAGGACTTATAATTTCTGATGCCTTGAACAAAACTACTGCACAAGTGAATTTGCTAGACCAATTTGGCAAGCCAACTGAAACAGATGTAAATATGTCGTTTTATGATTCGTTTTCGGGTTTGTTAAAATACAACTATATTCACACCATGAACTTTCGTGGAAATCCCGATACTGTTGAGCTTGACCCCCTTTTGACTTACAAAATGGTTGTTCATACAATTCCACCTGTAACAGTTGATAGTATTGCACTTACATCAGGAAAGCACACAATAATTCCGGCAGATTGTCCACAAGGATATTTGCAAATGAAACTAGAAGGAGCAAATAATTATCAAAACCTGAATGCAATTATCAGAAAGTCTGGCGAAATGAATACATTAAATGTTCAGCCTGCAAATGTTCTTGAAAAATATATAATTGGCAAATACGATTTAGAAATTCTCACACTTCCACGAATAATTGCGAGTGTAGAAATAAAGCAAAGTACTACAACAACTGTTCAAATTCCTAAACCCGGAATGGTAACTCTGTTAATGATTTCGCAAGGATACGGAAGTATATATTTAGAATTGGAAAAAGAAATTCAGTGGGTTTGCAATATCGACCCAAATGTTACAAAACAAACTATAGTTTTACAGCCGGGAGATTATCGAGTTGTTTATCGAGCAAGAAATTCAAAACAAACATTTTATACTGTGGAGAAGAATTTTAAAATAACTACAGGGGGTTCAATATCAGTTAGTTTATAATAATAAATTTTATATAATGAAACGCCCATGATTAATAATAAACACACAGTTTATCCCGAATTTTCGGGAACTTGTTCCGATAAAATTGGAAAAGGAATGATTATAAAAAAGAGGCTAGCCACAGATTGCACGACTTGTCCCGAATTTACTTCGGGAAATTTTCACAGATTTGAAACAACCAAAGGTTGTTTCTTCTGTGTTAATTATTTGAAGAAATTATAAAAGAAATCTGCGAATCTGTGGCGAAAATAATTAATTAAAAATCAAATACTTAAAAAATATAAACAGATGAAAAAATATCCAATTACAGGCGAAAAAGATACACGTTCGGGATTTGGCGACGGACTTTTTGAACTTGGAAAAACTAATCCAAATGTTGTTGCACTTTGTGCCGACCTTATAGGTTCATTAAAAATGGATGCTTTTGTTAAAGAATTTCCTGAAAGATTTTTTCAGGTTGGAATTGCAGAAGCAAATATGATAGGAATTGCGGCAGGACTTACGATAGGCGGAAAAATTCCTTTTACAGGAACATTTGCAAACTTCTCAACCGGAAGAGTTTACGACCAAATTCGTCAAGCAATTGCATACTCAAATAAAAACGTAAAAATTTGTGCTTCTCACGCCGGAATTACTCTTGGCGAAGATGGTGCAACTCACCAAATTATGGAAGATCTTGGACTTATGAAAATGCTTCCAAATATGGTAGTTATTAATCCTTGCGACTATAATCAAACAAAAGCTGCAACAATTGCAATTGCTGAGTATGAAGGCCCCGTTTATCTTCGTTTTGGTCGTCCAAAAGTTCCTATTTTTATTCCAGCTGAACAAAAATTTGAAATTGGAAAAGCTCTTTTGCTAAATGAAGGCAAAGATGTAACTATTTTTGCAACAGGTCATTTGGTTTGGAAAGCATTACAAGCCTGTGAAATTTTAGAACAAAAAGGTATCTCAACCGAAATAATAAATATTCACACGATTAAACCTTTGGACGAAAAAGCAGTCTTAGAATCTGTAATGAAAACAAAAGCTGTAGTTACAGCAGAAGAACACATGATGAATGGCGGACTTGGCGATAGTATTGCTCAATTACTTTGCAGAAAATTGCCTACACCACTCGAAATGGTTGCTGTTGATGATAAGTTTGGCGAAAGTGGAACTCCAGACGATTTGATGAAAAAATTCGGTTTAGATGTTCCAAATATTGTTGATGCAGCTTTAAAAGTCATTGCCAGAAAATAAGATTACCACTGAGACACAGAGAACATAGAGAAATACTTTTAGTTTTATTAATAAATTTTAATTCAGAAAATATTAAAGAGCAATTAGTTTCATTAGTAACAGAAGAATTTGCAAAATTGCCAAAATCATAATCTCTGAGAAACTCTTTGCTCTCCGTGTCTCTGTGGTATTTTTTAAATAACAAAGTTTAATTTGGCTGACGAAAAAAATAACGACAAGGAACTTCTGAAAATTTTCCACAATCCTGATTCAAAAAATTATGGATTCAGTCTTATCGTAAACAAATATAAGCAACGCATTTACTGGCACATACGTCGTCTTGTAATTACACACGAAGACTCTGATGATTTAGTTCAGAATACTTTTATTAAAGCATGGAAAAGTCTTGATAATTTTAGAGAAGAATCGCAACTTTATACATGGTTATACAGAATTGCAACAAACGAAGCTCTTACATTTCTCAATAAAAAACGCAAAAGATTTTTCATTCCTATTAATGATGTTGAAAAAGAACTCACAAACCACATCGAAACCGATAGCTTATTTACAGGCGACGAAATTCAGAAAAAACTTCAAAAAGCTATTTTAACTTTGCCCGAAAAACAACGTATAGTATTTAATATGAAATATTTTGAGGAAATGAAATACGAAGATATGGAAGAGGTTTTAGGAACATCAGTTGGAGCATTAAAGGCTTCGTATCATCATGCCGTAAAAAAAATTGAAAAATATTTTGAAAACATTTAAACCGTAATCAATTATAGAAGTCTAAAAAATATGTCAATGGCAAAAAACATACTAAACGAAGAAAATAAAAAGAACTCTTTTGAAGTTCCCGTAGAGTATTTCGACGATTTATCTCTGAAAATTCAAAATAGGATTCAAAACCCAAATCAGGTTAAAGCCAATAAGTTTGTTTTTAAACCAATACTAGCTTATTCACTGGGAGTTGTGTTAATATTAGTTATGATTTTTGGTTTATACAAATTTTCAAATTCAGATAAATCAATTATAAATCTTAACAATAATGAAATTTCGGAGTTAATATTAAATGGAGATATTGAACTAGATGATGACCAAATTACTGACTTTTATTTAGCGAATCAAACTGGAGATATTTCTTACATATCGACCAATCAAGATGGAATTTATGAATATTTAAACGACGAAGATTTAGACGAGCAATCAATTTATAACGAATACAATTAAACAATAATATTATGAAACTACTTGCTTATATTTTTATATTACAGTTTACAATCTGTAGTGCATTTTCGCAAAACAATCAAACCAATAGAAAAGAAAAACTTAAAGCAATGAAAGTTGCTTTTATTACCGAAAAACTTGACTTGTCGTCAGATGAAGCTCAAAAATTCTGGCCAGTTTATAACGAATATGATAAAGCTCGCGAAGAATTAATGAAAGACCGCAAAAGTCTTATGAAATCGTGCAAAGACGAAACCACTGTTCTTACCGATAAAGAAGCCGAGGAGCTAGCAGATAATTTCATTAAACACGAAACAGACGAAGCCAAATTAATGGAAGAATATCACACAAAATTTAAAAAAGTGTTGTCGTCTCAAAAGCTAATAAAACTTTATCAGGCTGAACGTCAGTTTAAAAATCATTTATTAAAACAGTTGGGTCAAGGAGGAGGTCATAGAGGTCCTGGACCACACAATGGACCACCGACTGAAGATGAGGAATAATTTTCTTTTAAAATTTATACGATATTCCGACTCCTAATACTTCTTTAAATTGAGTAGTTGGTCCAAAGTGTTCAATCCCATCTTTGTCTGTCCACTGAATATCAACATCGTCGTCGTATAATAAGTTTGTTGTAATTGTAGCTGTAATAAGCTTATTAACTTTCAGTGCAATTAAGGTTTCCCAGTTAACATCCACATTTTGTGGATTATTTAAATAGTTTGAGAATAAATCTATTTTTGATTGTAAACTCACATTTTTAAAAATTTCAGACTTAAACATTATTCTTAAATAACCTCCAAACTCAGCTCTTGATGTTTTTCCTTTAGTTGTAATATTTCCCAAATCGTCAAATACAGCAGCTTCAACACCGAATGCACCAGCATCGGCAAGAGTTTGGTCATTAACAAAAGTCATTTTAGCTGTTACTGGGGCAAGAAAAGCAGTGAATTTTTCAGAAGGTTTATAGTCCATCCCAACAGCACCAAGTAGGTATGCAGGAGCAAATAGTCCGGATATTCTGACACTATCGTTTGGATAATTAAATCCGTCGGTCATTTGAGTTTTAAAATTTAGTAAAGCTGCCCAATAAAAATTTTTGAAAGCAGTTTTTCCAAATTTTGAAAGGAAGTCGATTTTATCGTCTGTCTTCATAAAATCAGCATCTTTACCTTGTCTTAAAAGACCATACCCAACATCAAGAGAGTTGTCCCAAGAAGTATTTTTATTTTTATAATTTGCAAATAAGCTCATTAAACTGTTAATTGAAATTGAATTCTCGCCACCTGCTGCCCAATTTTTAAGCGAAGTTTGAGAAAATGTTATTGTTACAACAGCACCCTTTTTCCAGCCAACTATTGTATCTGCTTCATGTGTTCTAAGTTTTTTTTCTCCTTCAGTTACTTGAGAAAATGAAAAATGAATTGAACAAGTTAATGCAACAATTAGAGTAAGTATTTTACTTTTCATGAGATTTAAATTATAATATTTGGCAAAATTATAATTTTAAAAAAAATGACAAACTGATTTAAGAATTACTATGCTGATTTATGATTTATACAATAAGTTTTTTAAACTTTAAATCCAAAAATCAAAACGTCATCTATTTGTTTTTTAGAGCCTTTCCAGTTATTAAAAGTATCAGCAAAATATTTTTTTTGTTCATCAAAAGAATCCAATGTAGAACATTTTAATAATACTTTTTGTAGATTAGAAACCATAAATTTTTTATTTTCTGAACCTCCAAACTGATCTTGAAAGCCGTCAGATAATAAGTAAATATTGGTTGAGTCTTTAATATAAGGAATTTGTTGAGTTGCAAATTTAGCATTTACATTATATCTTAATCCTCCTCCAATAGAATGCAAATCGCCATCAATTGTTATTAATTGATTATCTGAAACAATATAAGCCGACTGATTTGCTCCAGCAATAAACAAACTGCTATTGAGGACATCAATTTTTATTATTGTAATATCCATGCCATCAATATGGCTTAATTCACCTTCATCATTCTGACTAATAACATGTAGTATTCTTGAATTTAATTTTTCTAAAATCGTACTTGTGTCATACTCTCTATTTTCGACAATTATTTCATTTAGCAATGTATTTCCTATCATGCTCATAAACGCTCCAGGTACACCATGTCCGGTACAATCGGCAACTGCAACAAAAAGATTATTTGTATCGACTGCATAAAACCAGTAAAAATCGCCACTAACTATTGCTTTTGGAGACAGATAAATAAAATATTCTTTTATGTAATTTGAAATATAACTTTCTGTTGGAAAAAGAGCGTCTTGAATTCTCTTTGCATAATTAATACTGTCGGTTATTAATAAATTTTTCTTTGTTAAATCGTAATTGGTATTAATTAGTAAATCTTTTTGAACTGTTAATTCTTCCTTTTGCTGTTCTATTACAAGGTTTTGATATGTAAGTTCATCATTTGTTTTCTTTTTTAATTTATATCTATTGAATATTACGAATGCAATAATTAAAATAAAAATTGAACATATAATAAATGCAATTGTTAATATTTGTTGTCTTGCTAACTCATTATCCTGAAGAACCTTATCTTTATTCAATAATTCAATTTCTTTTTCTTTATTTTCTGTTTCATATTTTGTTTGTACTTCAGCTAATTTATCTGAATTATTTTTGTCATAAATTGAATCACTAATTTCATAAAACAACTTATAGTTTGCCAAAGCATTGGCATTATCAGCCTTTAATTCATAAATCTCTGAAACCATTAAGTATGCAGATTTTAATTTACTTAAAGCTCCTATTTTTTTACAAGTTTCTAAACCATTATTTGCAAATTCTAATGCTTTTTCATAATCTTTCATTTCCTTGAAATAGCCTGCAATACTTAAATTTGCACTTGCTAAACCATCAAAGTCTTGAATCTCTTCATTAATTTTTATTGCTTTATTGAAATATTCCAACGCATTTTTTGGATCTTTTTTCATCATAAATACTTCACCAATATTAGAATATGTCATTGATATTGCCTTTCTATCACCAATTTTTTCCTTTATTTTCAGAGATTTGTATAAATAAACAAGTGCTTTTTCATAATCTTTTCGTTCGCTATAAACAGCACCAAGGTTATTTAAAACCTCAACAATTGCTCTATCATCATGCAATTCTTCGCAAATCACCTGACTTTTTTCCCAATACTCAATTGCTTTATCATAGTTTTTAATTGAATAATAAATTATTCCAATATTTACGTAACCACCAGCAATTCCTTTTTTATCGCCAAGTTGCTCTTTTATTGCCATTGATTTTAGAAAGTAATCAAGTGCAACCTCATAAGAGTCTTGCATCCAATGTACTAATCCAATATTATTTAAGCAACTTGCTTCACCATTACGATTATTATATTTTTTATCAAGCTCAAGTGATTGATTATAAAAAGATAAAGCCTTATCATAAGTTCCTTGATCTTTATAAACATTTGCTATTTGAAATGCCGACTGCGATTGGTTATCAATTAACTTTAATTCCTCAGCTATTCTTAAGGACATAAAAAGGTTCGATAAGGCTTTACTGTACTTGGCATGATTGTAATATAAAAGTCCTTTTTTGAAATGTGTTTCCTGAATTTTTGGTCTGAAATTTAATTTATTTGATAATGATAATGCACTATCAGAGTACATTAATGCAGTATCTAGCTTTTTACCATAAGCCCACGAAAGCTTATTGAATAAATTAATCTTATTTGTATCAGGTTCATAGGTTGAACAAACTTTCTTTAAGCTATCTATAACATGTATATTCTGAGAAAATAACGTTATAAAGGCAAAAAGTAGAAAAATTGAAAAAATTATACCTCTCATTATATAATTTTAATGAATGAAAAGCAATATTATAAAAAATAATGGATAAAACTTAAAACTTGTTTCTAAAAATTATTGCAATGAATCTTAAAAAAAATTATAAATTTGAATATAATATAACTAAACATTAATTTATGTTACGAAAACTTGTACTAATTCTGTTTGTTGGTTTTATAAGTCTAATGTCTTTTGGGCAAAATTCCGACTATAAAGTAATAAAAGTAAGTGGAACAATTCTACTACAAAAATCAAATGCAGTACTACAAATGGGAACAATCTTTGGCGAAAATGACGAATTGTCTTTCGAGACCAACAATGCCCGAGCAGCTGTAACAAATTCTGAAAAGGGAAGGTTTATTTTAATGCCAAGCAATGCAAACCTTGCATTTGCAAAGGCAAATTTAAGTCCTGCAATGAGTAACATCAGCTCAAGAGGAGGTTCAATGTTAAATATTATGGATTTAGAAAATCATTTTAGTGGCAAATATGCAATTATCGATAAGGTTGATATTAAAATAAACCCAGTACTTTTTCCAATGGACAAGAATAATTTCTTCTATATGAGATACATATACAAAGGAGATACAATAAACAAACAACTTTCATTTAGTAATGACACTTTGATTATTAAAAAATCAGAATTATTGACAGTTGATGGCAAGCCTATTCCAAATCCGGATGTAAGCACAATGGAAATACTTTATCTTCAAAAAGGAACTGAGGTAA
>MEND01000221.1:0-4302 GCA_001768975.1 Bacteroidetes bacterium GWA2_31_9 | reverse complement strand
ATTAATTCGTTCGACCCTGTTTTTTTAAACGAAACCGATTTATTAGCAGAAGTCAACATTTTACTCGCCGACTTAAAAGACAAAGACCGTGAAACAAAAATTAATGAAATAATTAGCTACATTACCGAAATGTACGGAAAACCAAACAAAGAAAACGTTGTTGAATGGTTAGATAAAAATATTAAGCTATAGTGAGAAGAATAGCATTTTGCTTATTATTAGTTGTTTGCTCGTTTTTTATTCAAGCTCAGAATAGAAAATTGATTGATTCATTATTTCAGGAATTAGACAAAGCAAAAATTGATACAAGTAAAGCAAACATCCTTTTATCGTTATCTGAAAATTTTCAACGATTAGATATTGATTCGTCAATGATATTTGCCAGACAAGCATACGAAATTTCAAAACAAACAAAATTTCTAAAAGGTTTAGCAAATTCTTCACATTGTATCGGAATGGTTTTCGTGTTTAAAGGCGAATACGACTCCTGCCTTACTTATTGGAATAAATGCCTTGATATAAGATTAAAAATAAACGATTTAAAAGGAATTTCAGGTTCGTATAATAATATTGGAATAGTATATAAAAACCAAGGTAATTACCAACAAGCACTTGAATATTTTCAAAAAGCATTAGTAATATTCGAAAAAAGAAATGATAGCTTAAATATTTCAAATTGCCAAAGCAATATGGGAAGCATTCAAGACGATTTAAAAAATTATACAAAAGCTATTGAATATTATCAAAACTCTATAAAAATCAAAAAAAATCTTGGAAATGAGAAAGACATTGCTTCCTGTTATTTAAATATTGGTTCGATTTATAAAAATAGTGGCGACTTTGAAAAAGCCTTTGTGTATTATCAAAATTCATTAAGCATATTTGAAAAAATTAATGATAAAAGAGGCATTGGTTCATGCTACTCTAATATTGGCGTTTACTATGAATATCATCAAAATTTTAAATTAGCACAAGAATATTATCTAAAATCGTTAGAACTAAAAGAAGTGCAAGGAGATAAGTTTGGAATTAGTCTTTTATATTCAAATTTAGCAAGTGTAAACTTAGGACTGGCTGAGTTGAAAAACATAACTGAACTTCAATCTAAAGATTATTATAAAAAATCAATTAAATATTCTGAACAAGCATTATTATTGGCAAAAGAAACAGGCTCTTTACCAAGAATAAATACCGCTTATGAGGTTTTATATAAAGGTTGGGGAAAACTTAATAATTATAAAAAAGCATTTGAGTATGCTGAACTTTTTATTAATATTAATGATAGTCTCTTAAATGCCGATAAAGCTGAAATACTGGAAGATATGGAAGCCAAATATCAGTCAGAAAAAAAACAACTTAATATTGAAAAGCTCGAAAACGAGAAAAACCTTCAAAACGAAACAATTGCTCGTAAAGATGCAGAAAACAGAAAACAACGAATCTTAATTTTTTCTTTCATAGCAGGTTTTATAACGATTTTAATATTTTCAATCTTATTATTCAGATTATTTTCTCAAAAGAAAAAAGCATTTAAACAACTTGCTTTACAAAACGAAGAAATACTTCAAAAAAATGAAGAAATAAACACTCAAAAAGAAGAAATAGAGAGCCAGCGTGATATTGTAATACTTCAAAAAGAACAAATAGAAGAAATTCATAAAAGCGTAACCGATAGTATTAATTACGCAAAATATATTCAACAAGCAGTGTTGCCATCACAACTAAAGCTTGAAAACATTCTTGACGATTATTTTATATTTTTCAAACCCAAAGACATTGTAAGCGGTGATTTTTATTGGATTACGAAAGTAAACGAGTGGTTAATCGTTGTAGTTGCCGATTGTACCGGACATGGTGTTCCTGGAGCATTTATGAGTATGCTTGGTATCAGCTTTTTGAATGAAATTGTTCGTAAAAACGAAGTAAATAAAGCAAGTCAAGTATTAAATCTTTTGAGAGAATCTGTAATTGACGCACTTAGTCAAACAGGGCAAAGTGAAGAGCAAAAAGATGGAATGGACATAAGTATTATTGCTATAAAGTCCCATAATCAAAACCACAAAATCAAAGCCCAAAGTGAAGAAAATGTAGAATGTAAAGTGATAAAGAACCAAGTTCAAAACCCCAAAATCCAAGTTCCAAGACAGAAGATAGAAGATAGAAGTGAGAAGATAGAAGACAACAATAGTAAAATCCTAAAACCTGTGGTGAGCGAAGTCGAATCATCCTCAAATCCTATAAATCTTAGTTCAGACATTTTTCACGCCCAATGGGCTGGAGCAAACAACCCTCTTTGGATAGTTCGTACACTAACACAATCCTCTGGATTGTTGTCTTACGAACCAGAGGTTTGTGATACAGATTTTCCAAATTTTAAAAATTTGGAAAATCTTGAAGAAATAAAGCCTGATAAGATGCCAATAGCCATCTACGACAACATGGAAGATTTTACTAATCACGAATTCATTCTTCAAAAAGGCGATATTATTTACATGAAAACCGACGGTTTTGAGGATTCCATGGGTGGACCAAAAGGCAAAAAATTTCTTTCAAAAAACTTAAAACAATTGCTACTTGATAATTGCCAATTGCCAATGTGCGAACAAAAACAAATGCTTGAAGAAACGTTAAAAGATTGGATTGGCATGGGAGAACAATTAGACGACATAACCGTTTTAGGAATAAGAGTTTAAAAGCAATTTTTTTTAAAATTATTATTCAATTTAATATTTTTCTTTAAAATAAAAAACTATTTTTATAACTGGTGATTCTTAAAAATATTTAGGTTCTACACAATGACCATAAAAGATGATTTGCTAAATTTGGAATTAAGCTCTATTAATCACGATAGGGCAAAGTGGTTTGCATTAATTCTTTTAATATTTAGCCTTATTTTAATTACCATAGATCCATTTATTAGCGATTTAAGCAAACCTATTTTTCAATATTTGCTTTCATTTCATATTTTTCTTTTCATATCGAGTTTATCATATTTAATTTATTATAAGCTAAGTAAAACCAAAAAGTATGGAACAAGAGCAGCGTTGCTATATTCTATTGCAATTCTTTTTAATAGCACTATCGTTTCGGGAATATTAGACACTACTTTAAACCGTGGAATTCTTGTATATCTTTTGACAGTTTTGGTAATTGGATTCTCGGTTTATTTAGATAAACTAATCTCAATAATTTTTTTTACAGTGAGCTATGCTCTATTCTTAATTTGTTTATTTAATTTTCAACCAGATATTAGTATTCTTACTGGAAATATAATCAATAGTTCACTTTTTACTGCAATTTCAATTTTTATAATTATATCGAACCAGAAAAAGAAAATTCGTGAACTTACACAACGTGATATAATTAACGAGCAAAAACAAAACATTGAAGAAAAAAATCACTTTCTCGAAGAATTTAATCAACAGCTTTTAAAACAAAATCAAGAGATTATTCAGCAAAAAGAAGAAATTACAACACAACGAGACTGTATTCAACATCAAAACAATCAGATTACCAGCAGTATAAAGTATGCAAAAAGCATTCAAAACTCCATACTTCCAAGTGTCGAAGAATTTCAAAAATATTTTTCAGAATCGTTTGTACTGTATCGACCTAAAGAAATTGTAAGTGGTGACTTTTATTGGATTACAAAAAAGAACGACAATCTGATTTTTTGCTTGGCAGATTGCACAGGGCATGGAGTTCCGGGAGCATTTATGAGCTTGCTGGGAATTTCTTTTTTAAGTGAAATAGTTAGCAACTCCGGCGAACCAATTCCGTCTGAAATATTAAATCTTCTTAGGTTGCATATTATACAATCGTTAAAACAAAATGAAGCCTCAAGTGATAATTATGACGGGTTGGATATTTCATTTTGTGTTTTAGATACAAAAACACTTGTTTGCCAATATTCGGGAGCACATAACTCACTTTATATTGTTCGAAAACGAGACGATTTTAATGCTGATAATTTAAATCAATTGTCGAATTATCAAATAATTGAAACCATAGATAATATTATGATTGAATTAAAAGGCAATAAAATGCCTGTATCTGTAAATATTAGGATGGATTCATTCAATAACCAAGAAATACAATTATTTAACAGTGATACAATTTATTTATGCACAGATGGATATGCTGACCAATTTAATGAAAAGACTCGTAAAAAGTTTATGTATAAAAACTTAAAACAATTACTTCTTGATAATTCTCAATTGCCAATGTATGAACAAAAACAAATTCTTGAAGAAACACTTGTAGATTGGATTGGCGAAGGCGAACAGATTGACGATATTACGA
>MEND01000220.1 GCA_001768975.1 Bacteroidetes bacterium GWA2_31_9 | reverse complement strand
TTTAGGATGCCTATATAATTGCTTTGAGCTTAAAGTTTATGCTTTGAGTTTGGAATTTGGAGCTTTAAGTTTGTTATTTGTGTGAGAACATTTATTACAAGCAAGAGCCTGTTGAGATAAATTCGACTGAAGTAGAACCTCAGCCGAACTGCTTTGATTATCGTTTGTGGCTGCGACAAGACTTTTGGTGGTTTCTTTTTCTATAAACATTTCGCTACTCTGTAGCTCTGTGTCGTTGTTTGCCAACTGCTCACTATAAACATTTCACTACTCTGTAGCTCTGCGTCATTGTCTGCCAACTGATTATTGAATACTGTTTACCTTCTTTTTCTATAAACATTTCGCTACTCTGTAGCTCAGCGTCATTGCCTGTCAACTGCATACTGCTTACTGCTTACTTCTTACGTTCTTATTCTTGAAGCTTTGAGCTTGGAATTTGGTGTTTTAGTTTTGGAATTTGGAGCTTTGGAATTTGGAGCTTTGGATTTGAGGCTTTATTCGTTGTAAATAACCTCATACATTTTATTCCTCAAATCAACTTTAAAATAGTTCTCTTCTATTTTAATTTTTGAATTGAATAATACATTTGCTTTTCCAGTTAAGTCAAATGGAAGTTCAAATTTTATAGTGTTTGAATTTGTATGTTTATTTATAATTACTATTACGACTTTTTCGAAATATTTTCTACAATAAACAATTGTGTTGTCATCAGAAAAAACAGGAGTGTAGTCGCCATAAATTAAAGCCAGATTTGTGCGTCGTAAATGAATCAACGATATAGTAATTTCTTTTAATTTTGATTCATTTTTGCTCAACTTATTAAATTTCATCATTCTGCGATTGTCGGGATCGCCGGCACCGGGCATTCCAAACTCGTCGCCATAATAAATCACAGGAATTCCCGGAATAGTCATAATTGTAGTCATAAGAGAGGCTAATTTTGAATAACCTATTGTATCTTTTACTTTTATATTTCTATTCCATCCAGCCTCTTTATCGTTTTCCTCAAAACTCAAATCTCCACTTGCAAAGGAAATAAATCGTGGCAAATCGTGATTTCCTGTTACATTTCCCATAAGGCTGTGATAACCATAATATTGAAACGATTCATTAAGCGATTGAATCAATCGTTTATATGAAATTGTATCTTTTACGAAAATTTGTCTCATATCGAAATACAAATTGAAATCAAATTGTCCGTCAAGCATTCCTGAGCTTACATAAGAGCCAATTAATTCGCGACTTCCGAAAGTTTCACCAATTTGGAATAACTTTTTCTTTTCAGGAATTTCAATTTCAGTTTTTAATTTATAAGTAAGTTCACGCCAGAAATTTTCAGGAATATGCTTGGTTGCATCGTGTCGGAATCCATCGAGATTAAATTTTTTAATCCAATATAATGCAGAATCTGTCATAATATCAACAACTTGCGGAATATCGTAATTTAAAGTTGGCAAAAATGTATCGAACCATGTTGTAAGACGTTGTTCATCCCAAAGACGAATGTTTTTTCTGCCATCTGGTAAAGTTAATGCTGTAGCCCATTCGGGATGTTCTTTATAAAGAGGATGTTCCTTATGAACATGATTTGAAACAAAATCCAAAAAGATATTTATTCCTGAATCATGCAAATTGTCAACTAGCTGATGTAGTTCGTTTTCTGTTCCAAATCTGTAATCAACTTTTGATGAAGATATTGGCCAATATCCATGATATGCAGAAAATTTACGATGAGGTTCTGGAAATTCAACAAAAGCACCTTTTGTATTCTGAGTAATCGGCGAAATCCATAATGCATTTACACCAAGCTCCTTAAAATATCCGTCTTTAATTTTGTTTGTAATTCCAATTAAATCGCCACCATAATAGTTTGATTTTTCATGAACTTCAGGGTCATCAGCTGGCTCATCATTTTTTGGATTTCCATTATTGAATCTGTCAACCATTAAAAAATACATTACAGTAGCTTCATAATCTTCACGAGTTAAAAGTTCTGAATTTTCAAGCACTTTTCCATTGTCTAGAGGAATCAATAAGTCGTTTGAAATTCCATACGAATTGTAAGAATAAACTCGGATGAATGAACGTTTCAGGTTTTTTGCTTCTTCTGGAATTACAATTTCAATTCCGTCTTTAGTATATTTTATATAGTCATTATATAATCTATAGTTTTGCCATAATACAAAGTATTCACTTACAGAGTTCTTGACTTTAATTTTTATTAAATTGTTATTTTTATTATCTGTACATAGCTGTGGAATACTATCGAAATTTGTCTTACCTGAATAAATTACAGAATTGTATCCACCCATATTATTTGAAACAGTATCTGGATTTGCAGGGTCTAAAATCCAGTCTCCATCAACTACAAATTGGTAACAAAATCGACCAGGGTTTAATAATAATTCTGTTTCCCAAATATTTCCATTGAAATGTAAAGGATTTTGATTTGGATTCCAGTTATTAAAATCTCCGGCTATTCTTATTGTATCATAATGTCTTCCTTCATTAATAAAAAAAACTCTTATCGACTCTTTTAAAGATTTTTTTAATAGAATAGTAAATGTTGCATCAGAAGTGTAAATATTTAATTCTGAAATTGATGGAACTTTCGATTTATTTGAAATTAATGTTAATTTTTGTTTATCAACTGATAATTTTTGCTTCAATGAAGAGTCAACAGATATTGAATCAATTTTAGAAACATCAGCAATATAGTCTTGCAAATAGATTGTTGTTTCTGATGGATTAAGAGTAATTGGCATTAATAAACCAACTGTAAGATTATTGTTTTGAGGGATTGATATTTTGTTCATAGTCTGGTTATTATCAGTACAAGATGTTATGATTAAAATAATAAATAAATAAAAAATACTTCGTTTCATTGTTTCAATTTTTTATAAAGATAAATGATTTTTGAATTATGATTAACGAATTAATTATAAAGCATAAATTTTATTTATTTTGAAAATAAAAAAAGCCCAAAATGGGCTTTTAATATATTTAATACCGATTGCACAACTTGTTCCGATTTTTCGGAATTCAATATAATCCAATTTCATTGTCCTATTTTCATGTAGCATCGGCATTATACCAATTTAAATTGGACTATTTTATAATTTCAAATGGTATAATTTGAGAATCTTAGTGTTCTGCTTTAAATTCTTTAAATGCTTCAATAAGACTTGGTAAAACCTGACGAGCATCACCCACAATTCCATAATCAGCAACTTCAAAAACGGTTGCATCTTTATCAGTATTTACAGCAACAATACATTTTGAGCCACTAACTCCGGCAACGTGCTGAACTGCACCAGAAATTCCGATTGCAAAATATAAGTTTGGTGCTACGATTTTTCCGGTTTGACCAACATGTTCGTCGTGCGAACGCCAACCTTCGTCTGATACTGGTCTTGAACAAGCAGTTCCAGCACCAAGTACAGACGCTAATTCTTCAATTGCACCCCAGTTTTCTGGACCTTTCATCCCACGTCCACCAGAAACAATAATTTCAGCATCGTTTAAGATGATTTTTCCTGTAGTTTTTTGAGTATCAGTAACTTTTGTTTTAAAATCAGCATTGTTAATTGTTGCTTCAAAATTCTCTACAATAGCTACATCTTCTGATTGATTAATTTGATAACTGTTTTGAGATAGAGTTAGAATTTTAATTGCAGAGTTTACTTTAACATTTGCAAATGCACTTCCTGTAAATGCTTTTTTCTTAACTTCAAAAGGCTCAACTGATGACGGTAAAGCAACAACTGCAGAAACCAAACCTGCTTTTAATTTTACTGAAAGGCGAGGTGCAATTGCTTTTCCTGTTAAGTTATTTGATAATATAATAACTTGTGCTCCGACTTTAATAGCCGCTTGAGAAATAATTGAACTAAATACAGTATTTTCTAAGCTTGAAATTCTTGAATCACTAAATGATAAGACTTTGTTTGCTCCGTAGTTTCCAAGATTTGATAATTCATCGGTTGATACATTTCCTATAGAAATACCAATTGTTTCGGTGTTTAATTTTTTTGCAATTTCGTTTGCATAAGATAGAAGTTCAAATGTAGATTTTTTGAATTTTCCATCCCAATTTTCTGTATATACTAAAACTGACATATTTTATTAATTTACGATTTATGATTGAAAATTTTGATTTTAAATATTACATATTAAATTTTACATATTAAATTTTACATATTAAATTTTACATATTACTTATAAAACTTTTGCTTCGTTGTGAAGTAACTGAACAAGTTCTTTTACATTATCAGCACTTATCATCTTGCATTTACCTTTTGGTTGAGGTAATTCATAATTCACAAATTCTGTAAGAGAGTCACAAGCAACTGCTTCTGAAACAGTAAGAGGCTTTGTTCTTGCAGTCATAATTCCACGCATTGAAGGAATTCGAGGATTAATTGCAATTCCTTTTTGAACAACAGCAACTAAAGGAGCAGTAACATTTAAAAATTCTTTTCCACCAGGAATTTCACGAGTAACTTTAATTTCATTGTTTTCGATATTTACCGCAGAAACTGAAGAAACAGAAGAAATATTTAAAAATTCTGAAATCATGCTTCCAACCATCGATCCATTATAATCGCTTGATTCGATTCCTGCAAAAATTATATCAAAACTTTCTTTTTTAGCTATTTCAGCAATTTGAAAAGCTGTAAAAAATGCATCTTTAGGAATAGAATTAACTCTGTATGCGTTATCTGCACCTATTGCTAATGCTTTACGAATTGTTGGTTCTGCAAAAGCTTCACCAACAGTTATTACGCTTACATTAGTAATAACTCCATTTGAACCTTCTTTAAGTTCTAAAGCTCTTGTAAGAGCTAGTTCATCCCAAGGATTAATTATCCACTGAACTCCATTTGCATCAAATGAAGTGTTATTGTCTTTGAACCTAACTTTTGTTGTTGTATCAGGAACATTGCTTAAACAAACTAATATTTTCATTTAATTAATACTTTAATTTATATTTCGATTTGCTAAAATAATATTTTTTTTAAACAGAAAATCGGTTTTTTATGAAAAATTGAAATTAAAAATGATGAATATATATAAAACTGAATTTTTGTTAAGATTAAACTAAAAAGGCTGTTTTTTATAACAGCCTCTTTCATTTTAGAATGATTTATAATGGTTATACTTAAAATGGGATAAATTTGTACATTTTATAGTTCAGAGTTTGTTAGTTATTAGTCGTTGTTTTATTGGTTTTTAGTTTTGGTTCGATGGTTTGTTAGTTCGTACTATTACCGACTAAACAACCATAACAAGAAACTTCACCCTGTTAAATATCATTAAAATTAGACATAAAGCTACAAATTAGAAACTATTTAACAGGGTAAAAAACCAAAACTAATGACTAAAAAACTAATAACTAAAAATTTTCGCAGAAATGTACAAATTTACACCGTGAAAAGTATAAGTTTTAGCTTATCAAATCCCTAGAAATTACAATTTTTTGAATTTCGGAAGTTCCTTCATAAATTTGAGTTAATTTTGCTTCACGCATAAGTCTTTCTACATGATATTCTGCAACATAGCCATATCCACCATGAATTTGAACTGCTTCTGTGGTAACTCTCATAGCTGTTTCAGCAGCAAAAAGTTTTGCTTTAGCACTTGCAATTCCATAAGGTAAATGTTGATCTTTTAACCAAGCAGCATGTAAGCAAAGGAAACGAGCTGCATCAATATCGGTAGCCATATCTGCTAATTTGAATGCAACAGATTGGTGGTTAAATATTTCTGTTCCAAATGCTTTTCTTTCTTTTGAATATTGAACAGCTCTTTCTAAAGCTCCTGATGCAATTCCTAATGCTTGTGATGCAATTCCAATTCGTCCGCCTTCGAGTGTTTTCATTGCGAATTTAAAACCAAAACCATCTTCACCAATTCGGTTTTCTTTAGGAACTTTTACATCATTAAACATCACAGAATGAGTATCAGAACTACGCATTCCCATTTTTTTCTCGTGAGGTCCTAATGTTATGCCAGAGCTATCTTTTTCAACAATAAATGCGTTAATTCCTTTGTGTTTTTTTTCTGTGTGAGTTTGAGCAATTACAATATATGTCGATGCAGAATTTGCACTTGTAATCCAGTTTTTTGTACCGTTCAATAAATAATGGTCGCCTTTGTCAATTGCAGTAGTTCGTTGTGATGTAGCATCAGAACCAGCTTCAGGTTCAGATAGTAAAAAAGCTCCAATTTTTTCGCCTCTTGCAAGCGGACGAAGATATTTTTGTTTTTGCTCTTCTGTTCCGTAAGTGCTTATTCCATAGCATACTAAAGAGTTATTTACAGATAATACAACAGCACAAGATGCGTCAATTTTTGAAATTTCTTCCATTGCTAATACATAAGAAATTGTGTCCATTCCGCCACCATCATAATCAGGACTTGTCATCATTCCCATAAAACCTAGCTCGCCTAATGCTTTTATGTGTTTAGTTGGAAAAATTCCTTTTTCGTCACGTTCAATAACATCCTGAATTAGTTCACGTTGAGCATAATCTCTGGCTGCTTGTTGAATCATTAATTGTTCTTCGGTAAATTGAAAGTTCATATTTTTAAATTTTATTATTTTACTTTTTTCAAAATTAAGCTTTTTTGTTCTATTGTTAAAGAATTAAATTATTGATTTTACAAATAATTTTTCACCCGAATTATTGCTTGCTATAAATCCCATTTTAAGCAAGTATCTTTCGTGAACATGATTTAATGGAACAGCAACGAACTTTTTAAAGCCATGTTCTTTGAAAAAGCGTATTTTTTTACTGTAAACAAATTGCCCAAGTTTAAAATCACGATATTCGGGTATTGCAAAATCCAAATCTAAACGGAAAGTATCTTCGTCTAATTTGGTTCCAATTATTACACCTGCAACCTGCATGTTTCTCAATACAAAAAGGCTATATGTACTTTCGCACGGATTATACTCAAAAAAAGGAAAAAAATGCTGAATATCTTTCTTATGAAAATCAAGAATGTATTTTAAATAAAGATTGTTGCTTCTGACCTGAAATAGCTTAAAATACTCTTCCTTAGTGTAAATTTTGTACAAAAAAATAATGTTAACTATTGCATTGAAAGCATTGAGTATAAGTATTGGAATCGAATTAATTGATGCTCCATATATTATAAATACTAAATTGCCAATAAGAATCATCCATCGAAGCCTTATGATTGACGGCATTAACATTGATAAAGCTATAATGATAGAGCCTGCGTAACCGATTATTTCAATTATGTAATTCATTAGTTAGATTCAAGTTAGTTTAATTGTTGATACGTTAAAAAGTTTATAAGTTAAAGAGTTGATAAGTTTAAAAAGTTGAAGAGTTGAAGAGTTGATAAGTTTATGGTTTATAGTTTCATGGGTTTCGTCATTGCGAAGTATGAAGCATCACTGAGTAGTATGAATGAAATAATGTAAAAAACAACACATTGATAATCTTTTATTTAGAATAGTTTAAAGTTTATGAGTTGATAAGTTGTGGAGTTTATAAGTTTATAAGGTAAGTGTTCGGGTGTTTTAGTTGGCTGAAAACAATTTAACAATGTAACAATTTATATCAATTTATTTTTATAAAAATCTCTTGAATTTTTCATTTTATTCGTCTAATAAATCTTCTTCTAACCTTCTTTTAACTTCTGCATCAAATTCTTCTGGAGTCCAATTTTTATTTTTGATTTTGCAATAGTTTGCCTGAAAACAACTCGGACAATCTCCACCACAACCATCTATGTGATGTACCCAACCTTCTGGCATTACATCTGTTATGCTGTTTAGAAAATTTTTAGTTAAATAGTCGTAGGCAATTTCATTAGGTAGTTCTTTACATAAATTGTAAGAAAAACCATGTTTTTCGAGAATATTAATAAATTGTTCAAGTTTTTGCTTTAGTTCCTTTTCAGATAATTTTTCTGATGGTGGAAATTCCTTTGGATTTATATTTAGAACTTCGTTAACTATCTTTTGTTCAGCATTTTCAACTGCAAAAATATTTTTCAGAAATTGGTTTTCAATTTCGGGGTCTAATTCGCTAAATTGCTCAAAATGTCCATTTTGTAGGACTATTTTTGATTTAAGAAAAAAGTTTTCCTGTTCAATTTTTTCTTTTTCTGTTAACTCTTCGTCCATGATAAAAAATTATAAGATTAATATTTAGGATTCATACTGTTATCTCTAAATGCAAGAATATTAATTTGATTTCCTGCAACATCATAATAAATAGAACTTTGTTTCGTTAAAATAGTTTCATCAGAAATTTTTGAAAGCCAGTTTATAAGGCTTATTATTCAACTGATGATTATACACAAATTTAAGCTTAATTAGGTTTAAAAACAAAAATTAGTTTTCACATATTCCCCAATTTGTACAGCATTAGTTGCTGCACCTTTTCGCAAATTGTCAGCAACTATCCATAAATTCAATGATTTGGGATTTGAAAAATCACGACGAATTCGACCAACAAAAACATCATCTTTTCCTTGGCAATATTTCGGCATTGGATAATGATTTTTCGAATGGTCATTTAAAACACTAACTCCTTTTGTATTTCTCAATATTGTCACAATATCATTAATGTCAAAGTCTTCTTCAAATTCTATATTTACAGCTTCTGAATGTCCACCAAGTACTGGAACACGAACAACGGTTGCTGTAACTTGTATGTTATTGTCTCCAAGAATTTTGCAAGTTTCGTTTACGAGTTTTATTTCTTCTGTTGTGTAACCGTTTTCGAGAAAATCGCCTCCGTGAGGAAAGCAATTTAAGTCAATTTCAAAAGGATATGCTTTTTCGCCATCTATGCCTGAGCGTTCGTTTTCAAGTTGTTGAACCGCTTTAACTCCAGTTCCGGTAACCGACTGATATGTTGAAATTATCAACCGTTTTATTTTATATTTTTTATGTAAATCTGCAAGTGCAACTACCAATTGAATCGTCGAACAGTTTGGATTTGCAATTATTTTATCTTTTGACGTTAGTAAACCTGCATTTATTTCTGGCACAATTAGTTTTATATCATCGTTCATCCTCCAAGCTGATGAGTTATCAATTACATAAGTTCCAGTTTCTGCAAACAAAGGTGCGTATTTCAACGAAACTGATGACCCAGCTGAGAAAATTGCTATATCGCATTTTTGTTTTATTGCTTGCTCAATATCAATTACTTCTACATCTTTATTCTTGAATTTTACAGTCTTTCCAACTGATTTTGAACTTGCAACTGGTAAAAGCTGCGAAACAGGAAAATTTCTTTCTTCCAATACTTTTAATATTACACTACCAACCAATCCGGTGGCACCAACTACTGCTACTTTCATTTTATAACGTTTTTTAATTTAATATTTATATTTTAAAGCAAACTTAACTAAGCTCAAAAGGTGTTATTTGATACACATAATAGTTAAGCCAGTTCTGAAACAGGAGATTGGCATGACTTTTCCAGTTCACAAACGGCTGCTTTTCAGGATTATTTTCAGGGAAATAATTTGCTGGTATTTGTATTCCAATTCCTTTTTTCAAATCTCTTTCATACTCATTTTTTAAAGTATTAACTCCATATTCTGAATGTCCGGTTACAAAAACATGTTTCAGATTTTTTGATGTAACAATGTAGATTCCAGCTTCGTTAGATTCTGAAATTATTTCTAGTTCGCTAATTTTATTTATATCATCAGCTTTAATTGCAGTATATCTTGAATGTGGAGCATAGAAAGTGTCATCAAAACCCCTCACTATTTGTGACTTTTTATTATTTATTTTGTGTGCAAAATTTCCAAACATTTTCTTATTCAATTCTTGTTTGTTTACTCTATAAAAATGATACAATCCTGCTTGTGCAGCCCAACAGATAAACAAAACCGAAGTAACATTTGTTTTGCTCCATTCCATTACGTCCTTTACCTCGTTCCAATAATCAACTGATTCAAATTCAAGATGTTCTACAGGTGCTCCAGTTATTATCAATCCGTCGTATTTGTTTTGCTTTACGTCATTAAACGATTTGTAGAAATATTCGAGATGCTCTTTTGGAGTGTTTTTGGATTCGTGATTTGATGGATGAATTAATTCAATTTCAATTTGTAAAGCTGAATTAGTAAGCAATCTTAATAAATCGGTTTCAGTGTCAATTTTTAAAGGCATTAAATTCATAATTAGAATTTTCAAGGCTCTAATATCTTGTTTTACTGCATTGTTATACTCTATTGTGAATATATTTTCTTCTTTCAATATTTCCTTTGCAGGAAGATTGTTTGGGATTATTACCGGCATAATTCAATTTTAGATTAACGATTTAAAATTTAGGATTTTATTTACCACATAGACACATAGGACACATAGGATTTCACATAGAATTTTTTTTACTATTGTGAGCAATGTGCCTATTGTGGTTCATTTTGCTATTTAATTTTTTCAAAAGCTTGTTCAAAATCGACGATTATGTCGTCAATATGTTCAAGTCCCACCGATACTCTTAAAAGATTTGGTGTTACACCTGCTCTTAGTTGTTCTGATTCTGACAATTGCTGATGTGTAGTGGCTGCTGGTTGAATAATTAGTGTTTTTGCGTCACCAACATTTGCTAAATGACTTACTAATTCAAGACTATCGACAAATTTACTAACACTTTTCTTTGACTTATTGATAGTAAAAGTAAGTACGCCTCCAAATCCATTTTTTAAATATTTTTTAGCGTTTTTATAGTTCACATTATCTTCAAGTCCCGCATAATTTACATTTGTAACAAATTCGTGTTTTTCTAACCATTTTGCGAGTTTTAAGGTGTTTTCGCAATGTCTTTCCATTCTAAGAGATAATGTTTCAAGTCCTTGTATTAGCTGAAACGAATTAAATGGGCTAATTGCCGGACCAAAATCTCGTAAACCTTCAACTCTAGCTCTGATAATGAAAGCAATGTTTCCAAACTGACTTTGTGTGCCAAACACATCCCAAAATTTTAATCCATGATAACCTTCTGAAGGTTCTGTAAATTGTGGAAATTTTCCGTTGCCCCAGTTGAATTTTCCTGAGTCAACAATTACTCCTCCCATACTTGTCCCATGTCCGCCAATCCATTTTGTAGCAGATTCTACAACTATATGTGCCCCAAGCTCTATCGGTCGGCAAAGATAACCGCAACCTGCAAATGTGTTGTCAACAATTAATGGAATTTCGTATTTATCAGACAATTTTGAAAATAATTCAAAATCTGGAATGTTAAATCCAGGGTTTCCGATTGTTTCTAAATAAATTGCCTTTGTGTTTTCATCTATTAGTTTCTCAAATTCCTCTACATTAATATTTTCTGCAAAGCGAACATCAATGCCAAGTCTTTTAAACGAAACTTTAAATTGGTTGTAAGTTCCACCATACAAGTAAGGGCTTGATACAAAGTTGTCGCCGTTTTGTAAAATATTGTTTAATGCTATGAATTGAGCAGCGTGTCCTGATGACACAACTAATGCTGCAACTCCACCTTCCAAAGCTGCAATTCGCTTTTCCAGAGCATCTGTTGTTGGATTCATAAGTCTTGTGTAAATGTTTCCAAATTCTTTTAATGCAAAGAGATTTGCACCATGTTCTGAATTTTTAAACACATAAGATGTTGTTTGATAAATTGGTACTGCACGTGATTGAGTTGTGTTATCAACTTCTTGTCCTGCATGAATTTGCAGAGTTTCAAATTTTAAATTTTCTGTTTTCATTTTTATATTTATTTTGTTCTAATTATTTTTTTTAACACGGAGACACTAAGTTCACGGAGGTTCACAGAGAGTTTGTATTATAAAACTCTGCATTTTTCGTTTCAAAAATTTCAGCATGTATGGCTTTAACAGCAAGATTTTTATCTTGTTCGTTAATAATAAAATATGCTGAAGAATCTGTAGCTCCAAAAGAAATTAGCCTGATATTTATTTTGCTTTTTGTAATTGCTGAAAAAATTCTTGAAGCATTTTCGTAGTTTTCGTATATTCCATTTCCAATTACAGCAATTGTTGAAATATCATCAATAATTTTAATTGAGCTAACTGTTTCAATTTGATTATTTTGCAAAATAAGTCCGGCACTTTTTAAATCGTTTTTTGAAAGCAAAAGATTAATTGTTGTTTGAGAAGTAATTACTGATTTAATATTTATTTCAGCAATGTTTAAGCAACTGGTTATTAATGAGAGAATTCCAGCTTTATATCCAATCTCTGAACCTTCTAATTTAATAATTCCAAAGTCGTTACTGTATGTGATGCTTTTTATGGTTTTAGTTAAGCAATTATCTTTATTTATAATTGTTTCGGGCAGATTATTTTCCTGAACTTTATTGATATTAAATATTTTCACTGGAATATTTTTTTCAGCTATCGGCTCAATGGAAAGAGGATGAAGAATTTTTGCCCCGAAATATGCAAGTTCAGATGCTTCTGCATAGTTTAAGTGTGTTACTTGTGTTGGATTCGTGACAATTTTGGGGTCTGCACTTTGAAGTCCATCAACATCTTTCCAGAAATCCAATGATGAGGCATTTATTATTTTTGCAATTGAAGCTGCTGTGTAATCGCTACCACCACGCCCAAAAGTTGTAACTTGATTTTTTTCTGAAATCCCATAAAATCCGGGAATTACAAATGTTTTTTCAGATGAAAGCTTTTTAGTTACTTTTTCGTCTGATAAATTGAAATTGATTCTTGAATTACCAAATCTTCCATCGGTTATAAGTCCCAGATTTTCAGGAAAAATTAGTTCCGAATCAATTTTATAATTTATAAGAATTGCATTTAAAATTGTGGCAGTAAATCTTTCTCCAAAGGTTAAAATCAGGTCTTTAAGTTCGATATTGCTTCGACCATATTTGCAGAAAATATTCAGAATTGACTCTAGTTCAGTAATTAAACTGTCAACCTCCGAAAAGGTATTTTTGGAAGCTTCAGAATTTGAAATATTATGAAAAATTATTTGCTTATGAATGTTTGCTAAGTCATTGCAAATGAGTTTAATGTTTTGAGTTGAATTGACATCATCTGTCATTGTTTTTGTGAGTTTATCAGTTACTCCACAAAATGCCGAAACAACAATTACTATTGGCTTGTTATAGTTTCTTACAACTTTGACTAATTTCTGAAAATCTTCTGGTTTTTGAAGGTTCGACCCACCGAATTTGACTACTGTTTTTCTTTCCATAATAAGTTAATTTTAAAGTTATTCTGCGTCGGAATAACACTTATCTGGAAAGTGGTTGTCGGGAGTTTTTTACATAAAAAAAACTCTTCCGACAAGTCAGAAGAGTTTTATATATAAATTTTATAAAATTCTCTTTCTTTCTTATCTTTCTCTCAATATGAGAGTTGGATTTAGCACCTTGATTGTTTACAGGTTGCTAAGGCTTCAACGGGCCATTCCCTCTGCCTTTCTGGATAAGTATATATTCTAAAAGAACGCATTACAAAGGTAAATACATTTTTTTGAATTGAACAAATTTATTTTTATATGTATTATTCAAATAACCACTTTGGTGAATTAATTTTAACTATAAAAGCATTGTATTTTAGATTATTACAAAATAAGAAAAAATATTATTTTTAATTTTGTCTATGTAAATTGCCATTTCGTCGAACTTCTTTCAGTTTGTAATTAAATAATTATATTTTTAGAAATAATTAAATTGAAATTTTATGACAAAGCTAATTTGCATATCAATCATTTTATTGAGTTTTTCAGTTACTTTTTCACAAGAAATCGAACAATGGCGTGGCAAAGACCGCAAAGGAATTTATCCCGATTCTACTTTATTAAAAAAATGGTCTGCTGATGGACAAAAAATGATTTGGTCAACTGATAGCATCGGAAATGGTTATGGTTCTCCAATTATAACTGATAAAAATATTTATATTCTTGGAGAAATTGATAGCTTAGGTTATTTATTTAAATTGGATTTGAATGGCAAAATATTATGGAAATCGTCGTATGGAAATGAATGGATTAAGACATTTCCCGGAAGTCGTTCTGCTCCAACTTTAGTTGACAATTTAATTTATGTTAGTTCTGGATTAGGAAATGTTTATTGTTTTGATGCAACAACTGGTAAAAAGGAATGGTCAATGGATATGCAAACTGATTTTCATGGAAGAAGTACTTATCATGGTCATTCTGAATCGATTCTTGTTTCTGGTGATGATTTGTTTTTTGTGCCTGGAGGAGCAGATACGAATATAATTTCGTTAAATCGTTTTAATGGAGAAATAAACTGGGTTTGCAAAGGGAAAGGCGATATTCCCGGTTATAATTCCCCAATTTTAATTGAACTAAATAATAGAAAAATTGTAGTTTTATTTACAGCTTATAATTTATTAGGAATAGATGCTTTGTCGGGTAAAATATTATGGACTCATGAGCAAGATAATATTCCAATAGATAAACGCCAGCCTGGAAATGGCGATACTCACAGTAATTCAGCTTATTACGAAAATGGTTTTATTTATTACATTGCCGGTGATGGAAATTGTGCCGTAAAGCTCAAATTGTCTGATGATGGGAGTGAGGTTGCTCAAGTTTGGAGAAATAAAAATATTGACAACTTTATGAGTGGGTTTATTTTGAAAGATAATGTGATTTATTCTTGTACAAATAGCTTTAAAAATTTAGTAAGCATTAATGCCGATTCTGGCGAGGTCATGGATTCGTTAAAAATTGGAATTGGAGTTTTAATTTCAGATGGGAATTTACTATATTATTACAATCAAAAAGGAGAGACTTATTTAATCAATCCTAATAACGGAAAAATGGAAACTATCAGCAGTTTTAAAGTTACAAAAGGCTCTCGTGAACATTTTGCTCATCCTGTAATTAATAAGGGAGTTTTGTATATAAGGCACGGAAAATCGCTGATGGCTTACGATATAAAAGGATAGTTAATAAGATAATTCAAGTTTAGCCAGCCTCATTAGTTCTATATTTTGCCAACATAGCATTCAGAAAATTCCTGAGATATTGGTCATTACATAAACGAAACTTAAGATGGTTTGGATTTCGGAAAAATGAACTCAATTCGTGCTCACCTATTGGTTTATCTATTGATTTGAGCATTTCTAGTATATCATCAGTTTTTAAATCGAAAGCTATTTTGAGTTTTTTTAAAATAATGTTATTACTTAATTGATTTTCAGAAATTGGAGGTTCGCCATCTCTTTTTCCACGCTTGTGAATAATTAATCCGTTTAGAAAAATTGCCAGCTTATTATCAGTCATTTCACGATATGATGAATCATCTTCTTTTTTAAGCCAATTGCTAACTTCAGACCTTTCTACCTTATGATTTGCTAATTGAAACAACTCTATCATTTTTGAATCATTTATGTTCAAAATGAATCGGAGACGGCGAAATATGTCATTGTTAATCATAAGGGAATTGATATATATTTTTAATAAAAATACAAAAAATAAATGGAAGTTAAAAACTTGGTAAACCTGTCAAAATAAATTCACAATTTACTTGTTTAGTTTGTTTGATTCCAATGGGTAGCATGTTTATAGATTGTTGATTTACACAAACATACGACTCCAAAGTTGATGAGTTAAAAGGGTGTACGACAAATATCCATTATTAAAGAAACTTTTTTTTAAAAGCGAATTCTTTTACTTTTTTTATCGAAAAAAAGTAACAAAAAACTTTTAACTGAAAGAACTCCCTCCGCCTACGGG
>MEND01000219.1 GCA_001768975.1 Bacteroidetes bacterium GWA2_31_9 | reverse complement strand
CAGATTACACAGATTTTTCACAGATTATTAACCGCCGAAGGCGGTTTTCTTTGTGAAAATTCTAAAAATTAATATTAAATCTGTGTAAATTTGTGGTAATCTGTGGCATATATTTGTTTATTAACTTTTTAAACCAACTGAGTAGTTTCCCATTTTCTTCTTTTCAAAATTAATAAAAAAAAGAAATTGGTAGTTTTTTTAAGCTTTAAAAATATAGATTTTATTTTTTTCCAAAAACATGCTCTACCGAAAGATATTTGGTATTTAGAGCCAATTCCTGAAGGTTGTCGTCGTTATCGAATTTAGACTTTATTGGAAGTTTTTTGTTTTTCAAAAATTTCACCAAGCCTTTTTGAGCTAAATCCCAAATAGTTTGTGGCTCATTTTTCTTTACAGTTAGTTTTGTATTTACCTGTGTATTTTCAACATTATCAGCAATATCATCTGCTGTTCCAGCATTTGGAACAAATACTGTTTCAACTTCTACAAAATCAATTGATTTAGCTAAAACCTCATTTTGTGCAGAAAAGTTTTGGATTGGTTGTATTTTCTTAATATTTTCTTTTTTTCTTTCAATTACAGGAGCTTCTTCAGCAACTATATTATTTGTCTCGGTATTATTATTTGCAATTTGATTATTTGTTTGATATTGATTCAACAGTGAATCCAAATTTTCAAATTTTATGTTATTTGTATTGTCTGATATTATTTTTTCTTGCTCGCTATTGTTGATTTTCAACATAAAATAAAGCAGAATACTTGCTGCAACTGCAGAGGCAAACCAATAAATTCGGTTAGTTTTTATACTGCTTTTTTCGCTTTTCAAAACAAAATGTTTTAATGCGTATTTTCGAGTGTAAACGATGCTTTCGTCAGCTTTAAGAATTGTCTTTTTATATAAATTGAATTCCTTTGAATAATCAGGTTTATCGGAAATAAATTTTTCAAAATCGACTTTTTGCTTATTATTTAAATCGCCGTCAAGTTGAGCAATACAAAATTTATCGAAATTATTGGCTGAAACAATTGTATCGTCGTCGATTTGCTTTAATTGAATTTTAGCGTCAAAGCTTATATTTTCGGGAGCTAAAGTCATTTCTGGCGAGTACGCAAAAAATTCTTCTTTAGCATCTGCATTAGTTTCAATAAATAGAAACAGCTCTTCTATTTGACTTTTACTAAGATTTTGGTCGTAGTAGTCAATAAAAAATTGTTCGTAATTATCTCTATTTATGTTCATTTCAAATAAATTAAACTAAAACCTCCATTGAGCCTATATATTTTTTCAAAAAAGTTCGGGCTCTGAAAATATAAACTTTTACTTGCGATTCAGATAATCCGGTAATTTCGCTTATTTCTTCGTAGCTATATCCTTCGTAATCTCTCAATAATACAACAGAACGCTGGTCTTCGGGCAATAAAGAAACTGCTTTTTCAAGAATTTCTTTCAAATCCGAATATTGCTTATTATCAGGCAAATAATAATCGGCTTGTTCGTCCATCAAAACCATCTTTTTTTCTTTTCTGATATAATCAATCATTGTGTGATAAGCCGTTGTAAATAAATAACTTTTTGCCTTTTGTGATTCAATTTTGTTTACATTAATCCAAAGTTTTTCAAAAGAATCTTGCACTATATCCATAGCTTTATCTTTATCTCGAATATTTTTTAAGATAAATCTATAAACATTATCAGAATATAAATCGACAATTTTATTATAATCCTGAGCTGTCATTCTATAAAAACCTGAAAATCAAGTATAAATTAATTAATTTTTACAAATATAATACTATGACGCTTAACACTTATAAAAAGTTACAGTCAATCGGTAACATTTTTTTAAACACAATTTAATTATCCTAAATTTTTAATGTTTTATTTCTATTTCTTTTATACTTTTGAATGAAATTTTCAAATAAAAATATTTAAACCTTATATTAAAAATGAACTTTCCAGAAAATTTAAAGTACACTAAAGACCATGAGTGGATTAAAGTAACAAGTAATGACGAAGCATTAGTTGGTATAACTGAATTTGCACAAGGCGAACTTGGCGATATTGTTTTTGTTGAAGTAGAAACTGTTGGCGAAACTATTAATAAAGAAGAAGTTTTTGGAACAATTGAAGCTGTAAAAACTGTTTCCGATATGTTTATGCCAGTTTCTGGCGAAGTGCTTGAGTTAAACTCAGAAATTGAAAGCAATCCTGAATTAATCAACAAAGATCCTTATAATGGTGGTTGGATTGTAAAAATTAAAATGACAAATCCTGCCGAACTTAACGATTTAATGGATGCTGCTACTTATACAAAGCACGCAAGTCATTAAAAATCTTGTAACTATTTAGTGTCTGTCCATAAAGTCAGTGTTTCGTTCAGAATGTTCGAGAACAAGGCTTTCGCAGAATTGAAAATCAGGGAGTTTACTATGGTAAACGACCATTTTCAATTCAAGACTAACGCTGTTTCTGACATTATAGACAAACACTATTTAATAAAAGCACGAACATGAAATCTTCATGCTTGTGCTTTTTTTCTATTATTTTGTTTTTATTTCAGAGGAATTAATTACTTTTATCTCACATTTTGCGTTACGCACTTTGCGTTACGCAAAATGTGAAATCAAAAATTGATTTATGAAAGACTTAAATCCCTTTCCAGTAGCTGATTATGTGTCGTTAGATTGTTTTTGTAATCGTGAAAATGAATCAGAACGCATAATTTCTGCTATTGAAAATGGTAGAAATATTACACTTTTATCAATAAGAAGGCTTGGAAAAACAGGTTTAATTAAGCACATCTTTTATAAATTAAATAAAAATACAAAATATAGACTTTTGTATATCGACATACTTCCCACAAATAACCTGAACGACTTTATTAAAGCATTGAGTGATGCAATAATAAAAGACGAGCAAAAAAAAAGTGGTAATTATTTAAAAAAAATAGCAAAACTAATTTCAGGAATTAAAGCAAACTTAACATTTGACGAATTTACAGGAATACCAAAATTAGAATTTGATTACAAAAATACAAATGATGCAATAAATTCGTTATCACAAATATTCAGCTATTTAGCATCTCAAAAAGAAAAATATATTATTGCAATTGATGAATTTCAGCAAATAATTTCTTATCCTGAAAAAAATATTGAAGCACTTTTAAGAACAAATATTCAACATCAGCATAAAGACAATTTTATATTTTCGGGAAGCAATAAGCACTTATTAACCTCAATATTTAGCGATTATGGAAGACCTTTTTATCAAAGTGCCGATTTTCTTGAATTAAACAGATTAGAAATATCCGAATATGCACAATTTATTAAAAATCACCTAAATAAACGAAAACAAAATATTGATATTGATTTAATTAAAAATATAATTCAATATTTAGACTGCCACACTTTTTATGTTCAATATTTTTTTAACAGATTATACGAATTACGCGAAAAAAATATTAATGCCGATACAATTGAATATTTAAAACAAAATATTTTAAAAGAAAAAGAATACATTTATTATAGTTATCGAAATTTAATAACAAGCTCTCAATTTCAACTTCTTGAAGCAATTGCAAAAGAAAAAAGTGTAAAAGAAACATCATCACATGAATTTATTGGAAAATATAAATTAAAACAAGCAAGTTCGGTAAGCAGGTCGTTGAAAGCACTATTAGACAAGGAATTAATATATTGTGAAAATTCGGAATACAAAGTTTATGATGTTTTTTTTTCAAAATGGCTTGAAAAACTATAACTTATTATGCAACGAGTAAAATTAAAAAACATACAAGCATATTCATTTTCGTCACGAAAAGAATTAATTGATTTAGCTATAAAAGAAAAAAAAATTCTTATTGCAATTAATGCTGAAAAAATATTAAAAAAAGACGTAGAACTTCAAGAAATAATTAATAATAATATTGGTTATCCTGATGGAGTAGGAGCTGTTTGGGCATTAAAGAAAAAGGGTTTTAAAAAAACCATAAAAATACCTGGAGTTGAGCTTTGGCTTGATATTATAAAAGAATTGCATAAAGAAAAAAGCTTTTACTTTATTGGCTCTTCCGATGAAGTTATTAGCATGACGGTAGAAAAACTTAAACATGATTTTCCAGACATTAATATTTTAAATTTCAGAAACGGATTTATTAAAACCGAGGAAGATAAACTGAATTTAAAAAATGATATTCTTGAAAAAAAACCTGATATAGTTTTTGTAGCTATGGGAACTCCTAAACAAGAATTTTTAATGAATGAATTGTTGTCTTTTCATTCGGCTCTTTATCAAGGGCTTGGTGGTAGTTTTGATGTTTATAGTGGGAAAGTAAAAAGAGCACCAAAAATTTTTATTAAGTTAGGTGTTGAATGGCTTTATAGGCTTTTAAAAGAACCAACTCGTATTAAAAGGCAGATTGTACTTGTAAAATTCTTTTGGTTATTACAAACGGGAAAGATTTAAGACTTATTTAGTGCCTCTAAGAAAACAGGGTATTTTTAGAAATAACAAATTTCAATCTTCAAAAATCAAATAAATCTCAAATTGCAATTACTTAATATCCAAACGGTTTTGAAAATTGAAATTTTGAAAAATTGGAATTTATTTGACATTTGTTTTTTTTGTTTTTTGTAGTTTTCTTACTAACACTATTTACTTCCCTTTTGCTTTTAAAACTATCATAACAGTATAAATCAAAATTTTAAAATCAACATATAGAGTCATGTTTTCAATATAAAGAATATCATATTTAAGCCTTGCTATCATCTGGTCAACATTTTCGGCATAACCATATTTTACTTGTCCCCATGAAGTTATTCCAGGTCGTACTTTTTGTAAATGTGAATAATGTGGTGCTTTTTCAACAATTAAATCTATAAAATGTTGTCGTTCGGGTCTTGGACCAACTAAAGACATATCTCCTTTTAATACATTATAAAATTGAGGAAACTCATCAAGTCTTGATTTACGCATTAATAAACCAAACTTTGTTATTCTTGAGTCGTTTTTACTTGATAGTGCTGGGCCATGTTTTTCAGCGTCAATTACCATTGAACGAAATTTATAAATTGTAAAAGGCTTACCATATCTGCCAATTCTTTCATGGCTATATAGGATTGGTCCTGGAGATGATAATTTTACACCAATAGAAAGGAATATGTAAACAGGAGTTAAGAGAATTAAAGCAATTATTGAAACAATTACATCAATCATTCTTTTTAGGTTTTCTTGCCAAGGAGGCATTAAATCATGTGATATTTGAATTAGTGGAGCTCCAAAAATATTCGACATTTTAACAGATCCAGTAATTATATCATACATATCAGGAATAACTTTTATTATTACACTTGTTTCATCTAAAATTTGAATAATTTTATTTATTTGATTATGTTCTGACGATTCTATTGCAATAATTACTTCTTCAATTTTATGTTCTGATATAATATCCTTAATATTCTTCAGTTCACCTAGTTTTGTTAGAAAATCTGACATTGGATTATTATTGCCACCATTGAGAGTTACAAATCCAATAAATTTATTTCCTAGAGATTTATCAAGACTTTCCAGCTCATTATAAATTGAAATTGCTTTTTCATCGCTTCCTACAACAATTGTATTAAAACCTATTTTTTTATTGTGAATTTTATGAATTGTACTTCTGGTAATTATAAGTCGTGGTAGGTATGTTAAAATAAACTGTATGCCTAATAGTACAAAAAACGATAAATAGTAGTTTTGATATGTATTAACGGTGTCGTCAAGAATTGAAACAAAGAAAATAACCAAAACTCCAAGTAATGAAATTAAAAGAGTTTGACCTAATTCTTTTAATCTTGATTTTCGGTATGGATTTCTGTAATATCCAACAATATAATATACTGTAAGCCAAAACAGAGGAATGAATAATAAGCCCAAATAAAATTTTTCGCTTAATTCAAAAGGAATATCAAAACCAAATTTTTGAGATTCAATATATTTTTTTCGAAAAACATAAAATAGTATCCATGCTAAAGATGAAGACAGTAAGTCAGAAATAATATATTTTATGGAATGTAATTTTTTGTTCATTAAAAATGAATAATTTTTAAGTTATCAATGTATATTTCAGCACTATTTACCGATTGATCAATGCTTGCTCCAATAAATAAATGAAAATATTTGGCATCAAAATTTCCAATAACCATTTGACTTAAATCAATATAAATTTTCTTCCACTCGTTGTTGGTTGAGTTTATGTAAATAATTGGATTTTGAACAACATGCTGTTGATTAGTAATGAACATGCCGACTATAAACATGCTTTCAGAGCCACTAGCTTGCACAAGATTCGATTTATAATTCATCTCCATAAATATTGGACTATTGTCTCTTGGTAAAAAAACAGAATCTAAAGCCTGACATTCAAAAAGGCGATGACTATTATCTAAAAAAATTGCTCCTGAATTATTTCCCTCGAATACTTCAGTGGTGTTAATTATTAATGATGTGTCGCTTTTGGCGGTAGTTTTTAATGAAATACCAGAATTTTCAAAATCCTCAGTCCAAATAAAAACGCATTCATTTTTATACGTTGACATTGGCTCAATAACCATTGTTTTATCGACATCTAAAATTGTATCAATAACAAAAAAAGTATAAAAAGGATAAATAATTCTACTTGCAGCAATACCATTGTTTTTTATTCCTGCTCTTAAAGTAATTTCGTGATTTCCAGAAGCTAAAATTGGAAATTTAGCAGGTAATTCATAAATTCCTTGCAAATTTCCATCAATATTTACCCATACATCAGTTATACAATCAGAATTACTACCTTGATTTGATAAATTTGTTTCAATTTCAAATTTTGGAATTTTAAAATAGGTTGGTATTTCTTCATCAGGATTTATTAAATTGCAGGAAAAAATGCTTAAAATCAAAGCAATAAGAAGCCAGAATTTTGTATAAAATATTAATCTAGGCACAATAAATTTCATTTTTGAAAGTTTAAAAACGCCAAGATATTTATTTTAGTATGTATTTTAAAAATTTATGACGAATGATTTGAGACAGTCCTCAATTTTTCAAGTATATTAAATGCAACTGAAAGGGCATTAAATCCGTCTTGAATTGTTACAATCGGACTTGTGTTTTCAGTAATACTTTTATAAAAACTAAAGAGTTCTTCTTCGATAGCATTATATTGAATTATTTCGGGTTTTTCTATTAAAATTTGTTTGGTATCATTTTCACTTCTATATAAATCAATAATTTTATGATCATTTGAAGATATTGTATTTTCGTTGTTTAATCGAATAATATCGCTTGTTTTATTTAGGAAATCAATTGATACATAAGCATCATTCTGAAAAAATCTACATTTTCGCATTTTTACAACTGAAATTCTACTTGCAGTTAAATTTGCAACACATCCATTGTCGAATTCAAGACGAGCATTAGCAATATCGGGAGTGTTACTTAATACTGCAACACCGCTTGCATATATTTTTTTAATATTTGATTTAACAGTACTTAATGCAATATCAATATCGTGAATCATTAAGTCTAAAACAACAGGAACTTCGGTGCCTCGTGGATTAAATGGAGATAAGCGATGAGCTTCAATAAACATTGGATTATTAATGTATGATTTTGATGCATTAAATGCTGGATTAAATCTTTCAACATGCCCAACTTGAACCTTAACATAAGCTTCATTTGCTAACTTAACTAGATTTTGTGCTTCGTCTATATTAAATGCTAATGGTTTTTCGATAAATAAATGCTTTGAATTTTTTAATCCTGCAACAGCATAATCATAATGAGAATCAGTAGGAGTAACAATACAAATAGCATCTGATGCTGAAATTAAATCGGCAGAATTATTAAAAGCAAATATTTTAAATTCTTCTTTGACTTCTTTTACAACCTGAGGATCGGAGTCGTAAAAACCCACTAAATCAAAACATTCCATTCTTTTTAGAATAGAAATATGTATTTTTCCAAGATGTCCAGCTCCAATAATTCCAATTTTCAGCATTTCGTTTTTATTACAAAAATATCTCAATTATAAGGAGCTGATATTTAATTGAAATATATTTTTCAACTTTTGATAGTTAAAAAGTAAAATAGCATTTTTAGAAGCTGATTACAATTACACAAATATCATTTGCTTTCTCATAATATTCTCCTATACAATGGTTAACGATTTTTATCCAGTTATCAAGATATCGTTTTTGAGAAGTCATATCTTGATTAGAATAATTTATAATAGATTATCTAAACCGCATTGACATAGATTTTTTTTCTTTTGATTCACCAAATTGGTCACGATATCTATCTGAAAATATATATATTCTAATATCAGGTTTTGCAATAATTGTTTGATTTTTTGCTCTATCGCAACAATGCAATCTAAATTTTTTATAAATTTTTTAAAAAAGTCCAAGCAACAATTCGACTGATTTTATTTCCATGACTCATTGGAATTGTTTTAAAATCAAGTACCTCGACTTTTTTAAGTGCTGAATAAATACTTCTTAGGTTCGATTGTTTTGAAACCAGAGTTGAAAACCAAAAACATGAATTTGCAAATTTTCGGCTTTGAAAAACCATATCGCAAACAAATTTTTGTTCGCCTCCTTCGCACCACAATTCGTTATTCTGACCGCCAAAATTAAGAATAGGCTTTGATGTTTTTTTATTTTTCAGATTGCGAATTTTTCGGATAGTTCCAGACTGAGCTTCTTCCAATGAAGAGTGAAATGGGGGATTGCAAATTGACAAATCAAAGTATTCGTCTTTTTGAATTATTCCTTCAAAAATATTCTTTGGATTGCTCTGAAATCTTAATTCTATTTTGTCTTTCAGGCTTGGATTTAATTCGATGATTTTATTTGCAGATTCAATTGAAACTGTGTCGGTTTCGGAGCCAACAAAAGACCATCCATATTCTTTATTTCCAATAATTGGATAAACGCAATTTGCTCCAACACCAATATCAAGGCATTTGATTTTATTTCCAGTTAGGATTTTTTCATTATTATTAACGCCCAGCAAATCTGCTACATAATGAATATAATCGGCTCTTCCTGGAATTGGCGGACATAAATAATTTGCAGGAATATCCCAATATTGAATATCGTAATAATGCTTTAAAAGTGCCTTGTTCAGAGCTTTTACAGCTTCGGGATTAAAAAAATCTATTGATTCGTCGTTGTAAGGATTAAGTTTTACATATTGAGCTAATTCTGAACAAGATGCAATAAGCTGTTTGAAATCATAACGTTCACGATGTCTGTTTCGTGGATGCAAATTGGTTTTTACTTTTGGATGTTCTTTTTTATCAGGAATCATAAATTATAAAATCAAGGTTGTTCCAATCCTAAATCCAAGATGTTCATTAATATATAATTCTTCGGGTAGGAATCCTTTTGTTTTGTAAATACAACCAAAATCAATTGAAAAGCCTTTAATTCCATTATTCCGTTTGCTCATGAAAAAATATCGTAAATCGCCATCTATTGCTCCACCAGTAAAATAATCGGAAGTATTAAAATCAAAATTATTAGGCTGTTGCCAAAAATGACCAGCCATGCTTATTGATACTTTTTCGATTAGATGAAATTCGTTCAAACTCAGTCCAAAAGCATTGAATAAACTGCTTCTGTTTTGAAATTGACGGGCATAAACGCCAATATTTATTGCTTTATATTTTATCCAGATATTTTCGTCGATAAAATCGCCAAAAGGAGCCATTGTGTAACCCAATCCGCAGTTTAAGCGAGTGTTTTCGTTTAGTTTGAAATTTTGCTTCCCAAACATCATTGGATTTACAATATTTAATAACGATAAATATCCTGCTTTTTTTACATCGTTTTTTTCTTCTTTTGTGAGGTCAGAGTATTTTGTGTAACGATAAAATTCCATTGTAGGACGATGCAAATGCCGAATTGCACCATAAGTGTCGTATCCAACAATATCTCGTTCTAATTCGTTTTTTTCTTCTTTTAAATCAATGTCGAACTTAAATAAACCTGATACATAATATTGCAAAATTGCAAATTTACGAACCCAATATTCCCATTTATAATTCCTGTAATCGTCTTGCTCGAAACTACCAATTTCCTCAACTCGCTTAGTTAGCATATAGTCTGATTCTAAGCCTCCTGTATGAATTCTGATGTATGTTGGCAGGTCATTATCACGTAAATCTTTTAAGGTTTTGTCGGTAACTCCTTTTACATAGGCTGCTCCATATTTATTCATATAAGGCTGTGAAATTGAACCTATATTATTTCCTGTTAAAATCGACCTATGTCCCTCTTCGTGAGTTAATGGCATTAAAATTAAAGCTTGTAAACCGACTTGTATTAAATCGGCTGTATGTTCGCTTTTGCAAGAAGTATATAATGCTCTGGCAAGCAGTCTGCTACCCGATAAATAAGTTTGATTCATTTGCCTCATTGTAAAAAGCTGTGATGGCGAATCTTGAATCACAAAACTATATTCTTTTGGCTTTTGAATCGAATCTTGTTGAGCAGAAGCAAAATAGGAAATTGAAAAGAATAATAGTAATAATAAGTTCCTCATTTTTTTGTAATTGACTTTTACTACAAATATTTTTTCAAAACCAATTCTTTCAGTTTTGGAATTTCGGCAATTTCTTTTTCTAAAACCGCAATTTTCTCTTCTATTTTTTCAATTTCTGAAACAATTTTTTGTTGCTCGGAAATTGGAGGAAAAGGGATTTTAATATTGTTTAGGTTTTGTTGATTTAATTTGGGTTGAGCTTGACCTGTTATATATTCTGAAATATCTGTTTTATTGATATAAACTTCAACTAATTTGTGTGTTGATTTTTCTTTGAATTTAAGAATATGTGCATGATTATTAACCCAAATCTTTCCTTCAGCTGTAAAAGCAATTGGTGATGTTCTTGCTTTTAAATTTGCACCATCTTCAGAAATTAATAAAACATAATCATCAAGTAAATAATCGGAAACATAATCAACAATTCCAGATGCTCCATAATATGGAATATTTCCGTTTTCTCTATATCCTTTAGTAACGGGCTTTCGTAAAGCATCTAGATTTTCAGAAATGCTAAATAATGAAACTTTTCCAAAATTATTAATCTTATTGAACTGAGTATTTAATTCATTTTTTAATTTATTAACTTTCTCTTTTGCATTTTTCTCGTTTGTTTCTAAAATTTCAATTTCTGAAACAATTTTTTCTTGTATTTCTTTTGAAGGAAGAGGTATTTGAAGATTTTTCAAATCATTTAGATAAATCCCTTTTTGAGCAACACCATGAGCGGTTTCTTCAATAATCCTCTGAATACTGTTATAATTTAAAACACATTTTAAATATTTATTAGTTATTTTTTGAAAATCACATTTTAAAACTGCAACACTTCTTTGGAGAGTAAAAGCAGGAAAATTATCAGGGACAATTACAACTCTACCTATAGCCCCAACGATTGTTAATAAAACATCACCAGCTTTCAATTGTGTTCTTTTATTTTCAGAAATAAAATCTTTTTCAGAAATATATCTTACATCATCTAATGTTAACGTATTATTAATAACATTTCTTGAACTTAACATTGGATAACCACTACTAATCCCTTTTGGTGGATTATGTGACCCATCCGTAATTTTCAAACAAACATCTCCCAAATTAACGATTTCCCATTTACTTTCAATTTTTACTTTTTTTTTAACAGAAAGTGAAATGTTTTTTTCAAAATCAACACGGTCGAATGTTAGCATATCAACCAAGTTGTGTCGTGAAATGTTTTGTTTCAAAGTTTCGTTAATTTCAAAATCGAAATCTCCATTAAATGCTTTGTAAATATATGTGCTTGCTTTTTCGGGATTTTCGAAAGTTTCGGCATCAAAAAGTTGTGTGCAATCTTCAATATTTTTGCCTCGTTGTATTGGGTGAATTCCTTCGCTTCCGCGTCGGTTGCTAAATTCGTAACCTAAAAATCGTTTTTCTGCATCTTTTTCACCACTTTTTACCAAAACCACCTTTTGTGGGTAAACTATTATGAAATAATACAATTTTTCGTTTTCTTTTTCGAGCAAAATATCCCAAAATACTTTTTCGTTATTTGCTTTTATTTTTTTGCGATATTCTACAAAAATTTCGTGTTCTGTAATTGTTTTATTTGGCGTATTTTGTAATAAAGTTATATAATCGTCGAACGAAACGCCTTCCCAAACGTGGTTTACATATTTTTTTACAGGTTTTTCAATCCCGTTTATTGTTACATCTTGCAAATTAGTGAAAAACTTATCTACCGAAATTTTTAAGTTTGAACTTTCGTAGTTATTTCTACGGCGTAAAAACAAAACAACTGTGTTTGTTCCAGTTGCCATAAATGTATTTGAACCTAATTCGGTAATTGCAACAATATCGAAATATTTTAAAATAATTTCACGAGATTTTGTATAAATTCCCGTGTTGCTCAAAATTGAACTTGGAAGAATAATTCCAGCAACTCCGCCATCTTTCAACAATTGTTTAGTTCTTTCTATGAATAAACACTCTATTTCCGAACTATTGTCGGTTAAACTATTGTAAAGCTCAAAATCTTCGTCTTTATAAAAAGCACGAGCGGTGTTTTTAAATGCCGAAACCGAATATGGAGGATTTGAAACAATAATATCGAACTGTTTATTTTCCTTTGCGAAATCTTTATCGGTTAATAATAGTTTTCCTTTGTAATCGGGATGTGTAAAACGAGCCAAACCATCAGAATGAATAACGTTTGCCAAACCATCGCCGTGCAAATAACAGCCAACTTTTCCAACTTTAACTAAACGATAATCCTTTTCAATTCCATAAATATATTGAATTGCCCAAGCAAAATGGTCGTCTTGCCAATTTCTAATTTTTTTTGCAACACTTGGATTATATTTTTTATCGTCTTTTTGTTTAATCAAACGTTGCATTTCGTGCATTGTTTCGGTCAAAAAATGTCCACTACCAGCTGCGTAGTCCATTACATAAGGCAAAAGAGTATCATTATCAATTTTTGCAGATGATAATTTTTCTTCTAAAATGCTATCAATTGGCAAACTTTTTATAACAAATTGAGCCACAGGAACAGGCGTAAAAAATTGACCGCTTTCTTGTTTTAAACCAGTGGTTAAAAGCAATTCAAAAAAATCGGATAAATATTGTTGTTTTTTGGTGTAACGAAGTTTGAATTTTTGTAATAATTCAACAATTTCTTTAACAACAACAGCATTTTCGTTAAACGATTGCTCGTCGTAAACATCTTTTATTGCGAATTCGTTGTTTTTTTCAAGACGAATTTTTCTAAATTCATTTAAAATTGGATTTCGTTGTTCTTCGGTTAAAAATGGAAATTTATTTTTGAATTCGGTTTCTGAAAAATCGGTTACAACTTTTTCCAAAAATTCGTGCATTCCATTTTTGTACAAATCAGTCAATCTTAATTGAAATTTTCTATGGTCGTCAGTTTCTAACCATTGAAAACCTAATTCATTATTCGTTCCTTCATTTATTTTTTCGTCGTAAATTTTACAAAGAAATAAAGTAAAAATACGGTTAAATGCGTTTCCTTTATCAGAAACTACATTGTGCCGAAGAATTTCGAGAAAACGATTAAAAATAAAACTACTATCTTCTTGTTTTATTTCTTCTAAATCATTTATTGTTAATGCCTTACTTTCAAAATCATAAGGTTTTACCCAAACATCAAAAATGCCATTATCTTTGGTTAATTTGCTCCATTTTTCGTAAAAATCTTTAACATCACCCGCTCTATAATCAGTTTCTATTTTTACAATTTCGTTTTTGTAAGCAATTTCATTTTTATTTAATTCCGATGCGTAAAGCATAATAACATCGGCTTTATTGCTAAATTTGAAATATGTAAAAAGTTGACCACCGTCTTTTTGTAATTTTTTAAAAGCTACGTCAAACTCTTTTCCGAAGGTTTTGCATTCAATTAATAAATATTCTGAACCATCATCACGAGTAACACAAATATCTAAACGTCCAGAAAATCCGTGACCAGCAGGATAAACTTTTTCGAGTGAAATATTTTCAGGCTTGTAGCCTTTTTCTAAAAGTCGGTTTACACATTCAAGCACTACCCAGTCTTCGGGTTTTGTAATATTTTGAAAATCTTTTTCGTGAATTTTTATTTTTCCACCAAAATGAAAAATGTTTTTATCAAAATCTACGTCAATGCAATAATCGCCCAAGTTGGAATACTTTTTTTGAAAAATTCCGGAAGTATTTTCCTTTGGTTTAAATCCAAGTTTTTGAACAAGATTTTTGTATGACATAAATTTCAATAAGATTTAACAATTCAGTATTTGGGTTTTAAAAAAATAATCTATTTCTGTCAAATATATTTAATTTTATAGAAAGCATCAAGCTGTATTATTAGATTTTATAAACTTTAAACACTTTATCTTTGATGTGTCAGAATAAGAGACGCTTGCAAAAGAATTAATTACAAAAAATCTATTTAATTAACAAAATTTAAGATCAATGAATTTTCAATTTGTGTTTTACCAAAAAATCGACTAGGTTTGATAAAGAATGAAATCGCATAAATCATATAATAAATTATTCTTTAAATCAGTAGTGTTTATTGTTTTATTGAATATAATTTCAATTTGTTTATTCTCGCAAGACAGTAATAAAATAAATGAATTAAAAAACAAATTACAAAAAGCTATTAATGACAGTATTAGGATTGAATTATTGATTAAAATATCAAGTGAATATGGTGGTTCAAATACCGATACTTCAATGATATTTGCAACAGAAGCACTAAAATTGGCAGAAAATAATAACAACAAGAATTTATTAGCAAGATGCTATCATACAATTGGCGTAACATATTATTATAAAAGCGATTATAATGAAGCTTTGGAATATTTTTTTAAGGCTCTCAAAATTAATGAAGAATTTAATAATAAGAAAGAAATTGGTGCTGTCTGCAATAATATTGGCAACGTTTACTGGATGCAACAAAACCTTGATGGAGCATTAGATTTTTATTTCAGAGATTTCAATATTGCAAAAGAACTTGGAGATGAAGAAAGTTCGGCAAAAACAATGGGAAACATTGGTATTATATATGACGAGAAAGGTGATTCTGAAAAAGCACTAGAATATTATAATAAAGGACTAGAATTATCTAAAAAAATAGGAGACAAAACTGCTGTTACAAATGCTTATATTAACATTGGAGTTGTTTATCAAGGCAAAAGTAAACAAAATGAATCAATTAAATATTTCTTAAAGGCTTATGATATAGCTTTAAAAGAGAATAACAAAAACTCTTTAGCACTTATTTATATTAATATTGGATTAAGTTATTTGGAATTAAAAAACTTTGAAAAAGCTGAGGACTTTTTAAAAAAATCTGTTGATGTTTCAAAAGAAATTGGTTCAAAAAGCTATTTAAGTTATTCATATAGTTATCTATCAAGGTTATTTTATAAAAAGGAAAATTACAAATTTGCATTAGATTATTTTAGTAAGTCTGTTGCAGTTAAAGATTCAATTTTTAATGAAGAAAAATCGAAACAAATGGCAGAAATGCAAACGCAGTTTGAAACCGAAAAAAAGCAAAAACAAATTGAGATTCAAAACTTGAAACTTGAACAAAAGGATCTTGAGATAAATAAAAAGCAATTTGTAATTTATGGAACATCTGCAGGATTTGCACTTATGATATTACTTGCGTTAATTATTTTCAAAAGCTATCGACAAAAGAAAAAGTCAAATGAGATAATTTTAATTCAAAATAAATCTCTTGAGCAGGCGAATGAAGAAATTACAGCCCAAAGAGACGAAATTGAAGCACAGCGAGATGTACTCGATGTTCAAAATAATACTTTGGAGGTTGTAAATACCAAAATTACCGATAGTATTAATTATGCAAAATATATACAACAAGCAGTTTTGCCATCTGACATTGTTCTTGATAATTTATTGAAAGATTATTTTATTTTATTTAAACCAAAGGATATTGTAAGCGGTGATTTTTATTGGGCAACAAAAATTAATGAATGGCTAATTATTGCAGTTGTAGATTGTACTGGACATGGTGTTCCTGGTGCATTTATGAGTATGCTTGGTATAAGTTTTTTGAACGAGATTGTTCGTAAAAACGAAGTAAATCAAGCAAGTCAGGTTCTCAATTTATTAAGATTATCAATAATTGATGCACTTAATCAAACTGGAAAAAATGAAGAGCAAAAAGATGGGATGGACATGTCGTTGGTTGTAATAAAGACCCAAGCTCAAAGTTCCAAGAGCCAAATTTCAAGCTCAAAACTCCAAAACGAGGAAGATAATCAGTATTCAGTAAGCAGTGAACAGTCAGCAGACAACGACACAGAGTTACAGAGTAGCGAAATGTTTATAGAAAAGGAAAGTAAGCAGTTATCAGTAAGTATTAATCAGTCGGAAGTAATCAGTATGCAGTCGACAGACAACGAACACATAACATCAAACGTCAAACATCAAACATCAAACTTCTTTCGTGCTCAATGGGCAGGAGCAAATAATCCACTTTGGATAGTTCGTAGTGACGAAACTCTGACAGGGTTTAAAACCCTGTCAGAGTTCAGTGAGGATGCGTCAGCCAACAACGAACAACGAACAACAACCGAGCTTGCGAGCTCAACGAAGTTAAACCACAAACTCTTCGAGCTAAAGCCCGACAAAATGCCAATCGCCATTTACGACAACATGGAGAGTTTTACAAATAATGAATTCATGCTTTACGAAGGTGATATAATATATTTAATGACCGATGGTTATGAAGATGCTATTGGCGGACCAAAAGGTAAAAAATTCCTTTCAAAAAACCTTAAACAATTGATTATTGAAAATTGCCAGAAATCTATGTATGAACAAAAAGAAATTTTAGAAACAACCATAGTAAATTGGATTAACAATGAAGAACAAATAGATGATATTACTATAATGGGCATAAAATTTTAAAACCATGGTAAGTTCTCAATAGTTAGTTTTATTTTTTGAACAATAGAATATTTGAACATTTGAAAAACGAATTTTTTACCCCATTGGATAGCTTATGTTTAACAATGGAAGTGCAATAAAAGATATTATCCAACGGGGTGAATAAAAGAAAACACTGTCGTATCGTGGGTTTTACTTCGTTATTCTTCATTCGTTGTTCTATTATTCGATTGTTCAAAATGACTTTTTCCAAGTTGTTATTGAGAAGTTACAAACCATGTTTGTTTTAAATTTGCCTTGGCTAATATTTTTTGTTTTTAATCCTAAAACTTGATGTTATATGCTTGAGATATTTTATTTTACACTAGATTATTCTCATTATTTAAAAATTCGATAATAGAAGGCAATTCTTTTTGAAATTTAGTAATGATTTGTTCGACTGCTTCAAAATCTGTTTCTTCTCCTGCAATTTTTTCAAGATTTGATAATTCTAAAAACATTTTAAACAATCCTAAAGTATGAAACGATGGTTTTATCTTATGAGCAAATCCTTTAATTGTTTTAAAATCATGATTGTTTATACTTTCCTTAAAGGCAAAGTCTGCTTCAGTCACTTGTTTTGTAAATGAGTCGGTTAATGACTTTAAAAGTGCAATATTTGATTTAGAAATTTCCTTTAATTTTGATAAATCTGGAATCTCTTTATCAGTTTTAGTCTCAACATTTTTATCAGTTTTAATTTTTAAACCTCTCAATAATGCATTTGCAAGTTCACTTGAATTAAAGGGTTTCGACACAAAATCATTCATTCCAACATCAATGTATTTTTTTATTGCTCCTTTCACAACACTAGCAGTTAGTGCAATAATATGTATTTTGTTTATTTTACTATCAGAACTATTTCTAATTATTTGAGTCGCTTCAATTCCATCCATTATTGGCATGTGAATATCCATCAGAATAATATCAAATTTTGATTTTTCTAATTTTTGTAAGACTTCAATTCCGTTATTTGCAACTTCATATTTGCATCCCCATTCGTTTAGATAATAAGTAACAACATGCTGATTAAACACATTATCTTCAGCCATAAGAACGCTAATTTCTTTAAAGTCAAAAGCTTTAGTTTCAGTTTCATTATCAACAATTAAAGATTTATTCTGAGATGATTTTTCAAAAGTTAATTCAAAATAAAATGTTGAACCTTTTCCGAATGTGCTGTCAACTCCAATAGTGCCATTTTGTAATTCGACCAATTTTTTTGAAATCGCCAAACCTAGTCCCGTTCCTCCATAATTTCTTGAAGTACTATAATCAGTTTGCTTAAAACTTTGAAAAAGCAAATTCATCTTTTCTTTTGCGATTCCTATTCCAGTGTCAATTATATTGAATTGTATTTTAATATCTTTATCGGTTTCAGTAAGAATTTTTATTTTAATATCAATATTTCCGTTATCTGTAAATTTTATTGCATTTGTTACCAGATTTAGCAAAATCTGATTTAAACGTAATGAGTCGCCCATTAAACATAAATCGTGATAGTTTTCAGAATATTGATAATTAATATTTAAACCTTTTTCGTTTGCTTTATACGATGTAGTTTGTATTAAACTATTTAGCGATTCTTTTAAGCAAAATGGATTTTTTTCAAAAGTCATTTCTCCGGCTTCAATTTTCGAAAAATCCAAAATATCGTTAATAATATTCAATAAATTTTTGGATGATTTTCTAATAATATCTAAATGATCTTTTTGAATATCATCTAATGAGGTTTTATTAAGAATATCAACAAAACCTAAAATTGCATTCATTGGAGTTCGAATTTCGTGACTCATATTTGCTAAAAATATTTCTTGTGATTTTCTTGCTAATTCTGCTTCTTCTTTTGCAAGATATAACTCTTCGTTTTTTCTTTTTAAATCGGTTATATCATTCTGAACTGCAATAAAATAAAATATTTTGCCGTTATTGTCAAATACTGGATTAATAGTCGATGAAATCCAATGCTTTTGACCTGTTTTTGAATAATTTAATAACTCAATAGTAAAAGATTCATTTGATTTTAATTTTTCAGTTATTGATTTCACAACCTCTTTATCTGTATCTGGTCCTTGCAAAAAACTACCAGGGGTTTTGCCAATTACTTCTTCAAGAACATATCCTGTTCGTTTACTAAATCCTTCGTTAATCCATTGAATTTCTCCATCAGGATTTGTAACAACAACCGAATTGTCTGTTTTACTTGCAATTAACGATAGCATTGATAACTCTTTCTGGTTCTTCTTTATTTCTCTGTAATCTTTAATAAATGCAGTAAAAATATATTTGCCATCAACTATCGCATAGCTTAATGTAAGAAGAACAGGAACTAATTCACCATCTTTACGCATAAGTTCTACTTCACGACCTTTTCCAATTACTTTTTTTTCTCCAGTTGTTATAAAATGTTGTAAATATTCATCGTGTTTTAATTTATGTTCAAGAGGTAAAAAATGCTTAATATTCTTTTCAAGAACTTCTTCTCTTGAATATCCCCAAAGAACTTCGGCAGATTTATTAAAGAATGATACAATACCAATATCATTAATAATAACTACTGCATCAGCACACATGTCGAGTATTGAATACATTACAGTATTTGAAAACATATTTTATTGAATTAATAAAAATTTTAATAGACAAATCAAAGATAATATAAAATAATTATTTAGAATCATTCTATATAATATATTTTTAACAAATGATTAATTTTTTTGTCAGAGTTTTACCGGATAAAAAAGTAACAAATTTCAGACTTCAAAAAATAAATAAATCGCAAATTACAATTGCCTAATATTCAAGCTGTTTTGAAAAATTGGAGTTTATTTGAGATTAATTTTTTTTGTAGTTTTCTTATAGACACTTTACCGACAGGCACTAAGTCGGTATTTTAATCAATTTTTTGTCAATTTTTTTTAATATTCAATATTTTAA
>MEND01000218.1 GCA_001768975.1 Bacteroidetes bacterium GWA2_31_9 | reverse complement strand
AGGCTATGAAAATAGGTAAGTTCTCAATAGTTAGTTTTATTTTTTGAACAATAGAACATTTGAACATTTGAAAAACGAATTTTGAAATAAAAGAAAACACTGTCGTATCGTGGGTTTTACTTCGTTATTCTTCATTCGTTGTTCTATTATTCGATTGTTCAAAATGACTTTTCCCAAGTTGTTATTGAGAAGTTACGAAAATAGTACAATGAAATTGGACTATATTGAATGTGTAATCGGTATTAAGAATGTAAATGCGATGTGTTGAGTTTTGTCGAAACAACTGTTTTCAAAACCAGAGTAACGAAATTATTGGAGTTTTCTTAGAGACACTATTTAATCTTTAAATCGATAACCAACACCTTTAATTGTTACAATATATTTATCGCCAATTTTTTCACGAATTTTCTTAATATGCACGTCAATAGTTCTGTCTCCTACAATAATATCTTTTCCCCAAATCGAATAAAGAATTTCCTCTCTCGTAAATACTTTTCCAGGTTTTGATGACAACAACAATAGCAATTCAAACTCTTTGCGAGGTAATAATATTTCTTTGCCTTCGCTTGTAACCGAATAGCCATTTTTATCAATAATTAGGTCTGAACCAGAAATTGTATGTGAAGTTTGATTTTTTTCTTGAATTATGTTTTTGTCAGCTCTTTTTAATAATGCATTCAATCTGCTTACTAGAACTTTTGGTCGTACAGGTTTTGTAATATAATCATCGGCACCAGCATCGAAACCTGCAATTTGAGAATAATCCTCGCCACGAGCTGTCAAAAAAGCAATTATACAATCTTTTAACGATGAAATTTTTCTTAATTCTTCGCAGGTTTCAATTCCATCCATTTCGGGCATCATAACATCAAGTAAGATAAGATGAGGCAATGTTTGAGATGCAAGAATTATTGCATCTTTCCCATTTGAACAAGTTCTGACATTAAAGCCTTCTTTAGTTAAGTTATAACTTAAAAATTCTAAAATATCAGGTTCGTCATCAACTAATAATATGCGATATGATTTATTGTCCATTCTTTTTTTATTCAAAAATACATTCTGAATCTTCAATTAATGTTAAGTCAACATTAAGTAATTGATATGTTTATTTAATGTGAAAATTAAAAAAGCTGTTCGTTCTGAACAGCTTTTTTAACAAAGAAATTATTAATCATTAGTAAACTGTACTTTCTGGAATAAAGTTTGCCCAACCTGATGTCCAATCAGTATTTCCAAAAGCACCTCTGTATGAAACAGATTGAATAAAAGAATTGCTTAATCTTGAATTACTGAACGATGCTCCTGATAAAGCTGGAGAACCTGCAGATGGTAAAAAGTTAGGTGTAGAATAATTAAATGCATCAGAAATTTGTAAATCGGTACTTGTTGCAAGTGTATCATTATTTCTTGTTGACGATTTGAACCAAGTTCTAATATCATTTGCAGTTAATGAGCTTGTGCTTGAAACTGCAAAGAATGAAGAGCTATTTGCTCCTGCTATTATTGTATTTTCAATTTGCAAATCGTTATTATTCATATTTGCTTCTGTTGCACTACCATCAATTAATAAGCCTGTTGGATAACCTGTTATTATTGAATTGTAAACAGATAATCTTGAATTTCTTCTAATATGCATTGCTCTCTTATAATTTGGATGTATTGGATTTGTTGCTGTTGCTTTTGGTCCAAAAACACTCATATTTACAAATAAAGCTGAAGTAAAAGGAGAATTAGAACTTCCCGTTCCATCATTATCTGACTCAAAACCATTAGAACCCGAAACGTCAGCATAACCAGAATCTCTCATTGATACTCCAAATTGAATTATTCCTCTATATCCATAATCTGTATCAAACTCATCATCATAACCTTTCCATGCAATTAAGTTTTTGCAATTAACTGTTCCTCCAAAAAATTCAAAAGAATCATCTCCACAAAATGAAACCTGAATGTGGTCAATAGTTGTACCGTTACCAACTCCACCAAGTGTTAATCCATTGACTTCTTTATCTGGTTGTAAAGCTATTCCTGCAAATTCAATTCTAATATATTGTAAAATTCCTGAATTGTCGGTATCGTTACTTCCACCATAAAAAGTACGAGGACCACCTTCAATTTGAGCTTCGCCACCGGCTACATTTATAGTAGCTTTTCCACATATTATTACGCCACCCCAATCGCCTCTGTTACGAGAACCAGCTGGTTGATTTGATGTAAAAACTATTGGTTTTAAGGCAGTTCCCTGAGCATTTAGTTTTGCTCCTCTTTCGATAATTAAGCTTCCTTTTGAATCTTTATCACCTTTAATAATTGTTCCTGCTTGTATTGTTAAAGTAACTCCATCTACAACATAAACAAAACCGCTTAAAACATACTGATTGTCAGAACTCCAAGTAGTGTTTGAAGTTATCTCACCGCTTACAGTAATTGTTTTTGCACCATTTATTGTTACAGATGTTGTTGCTTCATTTGTTTTTTTACCGTTTTTTGAAAAAGCTGTTAAAGTTACAGTATAAGTTCCTGATGTGGTATAAATGTGAGAAGGAGATTCTTCTGATGATGAGCTTCCATCTCCAAAAGTCCATTCGTAGTGATCTGATTCTATACTACAATTTGTAAAAGTAATTGATTCATTAACATTTGCTGTTGAAGCCGAACTCGAAATACAAGCTTCTGGGGTTTTCTGGCAACTTGAAATTACCATTACTACTGCGATTAACATCAAGAAAGTTTTCATTTTTTTCATTTTTAAAATTTATTAAATTAAATATGCTCAAAAGTACAATCAGCATATTACTCTATAGTTAAATTGACTTTAAGTTTAGATTAATATTACGTGACTATATTGTTAAATGTGATGTGATAAAGATTAAGGGAAAAAGCCAAAGGAAAAAGCTCAAAGGGTTGCATTGTAAAAATAAATGTAATGATTATCAATAGTTCTGTATTTTTTTGGAAGATTCTGAAAATAAGTATCTTCAGTTGCCACGAACTTTAGGTCGTGGAATTGATTAATTAGTACAAATTCAGGGCTTTAGCCCTTTTATAAAAATTAAAACTCATAAGTAATACCAAGACTATAATATCTTCCAGGTCGGAAAGTCATTGTATTATGTGTAGTATTAGAATTTTCAGCTGTTTCAATCTGATTATATACAACTTTTTGATTTAATATATCTTGAATACCACCTTTTAGCTGAATATGTTTTCCTATTTTCTTTTTGAAAGTTATATCAAGAACATTACGAGGCAATTCGTAAATATCAGGATTGTTCGGGTCTCCAGCGAAAATAATTCGTTTACCAATAACATTGTACATTACACTAATCATTAAGTTCAGGCTATCGTTTGTGTAATAAATACCAGAATTTACAATATAAGGCGATTGTCCTTGCATTGCTCGGTCTTTCTCAGTTTTGTAAATAGTTTTATCGAAATAAACCTGACTTTTAATAATTGAAGCATTAAAAAGAACAGTAAAATCTTTAAAAACTTTCAAAAAATTGTTTTGATTTTCAAGGCTACTAAGATTTTTTCGGGCTTCAATTTCTACTCCTTTACTGGTAGAATATTCTGCATTTGCAAACGAATAGTTAATTCCGCTACCTGCTTGAATCATTATTGACTCTATTGGATTAATAAACTTTTTATAAAAACCTCCAATATTAATTACTTCTGATGGTGATGGATAAAATTCAAATCTTAAATCATAATTATGAATAATTGCATTTTTGAGTTTTGGATTACCATAAACAACAGCTCTTGATTCAAAGTCGTAAAAAACAAAAGGAGCTATTTCTCTAAATTCGGGTCGGTTTATAGTTTTTCCGTAAGCTAGACGTAAAAGGCTTTTTTTGCTGATATTATAAGAAATATTTACTGATGGAAACAAGTTGACAGTATCAATTTTAATAGGTTCAACATCTTTTGAAGTAAGTGTTTGAAGGTTTTTTTCAATTCTTAATCCTGTAATTACATTAATTTTTTTAATAATTGGGATTTTTAATGATAAATATCCTGCCATAAGCTTGTTTTCAGAAGAATAAGCGTCGGATGGATTTGTAATTTCGCTCAATTTTATTTTATCTGAGTTAATCGAATTGTCAGAAAAAATAGAGTCTATTGGGTTAAATTCCTGACTCCAGCTATAATTTTTGCCAGCAACAAATCCAAGTATGCGAGGTGTGAATGAACGACTTTTAAATTCTGAATAGAAACCAGCTTTTATTTCAGGTTCAAAATTATTGAAAAGTATTTTCTTACTATAATTTGAGCTAATCATCATAATTTTCTCTTTAGTAAGTAAAAATATACGTCCTGCATATTTTGGATCAACACCGCTTGGAATTAAAACATGAAATTTTCCATAATTAGGACTTTCATTACTTTGTTCAAGAGTTAAAGTAAGTCGCTTTGTGTCAGGCTCATTTCTTCCTGCCAAAGCATATCCTAATGTCCAGTTTAATTTTGATGTTTCATTTTGTGAAATATGTTCGCCTGCAAGTTGACCAGAATAAGTTGTACGATTTGTATTTTTAAACTCATAAGCTTGAATTATATCACCATTACTATATTCTTCGCCAGTTCGTAAGATTGATTTATTTTGTCCGCTTTGATTAAATAAGTTACGGAATAAAATTTTATTATTACCAAAATTGAACGCCCAATTATGTAATACACCAACTTTTACAGAGTTTACATATTGTTCATCTATATATGTATATGACGAATCGCCATTTTCAAAGCCATATCGTTCAACAATGTTATGACTAAATGTGTTACTATAATTTAATGATGAAATATTTGCTGCTGTAATTTTTCCAATTTTAAATTTTTTTGCAAGTTCCAGCGATAATCTCTGATCAGGAATTGCAATTGTTTTATCAGCAGTCCAATCGTTATTAAGTCCTTTTGTAAAATCTTTTAGTTTTTGTTGATCATAGTCAGAATTTGATATACTTTGAAGACGGGTTGGAAAATCATTTGGTAGTTTTCTGATTCCGTTGTCAAAACCTAAGAAATCTGTTTTGCTTCCATTTGTTTTATAAAAATTGCCAAAAGTTGATTTTTCCCTGAAAGCTGTTGAGTAAGAAATATTTATAAAATCTTTGTCGGGAAAGTTTTTAGTAAAAACTTGAATTGCTCCACCTGCAAAGTCTCCGGGAAGTTCTGCCGATGGTGTTTTGAAAATAAGCAAATTATCGAGCATTGAACTAGGAATAACATCGAATGAAAAAGCTTTTACA
>MEND01000217.1 GCA_001768975.1 Bacteroidetes bacterium GWA2_31_9 | reverse complement strand
CCTTTTTCGTAATTTTCGATTAAATTTAATGTAAGAAGCTCAAAGTTTTTCTGAAAAAGAGGTTGATGTGAAGTATTAAATGCAATTGAATTATTTGATTTATAAAGCTGATTTACACCAAATTCCACTATTTGATATTTGCTTATGTAGTTCAATAATTCATTTGTTTCAGAAATAAATGAACTCTCTGTAATATTATCAAAGTTTGCAGTTTTTTCTAAAATATTAGTCAATATTTCTGTCGAGTATTTCAGGTCTTTAGCTAAAATCAACAAATTTTCTTTGTAGTAACTAAACAACAATTCGTGTTTTTCTTGTTGTAGTGTGTTTTTAATATCAGGAAGTATCGCAATATGGTCGAAAAAATCTTTAGACAATTGACTGTCAATTTCAAATGAACGTATTGACTCAACAGTATCGCCAAAAAACTCAATTCTATAAGGTAAATCGTTTGAATATGAAAAAACATCAACAATTCCGCCCCTTACCGAAAACTGACCCGGTTCAAAAACAAAGTCATTTAGTTCAAAGCCATACTCATAAAGAACTTCGTGAATAAATTCAATTGAAATATTTTCGCCTTTAAAAAGCTTTAAGGTGTTATCGTCGAGAATTTCTTTTACAATAACTTTTTCGGCAATTGCTTCGGCATAACTAACTACAATATAGTTGTTTTCGTTTCGGCTTAATTTGCTCAAAACATCTGACCTTAAAACAATATTTTCTTGGTCGATTTGCTCGTTATGTGTAATTCGTTTATAGGAAGATGGAAAAAACAAAACCTGCTCATTATCAAGTAACGTGGTTAAATCGGAATAAAAATATGCAGCTTCTTCAAATTCCGGCAAAATAATTAAAATCTGCTTTTTTAAATCCAGAAATAAGGTTGAAGTTAATATTGATGCTGACGAACCTGTAAGTCCTGATAAATTAAGATTTTTGCAAGCGTTATTTGAAATATTTTCAATAAGTTGCTTGTATTGAATATGGTTTTTGTATAGATTTAGGAGTTCCAATTATAGTAGATTTGAATTGTTTGCAAAGTTAGTTATTTTGTTGAAGAGTTGAAAAGTTTATGAGTTTATACGTTTATAATTTATACTGTGCAGGGCAAACGCATCTAAATTTTACAAAAAAATAATTTATTATTATTTGTCTGAAAAACAGCTACTAACAAGCAAATAGATTCCTCACGAGAGTTTACACTGAGTGAAGCGAATGTGTTCGGAATGACACTTGCAGACTGTCATTCCGAATCAAACGCAGTGATGAGGAATCTGAAAATCAATCAATTAAATTTAAACCTAAATTAGATGCGTTTGCCCTGTTAGATTGTGAAAAGATTAATAAAATTATAAAGAATTTTGTATTTTGTGAAAAATTAATTTCAAATGAATACTGTTGAGAATGAACAGCTACAATTAGCATTTAACTTTGTTGAATATACAAATAAAAATATTTTTCTAACAGGTAAAGCCGGAACAGGAAAAACTACTTTTTTGCATAATCTTCGTGAAATTTCGCCAAAACGAATGATTGTTGTTGCACCAACTGGTGTTGCAGCAATTAATGCAGGTGGCGTTACAATACATTCATTTTTTCAGCTTCCTTTCGGACCAATTGTTCCAAATAGTTTACAAAATAACAAAGAAGCCATTTTTAGATTTAATAGAGATAAAATAAAAATTATAAAAAGCCTCGATTTGCTTGTAATTGACGAGGTTAGTATGGTTCGTGCCGACCTTCTCGATGGAATTGACAGTGTGCTGAAGCGTTATAAAAATAACAGTAAACCCTTTGGCGGAGTACAATTGCTTATGATTGGCGACCTTCAACAACTTGCTCCAATTGTGAAAGATGAAGAATGGACTTTGCTTAAACCTTTTTATGAATCGGCATTTTTCTTTAACAGTATCGCTTTAAAAAAAACTGATTATATTTCAATCGAACTCAAACATATTTATCGTCAAAGTAATCAGGAGTTTATTGAAATTCTGAATTGTATTCGTGAAAATCAGCTTGATTTAAATACTCTCGAAAAATTAAATAAGCAATATATTCCAAATTTTGTTCCGAAATCAGACGATGGATATATTACTCTTACTACGCATAATTATCAGGCTCAGCAAATTAATGAGAAAAAACTGAACGAAATTAAAGAAAAATCAAAAAGTTTTAAAGCTGTTATTGAAGGCGATTTTCCTGAATATTCTTACCCTACCGAAAAAGAATTGATTTTAAAAGTCGGTGCACAAATTATGTTTGTAAAAAACGACCCATCTCCACAAAAGCTATATTATAACGGCAAAATTGGCACTATTACTGGCTTTGACGATGAATATGTGTATGTTAAATGTAAAGACGATAATACAGTTTATGAGGTAGAATCTGTTGTTTGGAAAAACATGAAATACTCAATTAATGATGAGTCAAAAGAAATAATCGAAACTGTTACTGGCACTTTTAAGCAATTACCACTAAAGTTGGCTTGGGCAATAACAATACATAAAAGTCAGGGGCTTACTTTTGAAAAAGCCATTGTTGAAGCCGGTTCTGCATTTGCTTATGGTCAGGTTTATGTTGCACTGAGCCGTTGCAAAACTCTCGAAGGACTTGTACTTGGTTCGCCAATTTCGCAAAAAGGCTTATTTAGCGATTCCGAAATTTCAGCTTTTAATAAAGCAATTGAACAAAATCCGCCTGAAAAAATACATTTAGAAAAATCGAAAGCCGATTATCAACTTTCGTTACTTATCGAATTGTTTGATTATCAGTCTATATTAAGTAATTTATTTTATCTGCGAAAACAATTACAAGAAAATGCAAGTATTGTTTTGGGAAATAAGGCAGAAGCTGCTAATAAAATAATCGAAACAATTAAAACAGAAATAATTACAATTGCTGAACGTTTTAATATTCAGATAAAACAATTGCTCGAACAAAATAACGACTTGGAAAACAATCTGCAACTGCAAGACCGAATTAAGAAAGCAAGTGTTTATTTTGTCGAAAAAACCGACTGGCTCGATAACGAAATTACAAATATTCTTGTTTTTCATACCGATAATAAATCGGTTCTGAAAACTTTAGTCGATATAAAAGACCGTACTTTAAAAGAAATTTTCATTAAATCGGCATGTTTAAAATATTGCAAAGATGGTTTCAAGCTAAAAGATTTCCTGAGCATTAGAGCAAAATCTGCTATCGAGGAAAAATATGTAAAACCGAAATTAAAACCGACGGTTGAAACTAGCGATGTTCCGGTATCATTGCATAAAGAATTATTTATTCAGCTTAAAGAGTGGCGAAATATGCTTGCTAGTGAGCTTAATCAACCACACTATATGATTTTGTCGCAAATAGCTATATCTGAGATTGCTACAAAGCTTCCTTCATCTATTCAACGATTGAAATTAATTAATGGAATTGGCGAAAAAAAAATTAAACAATATGGCGATGAAATTCTGGAACTTGTAATAACTTACATGAACGAAAATAATATTGCTGTTCCAGAACCCGAATTAGTAATTCATAAGCCAAAGAAAAAAGCTGAAAAAGTTGATACTAAAAAGCTCAGTTTCGATTTGTTTAAAGAAGGTAAAACATTATCGCAAATTGCTAGCGAACGAGCATTGGTTATTGAAACAATTGAAGGGCATCTTGCTCATTATGTTGGAATTGGCGAATTAGATATTAATAAAGTAATGGCAAAAGAAAAAATTAAAAAAATTTCAGAATATTTTATAAAAGCCGATTCAATTTTGTTTGCACCTGCAAAAGAAGCACTTGGCAATTATGCAAGCTATGGCGAATTAAAACTTGTAATGAATTATTTGATTTTTTCGGGAAAACTTAAAAAAGAGTAAATACAAAATTTTTATACTTAAAATGGGGAAAATTTCCCGATGAAAAATCGGGATAAGTCGTGCATTTTATAGTTCAAAGTTTGTTGGTTTTCTTATTCACATTATTTACTTAATCTGTAAAAAGGTATCTCGTTAGAAACTTCAAATCCAAGTTTTTCCGCTAATTTATATGAGCCAATATTTTCTAATCTACAAGCCCATATTGGTTCATAATCCTTTCTAATGCAATAGTCTATCAAAGCTGAACATGCTAACTGAGCAAAACCTTTTCCACGAAACTCAGGAATTGTCTCAATACCTAATTCTAATTTGTTATCATGAATAAATGCTGAATATGCAGTAGTAGCTATTTTTTTATTGCATAATAAACTGAACCCTATTCCATTGTTAATAAAATCATCCACAGAATCCCAAAAACCTGAAGGTATTACGTAACCTATCATTTCATTGTATATTTTCTTGTCGGTTTGCACTATCGTACAAGTTTGTGGCAAAATCATTTTCTTTTTTAAGATATATTTTTCTCGATTAAATTTAAAATTAATCCTTGTATTAAGCTCAATAATTCCAGATTCTTTATTCTCCTTATTCTCTGCTACTTTAATCAAATTGTTACTATAAAGTTCAGAAAGCACTTTATCCCAATCACTTGGATAAGCTTGCATCCATTCATATTTATCTCGTATCTTGTTAGTATTCAGTGAATAATTCAGAAATTTTTTATTGAAATCTGTATTCTGTGTATCACCAAAAAGTAATGACATCCCGTATGGATGAACTACATAGAATGTTTTTGGGTTTTCAATGTTATCAACGAATACTTGTCCTGATATTTTCTTTTCAATCACTGAACGGGCAAATAAATTATTAATTTTGACCTGTTTTAAGGGATTTGTCAATCGTCCGTAAAATTTTTTATCCAATAATTTCATTTCTGCTTTCTTTACAATAAATTAGTATTGAGTACTTTGCGATATACCTAAAATAATATAACCTCCATAAAAGTAGCTATTTGTAATTATGCAATTAATAACTATTTCTTCTACTAATCTAATTTATAGGTTTGCAACTATAAATCAGATTTTATCCTAAAGTAAATAATCAAAGAGGTTACACTTTTTAATAAGTTTCAAAGCAGTTAAAATATTTTAGTCGGTCTGTAGTGATTAAAATTTATTAATGACTTCGATACCGTGAAATATTCTTTCTTTAACTTCTTCTTTTCCTAAAATATTAATTATTTCGGCAATATCAGGACCGAGACTTCCTCCAACTAAAACAAGTCGTAAGCAATTCATTACCTGCCCCATATTTAGTTGATTTGCTTCCATATACTCATGCAAACTATGCTTAATTGTTTCAGAATTAAAATCTTTAATTTCAGAAATAAGTGACGATACTCTTTCAAGTATTGCTGGAATATTAGCATCCCATCTTTTTTTCACAACTTTTTCGTCATAAGATTCTGGCTTTTGGAAAAAGAAATACGAATGTTGCCATAAATCTTTTACAAATACTGCTCTTTCTTTAACAAGATTGCAAATTGTAACAACTTTTTCAATTGAAACGTTTATATTTTGTTCTTTTAAAATTGGCATAAATAAATCAGCAAGTTCTTCCCCCGTTTTCATTCTCAAATATTGCTGATTGAACCATTTTGCTTTTTCAGGGTCGAATTTTGAACCTGATTTTCCAACTCTTTCTAACGAAAAGCTGTCGATTAATTCCTGCATTGTAAAAATTTCCTGTTCAGTGCCGGCGTTCCAACCAAGTAATGCAATCATATTTACAAAAGATTCTGCAAAATATCCTGATTCTCTGTAACCAGAAGAAACTTCTCCTTCAGGAGATTTCCATTCTAAAGGAAAAACAGGAAAGCCTAATCTATCGCCATCACGTTTGCTTAACTTTCCTTTTCCATCGGGTTTTAAAAGTAATGGTAAATGTGCGAATTGAGGCATCACATCTGACCAACCAAAAGCTCTGTAAAGCATTACATGTAATGGCATTGATGGCAACCATTCTTCGCCACGAATGACGTGTGAAATTTTCATAAGATAATCATCAACAACATTTGCAAGATGATAGGTTGGCATTCCATCAGATTTGAAAAGAACTTTATCGTCGAGAGTATTTGAGTTTACAACAACTTCACCACGAATTAAATCAATAGCTTTAATATTCTCGTTTTCTGGAAATTTAAATCGAATCACAAATTGAGCATTTTGCGAAAGAAGTTCTTGTGTTTCATGAGCAGTTAAAGTTAACGAATTACGCATTGAAGCTCTTGATGTTACATCATATTGCCAATTGTGTTTTCCCTCTGCTTCATTCTTTTTACGAATATTGTCAAGTTCATCAGGTGTGTCGAAAGCATAATAAGCCCAACCATTTTCGATTAACTTATCAGCATATTGCTTATAAATACTTTTTCTGTCGGATTGTCTATATGGGCCATACTCTCCACCATTATCAACACCTTCATCAAAAAACAGATTGCACCATTTTAAAGATTTAATAATATAATCTTCTGCTCCAGGAACATATCTAGTTTGGTCGGTATCTTCAATTCTTAAAATAAAATCGCCACCATGTTTTTTTGCAAAAAGATAATTAAACAAAGCTGTTCTAACTCCACCCATGTGCAAAGGTCCAGTTGGACTTGGGGCAAAACGCACTCTTACTCTACGTGATTCCATTTTTTATTTTTTTTAAAATTATCAATCCTTATCTATTATTTGTTTTACACGTTTTTTTAATTCCTTTATATCAGGTAAATATATTTGATATTTAGATACAAATAAATTGCTTGATATACCAATCATTGCATATTCTACCATAATATCATCTTTTTCTTGCGAAAGAATAATTCCTATTGGTTGATTATCTGTTTCATCGTTAATCTCTATTTGAAAATAACCTAAATACATATTCATCTGTCCAATATCGTAATGCTCTACATCTTCTATTTTAAGATCAATCAACACATATCGTTTTAATTTTATATGATAGAATACTAAATCAATAAAATAGTGTTTGTTATTAATTGTAATACGATATTGCCTTCCGACAAAAGCAAATCCTTTTCCTAATTCAAGTATAAAGTCCTGTAGATTATCAATTATTGACTGTTCTAATTGATTTTCAGTATATCTATTATTTTCAGGTAAATTTAGAAATTCAAGAATATAAGGTTGCTTAACAAGGTCTGACTCGTTTTCAACTATTTTTCCTTGTTTCGCCAAATTCATAATTCCTACTTTATCTGTGCTAATTGCAAGACGATGAAACAAACCACTTTTCTTTTGTCTTTTTAATTCACGTATAGACCAATTTTCCAATAAAGCTTGGTTTTCGTAAAATTTACGAGCCAGTTCTTCATCAATTGATACTAATTCTACATAATGCGACCAGCTCAATTTGCCAGACAGTGTCTGGCAAATTGGGTAGCATTTATACAGCAATCTCATATACTGCAAATTAGAACGACTAAAGCCCTTCCCATATTTAAGCGATAAATCTTTAGACAATCCTAAAAGTAACTTATCTCCATATTCTGCTTTTATATTTCCTGATTGCTCAAAGTCAATTATGTGTTTTCCAATACTCCAATATGCATTAATTAATTCAATATTAACTGCATTTACTGCTTTAGATTTAGCATTTGTATATGTTAGACCAATTTTATTAAGCAATTGATTGTATGCATTATGTCCTTTTATTGAATTCATTTTACAAATAAAATTTTTAGCAAAAATGGCAAAAAGTTTTTACAAAATAATAGTTTGTTGTAGTAATGATGATTAAATCTATCCATTAGTTGAATTTTAAACTAAAACAGAATTATAAAACTCAAAATATTTAGGTAATTTATAGTTTTCAATTATTTTTGTAACCAAAATTAAATTAATTATGGCAAATACAGCTGATTTTAAGAATGGATTCTGCATGGAATTCAATAACGATATTTATAAAATTGTTCAATTTCAACACGTTAAGCCCGGCAAAGGTCCAGCATTTGTAAGAACCAAATTAAAAAGTCTTACAAACGGAAAAGTAATCGAAAACACTTTCACTTCAGGAGTAAAAATTACAGAAGCAAATGTTGAACGCCGACCTCATCAATATCTTTATCAAGAAGAAAGTGGTTTTGTTTTTATGCATACTCAGACTTATGAGCAATTAACAATACCTGAAAAAATGATTGACTATCCACAATTAATGAAAGAAGGTATAGAAGTTGAAATCGTTTTTGATGCAAATACTGAAACTCCACTAACTTGTGACTTACCTGACTTTGTTGTTTTAGAAGTTACTTATTCAGAACCTGGATTAAGAGGTGACACTTCTTCGTCAACAGCTTTGAAAAAAGCGACTCTTGAAACTGGAGCAATTATTAATGTTCCACTTTTTGTTAACATTGGAGATAAAGTTAAGGTTGACACTAGAGATTTGTCTTATAATGAAAGAGTTGGTGGTTTTAAACAGTAAGACTTTTAAATTAATTATAAAATGAAATTTCAGAATCCTTATACTTTAAAAGAAGTTGCAGAAATTTTAGGTGCTGAATTTGAAGGAGATAAAGACTTTAAAGTTACCGGAATTAATGAAATACATAAAGTTGAATTCGGTGACATAACATTTGTTGATCATCCAAAATATTATTTAAAAGCATTAAAATCAAAAGCATCTGTTGTAATAATAAATAAAAAAGTCAACAGACCTGACGATAAAATGCTAATATTTTCTAAAGATCCATTTACTGATTATAATAAAATTTCTCGTTTGAATATTAAGTTTGTTCCAAGTAATGATGCTATTGATAAAACTGCAAAAATTGGAGAAGGAACAATAATTCAACCTGGAACTTTTATTGGAAACAATGTTGAAATTGGTAAAAATTGTCTGATTCATGCAAATGTTTCAATTTATCATCATACAATAATTGGTAACAATACTATAATTCACTCAGGAACTGTAATTGGCTCCGATGCATTTTATTATAAACGACGACCCGAAGGATACGACAAACTCCTTTCTTGTGGAAGAGTAATAATAGAATCAAATGTTGAAATAGGTTCAAATTGCACAATTGACAGAGGAGTTTCAAGCGACACAATTCTTGGTGAAGGAACAAAGCTCGATAATTTAATTCATATTGCACATGATGTAGTCGTTGGCAAAAATTGTTTGATTGCATCACAGGTTGGAATTGCTGGAGTTGTTACTTTAGAAGACAATGTAATTTTATGGGGACAAGTTGGAGTTCAAAAAGATTTAACTATTAAAACCGGAGCAATTGTTCTTGGACAATCAGGTGTTGCTAAAACACTGGAGGCTAATAAGGTTTACTTTGGTTCTCCTGCTATTGAAGCCAAGAAAAAAATGAAAGAACTTGTTTTAATAAAAAATTTACCTAACTTGTTAAATAATTCTCAAGCTAAAAAAAATGTCTAGGGCATCACTAAAACGGCTTAAAGTAAGTAATTTTAAACTTAATATATTGCTTGATATTACTCAGGCAATTAATGAGAATTTATCTACAAATAGCTTATTACTAAAATTTGAAGAAATACTTACCAGAGAACTCAATATTGGAAAAATTGTAGTTTATACAAAAAATAAAGATTGGGAATGTATTCACTGTTCGGGAATACCTAAGGACTTCATGAGCTGTTTAAATGTTAATAACGACTTAGCATGTTTTACAGAGATAACAAATATTACAAACACATCAGACAGTCAATTGCCTCAATTTAAGCCATTTGATGTTATAATTCCGGTTTTTCATAAAGAAACTCCCCTAGCCTATGTATTGATAGGAGATATTGATGAAGAACAAGAAGGAGTTAGCCCAACAATAAAACATTTGCATTTTATTCAAACACTTACAAATATTATTATTGTAGCAATTGAGAATAAGCGTTTACATAAAGAGACGATTAAGCAAGAAGCATTGAAAAAGGAACTTGAATTAGCATCTAAAATGCAAGCCATGCTTATTCCCGACAGAGAATCACTACCAAGAAATAAAAACGTTATAATTGATTCATTTTACCTTCCACACTTTGATGTTGGTGGAGACTATTACGATGTTGTTGAATTAAGCGAAGATGAAATAGGTTTCTGTATTGCTGATGTTTCTGGCAAAGGAATTTCAGCAGCATTATTAATGTCGAATTTTCAAGCAAATTTAAGAGCACTATTCACACCAGAAGTCTCACTAACTGAATTAATTAGAAAGCTTAACCTAATTGTTTTAAAAAATACAAAAGGTGAAAAATTCATAACCCTTTTTATTGCAAAATATTGTTACAAAACTAAAGAACTAGTTTACATTAATGCTGGACATAATCCTCCAATTATGTTTAATGCAAAAACTGGAACAGTTAATTTTTTAAAAAATGGCTGTGTAGGGCTTGGAATGGTTGATGAAATACATGAAATTAACAAAGGCTACATAAAGATAACAAACAATTCAAAATTAATCTGTTATACAGATGGATTAGTTGAAGTTGAGAATCAAGAAAATGTTGAATTTGGTACAGAATTTATAGAATTCTGCATTATTAAAAACGATCCTATTGATAAAATAATAATTGATGTTATTGAGAAATTAAATGTTCATAGGGGAGTCAAAACTCTATTTGATGATATTACAATAATTGGTCTTGACTTTATTCAGTAATTTCGGCTGAAATTTCTTTTGGCTTATCTTCACTATTTTTATGATAAACATCTAATGCAACAATAATTGCGATAAATCCCCAAAAAGGAGCAGATGCTTTGTCAGTATCAAGGAAGTTATTCATAACCCCATGAATAAAATATGTAAAAAGTCCTAGAAAAGAAACCATTGATATTATTTTAATTTCTCTCTTTTTCGTTAGTCTAAAGACATTAACTGCAGTATATGAAACAGCAATTAAAATTGCTAAATAAGTAAGCATTCCCATAACACCTGAATCAGCTAATGGTCCAATATATTCACTATGAGCATTTCCCATATCGCCATAATTTGTACTTATGATGGTTTTATCTTCCGAAAATTGATATTTTGCATAATGAAACTGGTATGTTCCAGGTCCCCATCCAAATACTGGCTTTTCGGCAAACATTCTTAAAGCACATTTCCAGCGATTTATCCTCTCAACATTTGATGCATCGGAAGAAATATTAGAAATAGATTGAAGATGCTTTCCTAAATCTGCAGAAGAATCCTGTCTGTTTTGCTCTAACGATATAAATATCTGTGTTTGAAACGATAAGAAAAGAAAAATTAAAGTTCCTAAAAATAAAACTACTGTTCTAAATTTAATTTTCATTAATACTAGAACTAAAACTCCAAGAACTCCCACTAAACTTAACCAAGCAGCTCTAGTATATGAAAAAATTATAGCTACTATAAATACTGCAAGAATTATCCAAGTTATGGTTTTTAATTTTGCTGAATATTTTGGATAAATAGCTAAACCAATAATTACAGGAATATACATTGCTAAAACTGCTCCATAAGAAGTGTGATCGTTGTAAAAAGGTGTCATTACAATATTTGCAGCTTTATAATTCAGGAAACCATATCCAGCTAATCGAATAATTGAATAAGCAATTACAAGCAAAAAAGGGATAATATAAAACCAATAATATTTATTTATATCATTAAAATTTTTAAAAATTTGAGTAGCTATAAAATAAAATGTTACAAGAAACCATAGTCTTGCTAATAAAACTTTAATTGATACTCCAGGCATAGTACTAGTTAAAACTGTAATTAAAATCCAGAATAGATTTATGTAAATGGCTATTGAAACAGGATGTAAAGCAATATTTCTATCGAATTTTCTTTCAATTAAAATTTTAAAAAGAAATAATAATAATATCCCAACCAACAATGGTTCAGTTGGTAAAAACATATCAAACTCAAGATTTGGGATCAAATCCTTTAAAGGGACTGATAATGGAACCAAAAATAAAACAATATAAAAGAGTTTTTTTAGTGAAAATATTGCAAAAAGGATAACTAATACTGCAAGAGGAACTATGTTGAAAAGTAAATTTTCTTTATAAATAAATACTGCATTTACTAAAATAAAAATAAATGACAATACGTAAACCCATATTAACTTACTGTTTAATTGCAATTTATTCACTTTTTTAGTTAGCAGTTTTTTTGCTTTCTATAAATGTAATAAAAATTATAGCCGCAACTAGAGTTGCAATACAGCTAAATAAAACATAAATCATTCTTATTGGAGAAGATTTTTTATCGGCTGGAAAAGGTTTTGTAACAAATTGAGCATATGTGATTTCTTTTTGAACTTCGATAACCTCATTCTCATACTCAACTTTTGTATTATTGTAGATATTTCTTGCACTCCAAAGTAAACTTGAAACTTTATCGTTTTCAATACCCTTTTTTGATAAATTATCAATTATTGTATGTATTTCGTTGGCAGGTTGGCTTCCTCCTCTTCCTTCAGATAATAACTTTACATAACGTTTAGTTACTTCTTTTGACTGTGTTCCATAATCAAATATCCCAAATTGTACCTGATGTTCTTTCTTTATAGCTTCAAGTGAATCAATCTCTCTCGTCACCTTATCAAGCATTTCTTTTTTCAATACGACAACTTCTTCATGTTTTTGTCTATGCATTCGACGAACAGTTTCATTATAATATTGAATTATTGAATCAATCATATTACTAGCAATTTGAGGGTCTTTATCAAATACTTCAATTTGAACAGCATCAAATTGAGTTTTTGAAACCGAAACATTACTCTCAAATTCTTTATTTAACGTTGTAAACCAATACTTTTCAGCAGTATCAATTTCATAATGAGCAGCTAAATCAAATGTCAAAAATATTTTTTCTCTAATGTCCATTGATTCAATAATTTGCTGCATTTGCTCTGTATTTGATTCTGTAGAAAATGTTGGCAAATTAACTGGATATAAAATAGCTTCAGATTTAAATTTAGGAGTAATTAAATAAGTAGCTGCATACGATACAATTGCTGCAATAAATATAATTGCAATTATATGTTTTTTCCACTTGCTAATCAGCACGAAAAAACTTTTATTATTTAAGTAATTTTCCATCATTTCGTAGTTAAATTGTGATAAATTATATTGTACATAGCCATCAATATATGCGATTAAGTTTTTACAATCACTTATTAATTTTTTTTTTTAATACTATCTGTTATTATTAGTAACAACAGTGCTAAAACAAAGCTTGAAAGAGTCGATACTAAAACAATTAACCAACGTAATGGATACTTTGCTTTTTCTGCTTGTTCGGCTCTACTTACAACAAAACGATGTGGTAAATCCTGCTCTGCATCAACTTTTGCTTCAACATATTTTGCTTCAAGAATACTAAGTTTTTCGGTTTCATACACCATTAAATCTCTCAACGAAACATAAGCACCACCATATAATGCTAATGTATCTAATTTCCCTTGAAGCATTTCAGCTCCTTTTATTCGTCCTTCGGCTATTGCAGTTGCATAAGCATCGTTATAAACCTCTGCTTGAGATTCGTAATTCATAATTCCTTTTTTCCTAATTATGGATAAAGAATCATCAAATTTTTTCATTTTTTCTTTTTGGGAAAGATATTCATGTTCAACTATTGCTAAAGCTTTCAGGGATCTTTCTTTTTGGATTCTGGTCATTACTGAGTCAACCAAATCGGCAATGTCGTTTGCAATATTTGCTGCGGTTTGAGCTTTTATGTCAAGTACATCAATTCTTACAGACATATATTCTGTTCTGGAGAACATAATATTGTTGTCAAACTCTCTCTTTAACTTTGTTCTTTTATATTTTGAATCGGGAGAAATATCGTAATGATTTAATAAATCATATTTATCAATAATTCTATTTCGTATTTGGTCTGAATATAAAACTTGTAGTAATTGATCAACTTCTTCTTTATCGCCAAATTTAAGAATTTCTTTTTTTGTTGTATTGTCAGTTAATAATGATTGTGAAATTGAGCTAGATGAAGCAGGAAACAATATTACAGAAGATTCGTACCTGTCTTTTATAAATATTGTAACAATTGAAGATATTACAAAAGCTACTATTGAAACAACAATAAGAATTTTACTTTTGCTATTAACAAATGATAATACGTTTATTGAGTCGAAAGTAAAATCCTTCTTTTCTTCTGTCATATAATTTTTAAAGACCCCAAAATTAGAAAAATATTCTAAATAAAATATTTTGAATTGATTAATTAATCAATTTTAACCAAATAGTAATTCTTTTTACCTTTTTGTATTAAAATATATTTTTCAGAAATTAAATCAGATAGTGACACATTGTATTCAATTTCTACTTTATTTTTATTTACGCTAACTCCACCCCCTGCAATGGTTTTGCGTGCCTCTCCTTTACTTGGAAAAACATTAGTATTTACACTTAATAAATCAATAATATTTATACCTGATTTAATTATTTCTTTATCAATATTAAAAACAGGTACTCCCTCAAAAACTGACAAAAACATTTCTTCAGTCATTTTTGATAAACTTTCGAAAGTTCCTTTTCCAAATAATATTTGAGATGCTTCTAATGCTGCCTCATAATCTTCGGTAGAATGAACCATTGTTGTTACTTCTTTTGCAATTCTATTCTGTAAGATTCTTAAATGTGGTGCTGCCTGATGCTCTTCAATTAACTTATCAACTTCGTCTTTATTAAGTAAAGTGAAAATTTTTATATAATTCAATGCATCTTCATCGGCAGTATTTATCCAATATTGGAAAAATTTATAGGCTGATGTTTTTTGAGAATCGAGCCAAACATTGCCTTCTTCGGTTTTTCCGAATTTTGTTCCATCAGCTTTCTTAATCAATGGAGTTGTAATGGCATAAGCTTCTCCCGCTTCTTTACGGCGAATTAATTCTGTTCCGGTAACAATATTTCCCCATTGATCGGAGCCTCCCATTTGAATTTTACATCCTTTATTTTTATAAAGCCAATAAAAATCGAAACCTTGTACTAACTGATAAGAAAACTCTGTGAACGACATTCCTGACTCTAAACGCTTTTGAACAGAATCTTTTGCCATCATATAATTAACAGTGATATGTTTACCTACATCACGAATAAAATCAAGAAATGTAAAGTTCTTAAACCAATCGAAATTATTAACTATTTCGGCTGAATTTGCTCCACAATTAAAGTCCAAAAATCGCTCAAGTTGCCTTTGCATACAACTTAAATTATGATTTAATAATTCTATAGAAAGCAAATTTCTTTCCTGCGATTTTCCAGATGGATCTCCAACCATTCCAGTAGCTCCACCAACAAGTGCAACAGGTTTGTGACCGCAACGTTGAAAATGAACTAATGTCATAATTTGCACAAGACTACCAATATGTAATGAGTCTGAAGTTGGATCAAATCCGATATATGCCGAAGTCATTCCCTTTGCAAGTTCTTCTTCTGTTCCGGGCATAATATCGTGAATCATGCCACGCCATTTGAGTTCTTCAATAAAATTCATTTGTAAAAATTTTTGTCAAACCTACACGATTTTTTTAGAATTCACAAAATCTGCAATTAAAATCATAGTTGTTCACAGTAAAAGCTGTTTTTTCAAAGTTTTAAACTATTATTTTGGAAATATTCAGATTTTTATTTCAGCGTTATATCATTTATTAAGATAAATTCATTATAACAGGCTAATTTATTCGCTATCATTCAAGCATAATAAGGTTTTTTGTTATCAAAACATAGAATATAAATATTCAATAATCATTATTATATAAAACATATATCAAATGCAGATATGTGCATTTGTTATTGTACTGATATTTAAATACATATATAAATGTTTATAATTCAGCATTATAACACATTTATTTATTAAAGCAATAAATTTATTTGTGTTTTTATTTTATTTTACATTTTATTAACATATATTTGATGGCAAAATAAAACCAAATTATATGCAAAACCTTCTAAAATCCGCATTTTGTAGAGAGAGAGAGAGAGAGAGAGAGAGAGAGAGAGAGAGAGAGAGAGAGAGATTCTTCTTAAACATATTTTTTTCTTTTTTTTCTATAACACCTTCCTTCAGGTTTTTCCCTTCCAAACTAACCCGAACCTGCAGCACGAAACTCCCCAAAACAAAACAATCTTACATAAATTTCATAATCCTACAAACCAGAGGCTTGTGTTACACAGAATGGAGGTGCTTATGAAATTTAATTAATTTGCACTTTTAAGCAATTTATAGTAAACTGCTTAAAAAATTAAGAAATTTTAATAATATATAACCCTTTTGTTATGAAAAAGATATTTTGTTTATTAATAGCTGTTTACATTATTGGTTCAGTTGATGCCCAAAACCTCGTGCCCAATCCGAGTTTTGAGGAATATAGTAGTTGCCCTGAATTCTTAAATCAATTTACTTATGTTTCAAATTGGTCAATTGCGATAAATACACCAGACCTTTTTAATACTTGTTCTATTGGAAATGAAACTTCTATACCAAATAATATAATGGGCTTTCAAAATCCTATTAATATAACTTGTCATTCTTATGCTGGTATAATAACTTATGTACAGTTTAACCCTGGTTCAAATGAATTCATTGGAGTAAAATTAAATAATCCTTTGATTATTGGTACAAAATATTATGTATCATTTTATGCAAATCTAGCTAATGGTTATGCAATTAATTGTGGAACAGATAAGTTAGGGGCATTATTTACAAATATGAATTATGGCGAATTAATCCAAATTCCTGCACCCGTAATTCACAATTTTGCTCATGTTTATTCGTCAGAGATAATTATTGATACGGTAAATTGGACAAAAATATCTGGCTCTTTTATAGCGGACTCTTCTTATAATTATATTTTAATAGGAAACTTTTTTGAATTTAATAATACTAACACATCTTGTATTGACTCTAATAGCAAATGGGCATATTACTACATAGATTATGTATGTGTATCAACAGATTCATTAACATGTAATTCATCTCCTGCAACTTGTGATGTTGATATTAATAATGTTAATCTTGATAATGACATAAAAATTTTTCCTAATCCGGTAAATGACAATGTTTTTATTGAAATTGCAGATTATAACAATGTAAGTATTGAAGTATTTAACTTTTTAGGTGAAAATTTAAATCTGAATATGAGCAAAAACCTAGAAGTATATACAATTGATTTCTCGAATAAACAAAAAGGATTTTATGTAATTAAAATTTTATTTGATAACAAAATAATTAACAACAAAATAATTAAACTTTAAAATTATGAGAAAATTAACTTTAATTTTTATTCTAATTGCTATAAGTATAATTACTTATAGTCAAGATATTCCATTAAAAAGCAATGGAAATAATCAAGGTAATAATAACAACGGACAAGGTAAGCTTTGGGAAAAGGATGATGGAAATATTTATAATTATCCCCTCAATAGTTATGTTGGTATTGGTACTGATGAACCAAGTGTTCCATTAGAAGTTGAAGGACAGATTACTGCTGATAGTATGCGAATAACTGGTCAGTTACATATAGGTTCTAACTCATTAGTTCTTGGAGGTTCTAATGCATTTGCTGGCAACGATTATATAACTTCAACAAATGGCATAATTGGTATTGGGAAAAATGGTATAGGCGGATTTTGGAACATCCGTTTAGGCATAGGCACCCAAACTCCCCAAACCAAACAGCATCTTTGGGACAGGTCAATGGTAGATGTATTTACAACTTATACACACGGTGGGTCAAACAGTGCAAATACCAATGGTTTTCAGGTTGGGATTGCAGCCTCTAATAATGCCGAACTAAAGCAAAAACTTAATTTCGATATGTTGTTTTATACTAATAATGCTGAATATATGCGATTAACCAAATCAGGCTGGCTTGGCTTAGGCACATCAACACCACTTACAAAACAAAACTTACACGATGCCACAGCAACAACAGTTTACTCATCATTTACCAACCTTAATTCCGATTTAGGCTTATATGTAGGAATAAATGCTTTGGGTAATGCCGAAATTCGCCAAAACGAAGATTTGCCTATTACAATGTTTACAAATAATACAGAACGTTTTAGAGTTACCCGAAATGGGACAAATACAAGAGTTGCAATTGGAAATTCTGCTATTCCTATACCAGTTTCGATGCTTCATATTGGTAATGATTTAGCAGGTGGTGTTGGTGGTGGTGCAAGACCATGGATGAATATTGGTACATTTTATTACAGTGCTACCGATAATATGTATGTAGGTTTACGCTCCGAAAGTCAAACAGATGATAGGCATGATGCAATAATTAACTGGGGCGATAATGCTTTTGTTGCTACCGGAGCAGATGCAGGTCCTGATGATTTGCGATTTATTTTTACAGGCCCATGGGATTCAAATAGTGGCGACCCTGCAAACAATCAATTTGGTGCCGAAATAGCTCGTATGACATATCGTGGTACAATACCCAGAATGGGAATTACCGAATCTCAACCAATGGCAAGATTGCATATTACTGCTAATAATACATCTGCTAGTACAATAGACAATGGTGACCCACTTTTGCAGTTACGATTAACTAGACCAGGCAATATTGCACAAGGAACTGCAAATTGTGATTTTAAAACCTATGTAACAGGTAGTACAGTTATTAGACCTTTTACTACACCAAATGACGGAACAGGCGATATCGGTAGAAATATTGGTATAGGAAACGATTTTTCCAACACTATTCAACCACAGCGTAAACTTGAAATACACGATAATAGTAATTTAGCTCAAATACGTTTAGCTTATACTCAAAATATATTTACCGATATTCATACCGAAGCAGGTGGCAATTTGCTTATAAATCCTACAAACAGCCAAACAGGTTTTAATTTAAGCACAACCGATTTACCAACCGAGGCTATTGATGTAAATGGCAATGCACGCATAAGAGGCTTAAATACAGGCACAAATAAAGGTATTGTAACACACGAAGCTGATGGAACTTTGCATACAATTACTTTCGACCCTGCAAACCCAAATAGTGTATTACATGCCAATGGTAGCTGGGCGCCTGTTACAGGTGGTGGTGCAGTTACAGCAGTAAACGGATGTTCAGTTAATGGAAGTGGAGAAGTTGAATTGGGAACAAATCCGTTGATTCATCATACAGATATTCCAATGAACGATAATAACCTGATGTTTACAGGGCAAGGAGCTTTTAACAATATAGGGATAGGTTTAGATTTTAGTATGGCATCACAGTTTCAATATAATAAACTGGCTGTATTACAGGATAATAATAATTTTGCAAATAATACATTTGGTCTGTCAGTATTTAATAAAAATACGACAAGTGTATCATCAGTTAAAACTTATGGTATTTACTCTTATGTTGATGGTAATAATTCTTTAGATGGATCTATAAATATAGCAGGTAATTTTTTTGCCAAAAATGGTAGAGTTAGCATTGCTGGTCATTTTGAAGCACCTTTTTATGGTGATGGTTATAGAAATTTTGCAATTTATGTACCTAGAAATAAAGGTGCAGTAAGTATTAATTATTCTACACCCGAATTAACAACTTCAGGTTATCCTTTAGCAGTGAGTGGGCAAGCCTTTAATACCGTAAGTAGTACTTGGGTTATTCCTTCTGATGCAAGATTAAAAACAAACATTCAACCATTTAACGATGGTTTAGATATTATTAAGCAAATCAATCCAATTTCTTTTGAATATAATGGTTTAGGAAGTACTGAGGCAGGTTATCATAAGATTGGTGTTTTAGCACAAGATGTCGCTTCAATTATGCCATATACAATTGATACAATTATGATGCAACTTGATACTAATAGTACAGACCAAACAGCAATACTCGGCTTTAATAGCGATGCGCTTGCATATTTAAGTATTAATTCTATGAAAGAACTTGACACAAGAGTAACTGATTTAGAAAATACTGGTGTAACACAAGCATCGGGCTGGTCAGGTGCAGGTACAGGTCAAATGTTTGCTACAGATGTTAATGATAAAATAGCAATTGGAGAAACTTCATCAAGTGATTGTAAATTTAATGTTAGGAATACTACAGAACAATTCTGTGCAAATTTTTATACTGATGCAACTAATTTCCCTGCTGGCTTAATTTCTTCAGGAATGCGATGTCAGGTCGGCAATTCAAGTGGTATTGGGATTGGATTGGAAGGTGTGGCATATTCAAATAATCCTAATGCCCAAAACTATGGTTTAAGAGGCGAAGCTGCTGGAACTGCAAACCAAAATACAGGATTAGTAGGCAACGCTTATGGTCAATCAAATTTAAACATTGGCATTAGTGCTAGTGCTTATGGGGGAAATGCCAATTGGGCTTTACAGGCTTATGTCCCTGAAGGTGGGGTGAACTAAATCTTAAATAATATATTTTTTTATTCACCCCGTTTAATTTTTAAATG